>NZ_JAAZUH010000002.1:668756-1003135 GCF_013185915.1 Stenotrophomonas bentonitica | reverse complement strand
ATTACGCACAGCGCTGACATCCGGCACATCCTGGACCACATCGGGGCAGATTCAGAGCCACCCCGCATCTCCCCGGCGCGCGGGCCACCGCTGTGGGATGACTGTAGTGATGCGCAGATGGATGACGGGGCGCAAACCGAGCCAGCAGACTGGGACCTGGCGGCGCAACCGGCACCGGACTTTGAGGTCGATCAGCGCATCAGTTGGTGAATGAACAAAGCGGCGATTTTGACTTGCCGCGAACTGGCTCTGCGTCCGGTACACGCCGAGCGCCGCAAATCACTCTCCTGAACGCCAAACCCTGGTGGTGAACCTGACACCTGGGCGGGAAAATCGAGTGTCTCAGCCGGCTTGATGGCGCTTCCGCGGTGCGATACTTGGCCTCATGCGGTTAAAACGCCTATCCGTGTCCGTATATTGGCCCAAGGGGACCACTCGCAGGGGATACTTGATGCAACAGGACGACGACGCTGCACTCGCTTCCGGTACTACATCCGATGGCTGGTTCACCCGGCTCCGGCGTTCGCTGCTGGCGCGCCTTGGCAATACCGGGCTCGTGCTGGGGACGTTGTTCTTCGCCGCCTCGCTCACGCCCAGCCTCACGCCACGGATCACGGTCGCGCAGGCGGTGCTGTCGGGCATGTGCCTGGCCGCCGGCTACGGCCTGGGCGTGCTGCTGCGCTGGCTGTGGGGATACCTGGAGCTGCCGCTCCCCGGGCCGGCGGGACAGCCGCGTCGCCGCCGTATCGCGGTCGTCGCCTGCGCGGTCATCGCCGCGCTCGCGCTTTGGCGCAGCCAGCATTGGGAAAACATCGTCCGCGAACTGATGCACCTGGCTCCCGCCGGTCCATCGCGCATCCTGGGCGTACTCGCGGGTGCGGCGGTCGTGGCGCTGCTGCTGGTCGTGCTGGGCCGCATCGCGCTGATGATCATCAAGGCGGTGATGCGCCTGGTCACCCGCAAGGTGCCGCGACGGATCGCGCACGTGGTCGGTGCGATCGCCGGCGTGCTGCTGCTGGTGGGCCTGGTCAACGGCGTGATCCTGTCCTCGTTGCTGGACACCCTGGACGCCTCCTATCGCCAGGCCGATGCACTGATCCCGCCCGACATGCCGCCGCCGACCGAATGGGACAGCCCCGGCAGCGCGCAGTCGCTAGTGGCCTGGAACCAGCTCGGGCGCATGGGCCGGCGCTACGTCGATGCCCGCCCCACCGCCGACGAACTCGCCGCCTACGCCGGTCCCGGCGCCAAGGCGCCGCTGCGCGTGTACGCGGGCCTGCCCACCGGCGACACGCCCGAAGAGCGCGCCCAGCTGGCGCTGGAAGAACTCAAGCGCGTCGGCGGCTTCGAGCGCAAGGCGCTGATCATCATCACTCCGACCGGCACCGGTTGGGTCGACCCGTCCGGCATCGACGGCATCGAATATCTCTACCGCGGCGATGTGGCCAGCGTCGCGGTGCAGTACTCGTACCTGTCCAGTCCGCTGACGCTGTTCCTGGATCCGGATACAGGCGGGGTCACCGCGCGCGCACTGTTCCGCGAGGTCTACGGCTACTGGCGCACGCTGCCGCCCGAGCGGCGGCCGAAGCTGTACCTGCACGGCCTGAGCCTGGGCGCGCTCAATTCGGAACGCTCGTTCGAGATGTTCGAGCTGCTCGGCGAACCATTCGATGGCGCGGTCTGGAGCGGACCTCCGTTCGCCGCCAGCAAGTGGGCCGGGCTGACCCGCTCGCGCAATCCCGGTTCGCCGGTGTGGCTGCCGCAGTTCCAGGACGGCTCGTTCGTCCGCTTCATGAACCAGGACGGCAGCTCCACCCCGCCCGGCACGCCGTGGGGCCCGATGCGCGTGGTCTACCTGCAGTACGGCAGCGACGCGGTGACGTTCTTCGACCGTCACAGCTTCTTCCGCGAACCGGAATTGCTCGATGCCCCGCGCCCGCCGGACGTATCCCCGGCGATGCGCTGGTATCCGGTCGTGACGATGATGCAGATGGCAATGGATACTTCGCTGTCGATGAGCGCACCAATGGGTTTCGGCCACGTCTACGCGCCATCGCACTACATCAACGCCTGGCTGGAAGTCACCGGCATCGACGACTGGTCGCCCGAAGACGTGGCCCGCCTGCAGCGCCACCTGGATGAGCGCCGGGCCGAAGAGCTGTCCAAGGATGGCGGCGAGGAGACCGTGGACGGCTGAACGTCGACGGTCTTGCGTGGACCGGCACCCTCAGTACATCCCGACCATGTTGAGGAACCAGCCCTCGTGGTCGTAGTCGAAGTCGGTCAGGTCGTCGCTGAACTCGGTGAAGTTGTAGCCGGCGCCGATGCGGAAGTTCTTGCCGATGTCGCGGTCCAGTCCGACCAGCCAGCCCTGCCGCGTGCCGCCGGCCTGCACGTCCAGCCAGCGGTATTCGGCCAGCGCGTGCCAGGCGTAGACCACCTCGTAGCGCAGCTGTAGCGCGGCGAAGTCGGTGGCCGAGTCGAACCACGGCCCGCTGCCGCGTCCGTAGCGCACCTCGCCCTCGCGCCGGGCGAGCTTGCCGGCCACTTCCCAATGCTGGTCGTGGCGGTAGACGCCTTCCACCGACAGCACCTGGGTTTTCTGGTCGTAGTCCTGCTCGCGCTGGCCCAGGCTGGAGAGGTCGTACAGGTAGGTGTAGCGGCCGAACATTTCCCAGCGCGCGCTATCCCACGGCCGCCAGGCGAAGCCGGCGTTGCCTTCGATGAAGCGCGCGTTCGCCAGGCGGTCGCGATGGTCGTCGGTGTCGGCGTAGTTCAGCCGGCCGGCGATGCGGAAGCGGGTATAGGAAGTTCAACCGCCCTTTTTTGCGAGTCTGGCGGGTAGGAAGCGGCCGCGCAAGCGCCGCTTTGGGCACAGATCGGGCACAGATCGGGGGTTCATGCGTGGGTTTTCGACATCGCGGGGCCACGCAGCGGCTCAGTGCGTAGCCATTTCTCACCGAATCCCGGCACAGGGCCGAGCGCAGCCCTGCGGGGTCGTGGCCGCATCGGATCGGACTCTGGCTTGGCTGCCGGCTGTGTGGCCGGCACCTCATCACGCGGCCGGCGGCGGGGCGCGCGGTGCGGGCCGGTAGTGCGCTTGCTCCAGCGCGCCGTGTTTCTCGAAGTGGGCGAGGATGGCGCGGATGGCGGTGGGTTCTTCGATGCTGGCGACGATCCGTACCGCGCCGCCGCAGTGGGCGCAGGTGGTGATGTCGATGGAAAAGACCCGCTTGAGCCGTTGCGCCCAGCTCATCGCACGGCGCTTCTGCTCGGGGCTGCGCGGCTCGTCGTGGGCGCTGACGTTGACCACTTCCGGGCCCAGGCGCAGGAGCAAAGGGCACGCGAGCAACGTCAGCACGAACAGGCCCTTCAGGCGTTGCAGGTCGAACTCCGCCAGGCCGCGGACCAGGTCACCGCCAAGAACGCGGAGCTGCTGAGACTCAATCGTGATAACGGCCGCCTGCTTGAACAGACCACGCACCAGCAGAAGGCGTTGACGGAGGCCGAACGCGAGGTCCGCAAAGCTCGTGAAGAACTGGAATCCTTGCGACCGCTTCCGGCACAAGTGACATCCCTCGAACAGCGAACGGCAAAGGCGATCACAGACGCAGAGGTGCTGCAGTCCCACCTGGACCAGGCGAGATCGCAACTTGAGCAAACGCGCCGAGAGCTACGCGATTCCGAACTCGAACGCGAGCGAACCCAGGCTCGGTTTGAAGGCATGCAGGCCGCGTGGGCTCAGCGTGATGCGACATTGACGCCGGCGACGGAGCCCGTCGAGCGCACCGGCAAGCGTCGCGTGCGTCCGCCTGCAGCCGAAGAGGCGACCCAAGACCTTCCTCTGAAGTAATGGGCGCCAGCGGCGCGGCGAAGGAACACAACGTCTCACTGATCTGCGGTGGCGAAATTGCTGCAGCGACAATCGGTTACCGAAGATTGTCGGACTTTTCCCGAATTAACGGCCAACCCTCGGTAACGGTGTTCATGTGAAATCTCCTGTCCCACAAGGGGACCTTGTTCAAACAATGGAAGACATAGTGAAAAGGTTGGGAAGTCAGTCGTTGCTGTGCATGGGCGCTCTCCTTGGGTGTTGGGCTCCGCAGGGGCCGCGAAGCCCTTCGCGGCCATGGGCAGCAGCTGGGGCCGGCGCGGGTGCGCCGTCAAGGGAGGAAGCGAAGGCGCTGGCGCGGCCCGCAGGCGCAGCCGAGGACACGGGCGCCGCAGCGGCCCTTGACGGGGGGAGCGCCCGCAAAGGCCAGGCAAGCCGGTGAAACCGGCGCGCAGGGGGTGCGAATCGCGCAGCACTGCCGGAGAGAAAGGGGTCGGCCCATTGGGTTGAGGGTCAACCCCAACAGCGCAGCACAGCATCAGAAAAGCGCCGCTCCCGCGATGTACGGGGCGGCGCCACAAGGCCTCAACGCAGCGTCAATCTGTCGCAGGCACCATCGCCTGCAGTTGTTCGATCACGCCAAGCTCGACAAAGACACACGGCTGCTCGGCCGCGACCGGAACGTTGAACACCCGGGCGAAGGCATCCCGCTTCAAATGCGCCAGCCGCCCGGTGCGGTACGCCTGATCAGGCTTCATCAGGCCCGAACCCGACGGCGTTCCGCTGCGCTGCGGATCGCATTCGACCAAGGCCACGAAGCCCTCCGAAAACAGGCGCTGGTGCTTGGGACACAGCCCCCAGCCCGTCGTCGTGTGGTGCTTCATGCTCGCGCGCAGGCGCCGGTCGAGCAAGATGTTGCCGGTATCAAAAGCAGTGCCGCACACCAGACAAAGCTGCTGCTCCAGCGAAACGTGTGATTTGTCGTCCATGACCAACTCCGGTGATCGGGCGGGATTGCCCGAGACCGGAAACGGCACGCCGCAGCGCAGCGGTCACAGGTTCGAAGACGGCCGAACGGCCGCCAGCGACCACAGGACGCGCAGACCTTGACAGCGAGAACGGTGTGCAAGGATGAAGGGATCAGCAAGCCAGCCCCACCACACAAGCAGGCACGAAACAGGCAAGCGCAGCGCGCAGGCCGGGGGCCCACCGACGGCCGGAGCGCGTCAGAGATCGGAGCCGAATGGCTGCGACCCGCAGGGGCGCGGGGCGCAGCCCGCAGAGCCCGACGGAGGTACGCCGAGACGCGAACGCCAATCTCTCGCACCAAACAACATCAAGTTCTGCGAGAACCACCGATGTCAAAGAACAAGCTACAAACGAAAGCAATGAATACACCTCGACCCAGCGGGCCAAAGCACAGTACGTACAGGTGGCGCCAGCCATGCGCTCGACCAAGGTTTCCCTCGTAGCCGCCTACACCAGACCCCATATTGCCGGGGACTTCTATACCGACAACCAGTTCGTCAGTCTCGTCACCGAAACCCCCGCGACTTCGGTGTATGCATGCTCGTTGTTCAGAATAACTGGCAGCTTGATTTGAACGGCAGCAATTCAACGCTCTTGGCTGAGTTTAATCAGGCGCTGACGGAACACCTGTTTCAGTCAGGCGTTCCGTCCCAGTCCGTGTTGGAGACGAACTCCGCCGCGTCGACCGCTTGAGCCAGACCCCCTTCGCGCACTGCAGCCCGTGCCAGTAGGTGAGAAGCCACCGGCAAGGTCGCCAGCAGAAAACCCAGGATCAGCAGCAGCCGCCAGGTCCAGGCCGTGTCCTGGGCCACGAGCAAGGCGCCCACGCACACGAGTGTCAGCGCCAACGTGCCCGCCTTCGTCGCCGCGTGCTGGCGGGCCAGTGCATCGGGCAACACGATCACGCCCCAGGCTGCGATCACCAGCAACACCGCGCCAGCAGCAAGCAGCAGCCCGCCCAGGGTCGTCATCATCGCCGCTCCTCCTGCGTATCGGACGGCGCCGACCGCTCGATCAAGCGTGCCCACCCCACCGTCCCCACGAAGCCGACCAGCGCAAGGCCGATGGCCACGTCGAGGAACACGGTGCGGCGGGTGGCCAGCGAGGCCGCAACGCACAGCGCCACGGCGGCCGCCAGGAAGATGTCGAGGGCCACCACGCGATCCGCATGCCGAGGCCCGCGCACGATGCGCACGGTGGCGATCAGGGTCGCGCACAGCGCCAGCAAGGTGAGCACCGCTGTGGCCCAGCCCACCGAGGCCGCGTTCAGCAGCCCGTTCATGCCGACTCTCCAAACCAGGCCAGCAGCGGCGGCTCGAAGTCGCGCCGGATGGCGTCGACCTCAGCCGCCGCGTTGTTCGCGTCGAGCACGTGCAGCACCATCTCCCGGCGCACCAGGTCGATGTCGATCACCGTCGTCCCCGGCGTCAGCGAGATCATGCAGCCCAGCAGCGCAGCGCCCTGTGGACTCATCGGCGCGAAGCCGATGCGCACGAAGGTCGCCACAGGCGGCGTGCCGATCACCAGGCCGCGCCGAATGATCGCGGCAACCGTTTGCACGCCCGAGGCGAGCATCGCCCAGCCAAAGCGCAGTGGCAAAAGGACGGCGGCGGTGAGCTTGTTCATGCGGCACGGCAATTCATGTGGCGGCTCCTGCGGTTCATTTCCGGCCCAGCGTCGCGGCCGCGGCCTGCGCGAACTCGATCAGTGTCTGGGGTGCAAATCCGATCGCAAGCGTCACGGCCGCCAGGCTGACCGTCGCCGCCCAGGCCGGTGCGAGCGCCACGCGCCGCGCTGGCCATACACCTTCCGCATCGGCCAAGGGATGGGGCTTCCAGAAGGCCTCGGTCCAGATCTTCATCATCGAGTAGAGCGTCAGCACGCTCACCAGCAGGGCCAGCGCGGCCCACGTGTAGCGCCCCTGTGCAAAGGCCTCCTGCAGCACCAGCAGCTTGGCCCAGAAGCCCGACAGCGGCGGAATGCCTACCAGCGACAAGGCCATCACCGCGAACAGCAGCGCCAGCATCGGCCGTGCGGCGGCCAGGCCACCGATGCGCCGCAGGTCGTAGCTGCCGGCCACGCTGGCCACCATGCCGGCGGTCAGGTACAGACTGGCCTTCACCAGGCTGTGGTGCAGCGTGTAGAACAGCGCCGCGGCATGGCCGGCCGGGCCGCCCAGTGCCACCGCCAGCAGCACGTAACCGATCTGGCTGACGCTGTGGAAGGCCAGGATGCGCCGTATGTCCCAGTGGTGCGCCGCGCCCAGCACACCAGCCACCATGGTGGCCACCGCCACCCAGCCCAGCACCTCGTACAGCGCCGCACCTTCGGGCATGAACACGTCGCCCAGCATGCGCAGCACGGCGTAGGCCGCCACCTTGCCCAGCAGCGCGGCGAACAGGGCCAGCACCGGCGCGGGCAGCGTGGGGTAGGACGCCGGCAGCCAGGCATACAGCGGAAAAGCCCCGGCCTTCAGCAGCAGCCCCACCGTCAGCGCCGCCAGCAACGTGTGCAGCAGGGCCGGGTCGAGCTGGCGCGCCGCCAGTGCCAGCCCGCCGTAGTTGAGCTGCCCTGTGGCGGCATAGAGCAGCCCGATGGCGGCCAGCAGCAGGAGCGTGCCGAACAGGTTCAGGCCCAGGTACTTGAAGGCGGCATCGAGCTGGTCGCGCCGGCCGCCCAGCGCGATCAGGCCCAGGGCGCAGATCAGCATCACCTCGAACCAGACATAGAGGTTGAACAGGTCGGCGGTGCTGAAGGCACCGGCCACGCCGGCCAGCGTGCCGTGCAGCAGCGGCAGCAGCAGCCGGTGGCGCGGACCGGGGTCGGCGTCGCTGCCCAGGAAGATCAGCGTGACCAGGCCCATCAGCGCCGTCAACAGCAGCAAGGCGGTGGACAGGCCGTCGAAGCGGAACTGAATGCCGTAGGGCGCGGGCCAATCGCCGAAGCTGACGCCGACCGGGCCGCTGGCGCTGACCTGCGCCAGCAGCGTCACCGCCGCCCCCAGGAAGCCCAGGACGCCGACGAAGCTGATGGCCTGCTGCGTGCGGGACCGGCCCGAGAACAGCGCCGTCAGGCCCGCGGTGGCCAGCGGCACGAGCACGGGTGCGGTGGCGACGATGCTCACGTGTCGGCCCTCTGCGGCCGCGCATCGTCGTCGGCATGGACGGCATCGAAGGCCAGCGGCGGCTTCACGGGGTCCGCCGGCTCGGGCTCCACCAGCCGCAGCGCCAGCGCATCGTCGGTGCCGACGCGCCGCACCAACTGCATGACCAGCACGAGCGCAAAGCACATCAGCGCGAACCCGATCACGATGGCGGTCAGCACCAGCGCCTGCGGCAGCGGGTTGGCCGCCTCCTGCAGCACCCGGCCGCCCGCCTCGATCACCGCCGGCTGCGCCGACCCCAGGCGGCCCGCGGCCAGCAGCAGCAGGTTCACCGCGCTGCCCAGCAGCGCCAGGCCCACCACGCAGCGCAGCACGTCGCGCGACAGCGCCAGGTACAGCCCTGCGGTCAACGTGATCCAGAGCGCGAAGGCGACGGCCCAGATCATTGCGCGCCCTCCTCCGCCTCGTCGCTGTCGAGCAGTGCGATGGCATAACCCCCCAGCGCACCCCACACGCACAGGTAGACGCCGAGATCAAACACCAGCACCGTGGACACCGGCAGCGTCGTGAAGCCCAGCGGCACACCGGCCCACAGGTGCGTAAGGTAGGCCTTGCCCATCAGCCAGGCCGGCAGGCCCGACAGCGCGCCGACCAGCACGCCCAGCGCCGCAAGCCGCACCGGCGAGCGCAGCGGCAGGCGCTGCGTGGCGGCATCGGGTCCGTGCGCGACGGCCCACAGCACGCTGGCGGTCACCGCCAGCAGGCCGCCGATGAAGCCGCCGCCGGGCTCGTTGTGGCCGCGCAGCAGGACCACCAGCGACGCGGCCAGGATCACCACGTACAGGGGCTTAGCCACTACCTCCAGGATGACCAGCCGGCGGTTCATCGTCCGGCCTCCGTGTCGCGCCGGGTGCGCACAGCACGCAGCAGCGGCACCGCCGCCAGCAGCGACAGCATCACGACCGTGATCTCGCCCAGCGTGTCCAGCGCTCGGAAGTCGACCAGAATCACGTTTACCACGTTGCGGCCCTGCGCGGCCGGCACACTGTGCTCGCCGAACCAGCGCGACAGCGTGTCGTCGAAGGGCAGCGCCACGGCGGCCAGCAGCAGCGCGGTCAGCACGGTGGCGAAGGCCAGCGACAGCACGAGCGCCATCGGACGCCAGACCGGCTCGGGCACGCTCATGGCCTTGCCTTGGCGTTTCAACGCCAACAGCACCGCCGCAACGACGATGACGAACACCGTCTCAACGACCACCTGTGTGAAGGCGACGTCCGGCGCCCCCGCAAAGAGAAACAGCACTGCGCTGCCGTAGCCCACGAGACCGGCACCCAGCAGCAGCACCAGGCGGTCCTTCAGCGTGGCGGCCGCCATGGCGCCGACAGCGATCAGTAGCACGGCACCGGCCACGCCCAATGGCGGCGCAGACCAGGCCGGCCAGGCCAGCGTGGGCGCGGCTGCCACCAGCGGGAGCCCGATGGCCAGCACCGCCGCGGCCGCCGCCACGGCCATGTAACCTGGCGAGCGTCCGTGCTGCAACGCCCGCGTACTGAACGCAGCGAGACGCGGAATCCAGTCCAGGGAACGTTCGTAGAGCCTGGCAAGGCCGAAGGTGGCTAGCCGCGGGGCAACCGCATCCACCATGCGGTGCAGCACGTCCCACAGCAGATAGACGATCGCACCCAGCGCCAGCGTGGTGGCAAAGGTCAGCGACTCTGCCAGCAGTGCCCGCGCCAGCGGCGCCAGCACAGGGCCGTCGCCGGCGGTCATGGCCACCCCCGCAGCTTCTACCATCGGCTGGGCCCAGGCCGGGAACAGCCCCAGCGCGACGCCGAAGCCGGCCAGCACCATGGGCGGCAGCACCAGCGCGGGACCGGCCTCATGCACGCCGGTGAGCGCGGGCTCGGGCGCGCGGTGCCAGAACACGCGCACGGCGGCGACACCGGCCACGGCCACCGCGATGGCCGAGAACACCGTGTTGGCCAGCGGCGCGAAAGCCAGCACGTTGTCGGCCGCCTTGGCGTCGCCGATCAGGTCCTTCACCACGAAGCCGAACGACAAGGGGATGCCGGCCATCGACATGCCGGCCAGCGCCGCCGCCGCCGCGGTCCACGGCATGGCGTGGCGCAGGTTGCCCAGTCGGTCGATGATGCGGGTGCCGGTGCCATGATCGACATTGCCAGCGACGAAGAACAGCGGCGCCTTGTACAGCGCATGCGCCAGCAGCAGCGCGCCCACAGCCACCGCAGCACCTTCGCCTGGCATGCCCACCAGCGCCACCAAGGTGCCCAGCGTGGCCACCGTCGACCAGGCCAGGATGCGCTTGAGGTCGCGCTCGCGCAGCGCCAGCACCATGCCCCAGGCGGCGGTGATCGAACCCGCGCCCTGCAGCAGCACCTGCCACAGCAGCCAGTCGTCGAGGCCGGCGTCCAGCCGCGCCAGCAGGTACACACCCAGCTTCACCATCGTGGCCGAATGCAGGTAGGCCGACACCGGTGTTGGCGCGGCCATCGCGTTGGGAAGCCAGAAGTGGAACGGGAACTGCGCGCTCTTGGTGAAGGCGCCCACGATCACCAACAGGACACCCGCCGTCAGCAGCGGGGTGGGCGCGGTGGCCGGCAGGCGTTCGACGATCACGCTGATGGTGCTGGTGCCCATCACCTGCCCGATCAGGATCAAGCCCGCCAGCAGCGCCAGGCCGCCGGTGCCTGTCACCAGCAGCGCCTGCTGCGCCGCCTTGCGGCTGACCGCGCGTTCATGGTGGAAGCCGACGAGCAGGAAGGACAGCACGCTGGTGGCTTCCCAGAACAGGAAGAGCGTGAACAGATTGTCAGCAGTGACGCAGCCGATCATCGCCACCATGAACAGCGTGAGCTGCACGAACAGCCGCCGTTGCCCCGGGTGGCTTGCGAAGTAGCCGCCTGCGTAGACGAACACCGCGCTGCCCACACCCGTGATCATCAGCAGCATCAGCACCGCCAGGCCGTCAATGCGCCAGGCCAGCGAGATGCCCAGCGCCGGTATCCAATCGAGCGCACCCCCCAGAGGCAGCGGCAGCCACAACAACATGCCCACCACGACACCCAGCGCAGCCAGAGGCAGCACCGTGAAGGCGGCACGAGAGGCCAGCCCCATGCCGCCATCGGCCGCCGAGCTCAGAAGCGGCGTGCCCACGCTCAGCGCCCCGCCCGCCGCAACATCGTCACGCCCAGCGTGACGATGGTCAGCGGCACCACGAACCCCAGCATCGCGTCGCCGAAGGCCTGGACGCCGTCATGGCGCTGCGCCGCCAGCACCAGGTAGGCCACATACGCGACGTAGTAGCCCAGGAACAGGCCGCCCTCCCAACGGGCGATCTCGCGACCGGTCAGGAAGACCGGCAGGCAAGCCACCAGTGCGGCGAGCATGACCCACAGATCGAACCGGGCCACGTCCGGCGGCAGCGGCAGCGCGGCACCGGTGCCCACAGCCGCCACGACGGCCCCCAGGCCAACGACGCCAAAGAGGTTGAACACGCAACTGCCCACCACGTTGCCCACGGCGATGTCGCGTTCGCCCTTGAGGCTGGCCACTACCGATGCCGCCACCTCCGGCAGCGAAGTGCCCGAGGCGACGATGGTCAGGCCGATGATCACCTCCGACAGACCGAGTGCACGCGCGAAGATGACTGCCGCCTGCACCAGCCAATCCGATCCCAGCACGAGCAGCACCAGCCCGGCGACGATCAGACCGAGCTGTGCCGGCAGCCGGGCGTCCCACCGCCCCGCCTTGGCCGGCTGCAGTGTGTCGGCGTACTCGTCGGGACCGGTCGCGGCCGGCTCCGCGCGCGACTGCCGGACCAGGAACGCGGTGTAGGCCATCAGCAGGCCGAGCAACAGCGATCCGTCGAACAGCCCCAGCGAACCGTCCAGGCCCAGGACGATGAGCAACACCGCGCCGCCGATCATGATCGGCGCTTCCTGCCGAATGACTTGCCTGTGCACCGCCAGTGGCGTGATGAGCGCGGCCACGCCCAAGATGAACAGGACGTTGAAGATGTTACTACCCACGGCGTTGCCCAACGCCAGCCCGCCCTGCCCGGCCAGCACTGCGCCGGTTGTCACGGCCAACTCCGGTGCACTGGTGCCAAAAGCCACCACCGTGAGACCCACCGCCAGCGGCGACAGACCCAGGCGCAATGCCAGGAGCGACGCACCGCGCACGAGGATGAAGGCGCCGGCAACCAAGGCCAGGAGCCCCCCCGCGAACAGAAGAAAAGTCATTGCCGCAAAGTCGCCATGGCTCAGTTGCTCAAGGGAGGTTTCGAGGTGGCGCCGCGCACCCAGCTGCGAACCATGGACAGGAGCGTGCCTCCCGTCAGCATGCCCAGCACGTACACCGCCAGCAGCAGCAACGACAGCGGTAGCGTCAAGCTCGCAGACAGGAACTGCACGGTCACAGTGTCGAGGTTCTGGAACTTGAATAGAAAAACGACAGCCGTCATGGCGAGCAGCAGGGCCAAGTAGACATATTTCATGTTGTTCTCTCTTCGCACAGCAGACAAGCTGTTGCGGGAATTATACCTTTGTTGGTCAGCTCGACAAACAACAAGGCCGACAGCGCTGCAGCGCGGCCGGCCTCGGGAATGGAGAATGGGGGAAGGGGAATCGCCTGATGCTTGATCGAACGTTAGCCCGGCATCGAGATGCCAGGGCGCGGCACCACCTGAAAGTCGAGGCCGTAGACCAGTGGTTCGACACACTCCTGGTCTTCCATCGGCAGCACCCACCGCTCAAGTGCCGCGCGCAACAACATCGACTCGCCCGGGTGCACCTCGCCGTCGGCCTCGATGACTTGAGCGCAAAGCTTGATCACCAGCGCCTGCAACGCGACGTTATCGATCTCGTCCAGCCAGGCGGCGAGCGTCGGACCGTCGATCAGGATATCCCGCCCTGGGCGAACACCGGTCATCAGGTCCTGGCACAACTCGTCCAGAACGACATGCCATTGCAGGCCATGCAGATCGAGCCGTTCGAAGGCCTGCGTGTCGGCCAGTCGCTGCCATTCGACATCCTTGATGTCGCCGTTGGCCAGCAAGGCGGTGGCCAGGATGCGCCCGGCGGCCTGAGGGCTGTTGCGGGGGTAGTGCCGGAAAACTGGGTGGTTCATTGGCTTGGTCCGCCTTAAGGGGCTATGGAGAGCGGTGGATGGCGGTGGTCAGCCGAGCCTGAACACCACGAAGACGGTCAGCGTCATGGCCAGCAGTGTCCAACCAGCGGCTCGCGCCGCGGGGTGCCAGCGGGTGACCGATGGCGTGATGGCGATGGTGGTGGCACGTTGCTGCCGGGCGCGGTGGGAATGAAGATGGTGCATCGTGAAGCTCCTGGAGTTAGGGCGTGTTAACACTAATGGCGATTTCTGCGACTGCGCGGGACAATCTCTGGCATGGAGATCACACCCGAGCAATTCGCCACCATCGAGCACTGTCTGCCCAAGCAGCGCGGCAATGTCAGCCTGAGCAACCTGCAGGTAGTCAACGCCATCCTCTATGTGGCCGAGCATGGCTGCAAGTGGCGTGGACTGCCCAAACGGTTCGGCAACTGGCACACGATCTACACGCGCATGAACCGCTGGACCAAGGCCGGTGTACTCGATCGCATGTTCGAGGAATTGCAGCGGGCCCAGGTCGTGCGCATCAAGATCGAGGCGGTCTCGCTGGACTCCACCAGCATCAAGGTCCACCCAGACGGCACCGGAGCGTTAAAAAAAACGGCCCTCAGTCCATCGGCAAGTCCCGAGGCGGATGGAACACCAAGATTCATATGGTTGCCGCGGATGCTCGAACGGCCGTGACGTTCTGCCTCTCGCCAGGACAAGCGCACGACGCACCTGAAGGCAGGCGTTTGCTCAGCAGCCTCGGGGCGACAAGCCGACCCGTTCATTTGCTCATGGACCGGGCATACGAAGGCAATGAAACCCGCCAACTTGCTCTGGACCTGGGATTCATTCCGGTCGTGCCCCCGACCAGCAAACGCCTTGATCCTTGGGAATACGACCGGGCCATGTACAAGCGCCGCAATGAGGTCGAGCGACTGTTTCGTCGCCTCAAGGGTTACCGGCGCATCTTCTCGCGCTTCGAGAAACTCGATCTCATGTTCCTCGGCTTCATCAGCTTCGTGCTTGTCGCAGATGGACTGAGAATGTGTTAACAGGCCCTAGTTCAAGAAACAGTACATCGCTGATGGGACACACCAACTGCCCGTTGGAGACACCAGCTACGAGGGCATCCAAAAGATCCGCCGCTCCCGGTGGACTCGACGCGAGCGTGCGTGCGGCGCGCAGGTGAATCCAGAAGCACTTGTCGAGGTAGATGCGGCCCCGCGCAGCCACCCACTCACCGAGTTCGATCACGCGGCGTCGCTCATACTCATCGACCGTGATCTGTGGCGTAGAACGATGGAACGCAAATCGGTCGGCAATGCGGGGAGAAGTCACTGGGTTTCGTGTCCATTTTTTAGCGGGTCAGGCCGGCTTGTGTTGAGGAATCCCCCTACCCCAACCTTGCGGCCAGCGCATCTGCTTGCTCGGCAAACTTCTTCGCATCGGCCTTCTGCAACTGCGCCAGGTTGTGCAGCTTCCAGCGGATGCCCGGCAGTTGTTCGAGGTGTGCGATGTCCAGCAATGACCACTCCGGCGTGCCAGCGGCCAGCGACAGCAGGAAGCGCCGCTCGTCGTCGTCCAAACCCTGCTGGATTTCGCGCACCATGCGTTCTCGCGCGTCGAGCAGCGCATCAAGCGGCACCGGCTCGGTCGTCATGCCTTGGAAGTTGTGCTCGTAGTCGTGCCGGATGTCTCGCAGCGGCGTGAACAACACTTCATGGATCGGCCGGTTGCTGCTGGCCAGATAGACCACGAAGGCGCGCCGGATGCCGGGCGTGATGCCCTCGTGCGCAAAGAGCTGCATCACGTCGAACAGATCACGCGGATGCTGCCGATCCAGCGCCGCCACCAGCTTGCCGCCGTACACTTCTTCCAGCGACACCACCGGAATCTCCAGATCGGCCATCAACACGTCACGGGCCATCGGCGTCAGCGAGGCGCGGCGCACCGGCTGCACCGTGCCGCGCATGACGAAGTTGACTTCGACCTTGACCTGAATCGAGCCGCGACGCACCAGCAACTTGGTTTCCCCTGCTGCTGCCGCTGGCGCGTGTGTGTGGAATCCTCGCTTCTTCAACCGCTCCGCAGCTTGCCGGATGGCCTCGTTGATGCGCGCCAGTGCCTCGTCGCGCGGCAAGGTGTGATCGGGAAAAACCAGATCGAGATCGACCGACAAGCGCGGCATGTCGCGCACGAACAGGTTGATCGCCGTACCGCCCTTCAGGGCAAAGGTATCGTCAACAAACACCAGCGGCGCGACCTGCGTCAGCAGGCGCGCGGTATCGAGATAGGTCTGGTTCATGGCTTGAGTACCAGCAGGCCATCGGCCGATCGAGACACCCAGGGACGGTCGCTACCCGTCGGCAGCGCGGCCGGATCGAGCTTGGCCGCCCAGGGCAATGACGCCTCGCGGCCGAGTTGCAGGCACAGCCGCACGGTCTTGACGTTTGTGCAGTGTTGCAACAGCTCGCGTAACACGTCGGGGCGCAGGCTATAGGCGCTCTCCACCAGTTCGCGGGCTTCCTGTAAGGGCTGGCGCACGCCAACCTCACTCAACAGTTCCAGCAAGGCGCGCTCCGGCGCGGACACCTGCGGCGCCCCGCTGCGCTTCTCGAACGCGCCAACGTGCAACAAGGCGGCCGGCTGCTCGTCGAACAGCCGTTTGCGGTGGTATTCAGCTGGGAATCGTTCCGTGAACCATTCCGGCAAGCGTGCGGCCTTCCAGCCATACAGATGCAGCACCGGCTGCTGCGCTACGTACTGCCGCACACCGTACCAGTCCAGCGCCGACTTGCCGCCGACGTGCAGCCCCTCGAACTGGCGCTGCAACAGCAGCAGGCTGGGATGAAGCGCCGGGGGATCGTTGGGGCGGCAGAACACCCCCCGCGCCAGGCGCTTGAGCCACCCTGCCCGGACGTAGTGAACAGCCAGGTCAGCAGAGATGCCCAACGCCGCCAAGTCCAGCGAGGTCAGCGGCGTTCCCGGTGCCAACCGGGTGTAGAGCACATTTAGTCTGCTTGAATTAGTCGTAGCCATACTACGATATATATATCTTTTCCAAGAAAACGTCAATTTGATATGGAACCACCAATCGTAGGCTGGATACGACAATGGAATCTAATCCAAACAATCACCCTTTCGGCATAGCCGTGCGGGAAGAAGGTCGGGTGTCATCTCCCCTGCCCCGCCGGAATCCTCGATCCCCAGCGATAAACGCCTCCAGCATATGCGGGATCAGCGTCATGGCATCGACCGTCTCGCCATACGCCTGCGCGTGCAGCGCGGCGTAGCGGTCAAGGTCGGCTTTCAAGCTGACCGGGCACGCAAAGGTCAGCTTGATGCTCTCGGTCTTGGGCAGCGGCCCGAGCCGCAGCTTCTTGGTTGTGCTCATTGCATCGCCCCCCGTTGGAAGAACATCGGCTGGTAAGGCCGCAACACCAAATCGCGGTTGACGATGATGCGCACCGGCAGGCCCGGCCGCGTGGTCAGCGTCGGCTGGATATTCATGTTGCGCCGGGTGATCTCTTGGCCGACCTGATTGATGCTGTCCTGCGCGCTGTCGCGCCCGGCAATCACAATGCGGTTGCCGTCCTGCCGGTTCTCCGGCGCGGCCAGTTCGGCGCCCACGCCCAGCAGCGTCGTCAACACCGCGCCCGCAACGATGCGATTCCAGTGCCAGTTCACGTCATCCTCCAGGCCAGCGTAGCCGGCCGGATCGGTGCCCACTAGGTTGTCGAGCGTCAGCGAAGACGTGTCGGGCAAGATGATCCGGTTCCACACTACTTGCACGCGGCTCTGCCCGTAGCTGACCTGGCTGTTGTAGCGCCCAAGGATGCGCGCCCCCTGCGGAATCAGCAGGAACTTGCCCGTGGCTGTGTCAAAGACTGGCTCTGTCACCGTGGCGATCACGTCGCCCGGCAAGTCCGACTTGATGCCTGTCACCAGCGCACCGGCGATCACCGTTCCGGCCATCACCTGATACGGCGACGCGGGCAGCGCCAGATTGCCGGAATTGCGGGTTTCCGTAGAACCGGCTTTCAGGAACGCCTCTTTCTGGTCTTGCCGGTTCTGCACGGCGGTCGGGTCGGCGGGCTGGGCCACCGTCGAGGCAGGTCCAGCAGCGAGCGGATCAAAGGCCGCAAGCGTGCTTGCAGCCCCCGGCGCCGCCTGCGCGACCGTGGCGTCGGTCTGCGCTTGGCCGCCCGAGCGGAAGAACACCGACGAGGCCGCCGCCGCGTCCGCCTCCTTGCGCAAGGCATCTTCGGGATCATGGCCTGGCGGCGAATAGCCTGGCGTCACCGGCTGCTGCGAAGCGACGATGGCCGGGCCAAGGTCGCCGGGCAACGGCGGCCCCAGCTCGGGCACATCGGGCGGCAAGGCTGGCGGCAGCTTCGAGTAGTCCGTCGGTAGCGCATCCAGCCCTTCGGACTTCGAGACGCGATCGACGTTGTAAAGCTCGGTTTGCTCGCCCGTACCGCGCCGCTGCGGTTGCAGCGACCAGATCGTGGCCCCAAGGACGGCGACCGACAGGCCGCCGACGAGGATGGCCAGCGTGCGCCGGTTCAAGCGAGTGACCGGGCGCGGCTGGGCGCGCAGCGCCACCGCTTCCGGCGCGACCTTGCCTGCCTGCGGCGTGGCGAGGTCGGGGGTGTCGTCCTGGCTCATGGTCAGTTCCTCCGCGCAACGCCGTCCGTGCGCTCAATTCGCACCACGTCGCCCTTGTCCCCGCCCAGGCGCAGTTCGGCGGCACCGAACAGCCGATCCACGATGTAGTACGGCGAGCGGAAGCGGTAGTTGACCAGTTGCCCGTCGCCTTCCGGCCCGATTACGAACAGCGGCGGCAGCTCGCCTTGCGCGATGCCGGCGGGGAACTGGATATAGACCTTCTGCCCGTCGTCGAAGGCGCGCAGCGGCTTCCACGGCGGGTTGCTACCGCTGACCGCGTAGCGGAAGCGCAGGTTTTCCAGCGACAAGCCGGAGTCCACCGGCGCGGCGGCGCTGGCCGCCTGCGCCTGGCGCTGCAAGGCCAGCATCCGGTCACGCGGATACTCCCAAGAAGCCGAGGCCATCCACGTCTTTTCCGTCGAAGCCAACTCCAGCAGGTACGTCCTGCGGCTGGTGGTGATGACGAGATTGGTCTTGAGGCCCGAGCGGATCGGCTTGACCAGCACATTGACGCGCAGGTCAGCACCGCTGCCGCTCGACGTATCGCCCACGATCCAGCGCACGGTATCGCCCGCCGCCACCGTCACCAGTTCCTCGCCCGGCTGGAGTGAAACCACGGTCACGCGGCCCACGGCCGCATAGACTTGGTAGAGCGCGCCATCGGTGAAGGGCCACACCTGAATCGCGTTGACGTAGCCCTCGCGCGTGGGTGCGACGCGCGCCTCGGCATTGGCCCGTGAGACGCGCACCTTCTCGTCGGCTGGCTCCGGCGTGGGCTTGGCGTCCTCGGCTTCGGGCAATGGCTTCAACTGCGCCGGCATCGGCAGCACCTCGGGCACCGCCACCACCTCCACCGGCGTGGGTGGCTCGGGTAGCGGCTGGGCCTGCACCGGCTCATCGAGCGAGATGGTCGGCGGTGGCTTGCCCTGCGTAGCGCAGCCCGCCAGGGCAAGCAAGATCACCGGCAAGGCGGATTTACGGAAAAGATCATTCATGGCTTGGCTCCTTCGGAAGAATCCAGTTCGCGGCTCCATGACAGGCCGTTGACGTAGATGCCCAGGGGGTTCTGGCGCAGGCGTTCTTCGGTGCGCGGCGGCTGGAGCACGATGGACACCACGGCCGTCCACCGCTCCAAGCCCGCCGCGGCGCCGTTGACGTAGCGGCGTTCCGTCCAGCGCACGTTGAAAGACGTGTCGCTGGCGCGCACGACGCTGGTGATCTGCACCGTCACCGACTCCTTGCCGATGCGCGCGAACGGGTCGTTGACCCGTGCGTAGTCGTTGAGCACGGCCGCGCCCTTGTCGGTCGTGTAGTCGTAGGCGTCCAGCCAGTTCTGGCGGACGACGATGGGGTCGATGGACAGCGAGCGCACCAGCGTCACGAAGCGCGCGATGTGGTGCGCGGTCTGCGCATCGTTGGGCCGGTATGGCGTGGCGGCTTCACCCACGGCGCGTACCTGGCCCGCGTTGTCCACCTCCACGACGTAGGGCGTCACGATGGATTGCGCCGAGCGCCACACCAGGCCGCCGGCCATCAGCAGCGCAAGCGTCAGGCAGCCGAAGGCCATCAGGCGCCAGTTCTTCGCCTGCACGCGCGGCGAGCCGATGCGCTCGTCCCACACTTGGCCGGCAGCTTGGTACGGCGTGGCAGGTTGCGGCGTGTCGGCGTAGCGCACCTGCGGTTTCTTGAATCGCATGGTCAGTTCTCCTTATGAATCGGAATCGCGCAGGCTCGGCCCCTGGCCGGAGCCGCCGCCATCGCCACCGCGCAGCGCGTGGGCGGTGGTGGTCGCGGCGTGGGTGAGTTGCTGGCGGCGATGCAGGCGCTTGGCCCAAGCGGGCTGTTCCTGTGTCTGCGCCGTAGCGGCGCCGGATGCGGCCTCGCCTGCGGCACCCTGACCGGATGCCGCACCCGCGCCGCCATCGGCAGCAGCGCCATTCCAGCCAGCGCGGAAGGGAGCGGCCATGCGTTGCCCGGCAGCGGAAGCGCGGGATGCAGCGCCTCGCCCGGCTGCCTGCGCGCCGGTCTTAGCGACGTTGCCCAGGCCCGCCATCGCGCCCTTTGCGCCGCCGCCAGCGGCGGCGGAACCGGCCTGGAACGCCGACTTCGCACTGCTGGCCGCCGACGTGGCGGCGCGCGCACCGCTACCGGCCAGCTTGGCGGCAGCCGGGGCCATGCGCGCACCAGCAGCCACGGCGCTACCCACGCCCGTCGCGGCGGCGCCGATGGCGACAGCCGTGCCGGCAGCGCCGACAGCAGCACCGGCCATTGCGCCAGCGCCGAGCTGCGGCGCACCGGACACGAGGCCCGTGGCGATGCCGGGGCCGAAGATCCCGAGCGCCAGCAAGGTGAGCGAGGCCAGCATGATGACCAGCGCGTGGTCGATAGACGGCTCGGCGGGATGGACTTGGAACTGAGCGAACAAGCCCGAGCCGATACCGACGATCACGGCCAGCACCAGAACCTTGACGCCGGAGGCCACTACGTTGCCCAAGACCTTTTCGGCGAGGAACGCGGTCTTGTTCCAGAGCGCGAATGGCACCAGCACGAATCCGGCGAGCGTGGTCAGCTTGAACTCGATCAACGTGATGAACAGTTGGATCGCCAGCACGAAGAAGCACAAGACCACGACCAGCCACGCGAGGAACATCACCACGATGGGGTCGAGGTTCACGAACACTTCGGGAAAGCCCGCCATCTCGCCGATCTGCTCCAGAATCGGCGCCCCAGCGTCGATACCGGTTTTCGCCAGCCGGCCCGGCTGCAAGAAGTTCTCCATCGTGATGGCCGAGCCGGTGGCGGTGATGCCCAATCCCGCAAACGAGCGGAACACGATGCTGGCCAGCCAGTTGAAGTTATTGATGATGTAGGCGAAGGCACCGACGTAGAGCACCTTGCGCAGCAGCTTGGCGATCACGTCCTCGCCCTGGCCGGTGGCATGGCTCATGGCCCAATACAGGCCGGCGATCGTCATGTCGATGACGATCAGCGTGGCCGTGAGGAACGCCACTTCGCCCCGCAGCAGCCCGAAACCCGAGTCGATATAAGCGGCAAAGGTGTTGAGGAATTGGTCGATGATGGTCACATCATTCATGGCGTGTCCTCCGGTTCGGCGGGAACGGCCGGCGCCATGCCATCGGCCGGTTCCTCGAAGCTGGGTGGGATCGGCGGCAGGTCGGCCAGCGTCTGGTATTCATCCGGCCCGGCCTCGCCGGAAAAGAAGCGCCGCCGGAAGGCTTCGGCGGCGGCGCGGCAGGCGTCCTCGCCCGTGGCCTGCCGGTCGGTTGCGCATTGCGCGCGCAATGCGTTGAGCCGCACGGGATCGGCGACCAGGGCTTCGGCAAGGGGGGCGGCCGGCTGCTCGCTGCAAGCGGCCAGCAGCGCCACAAGCAGCGAAACCGACAGGGCGAGGACGCATCGCATGGCGGCCTCCCGTCAGTTGCCGTAGAAGTTCACGGACTGCGGCGTGTACGGCGTGCCTTCGCCCAGGAAACGCCGCCGTACTTCGCGGGCGCGCTCCGTGGCCGCCGCCTGCCGCGCCAGCTCCAGCGACGCCGCCCGGTCTTGCGTGATCTGGAGCCGCTGCGACTGGATCGACTGCTTGGCCTGCAAGGCCAGCAACTGATTCATGGCCTGCATCGCCTGCAACGCACCTTCGGCCGACTGGCTCTTTCCCACGAGGTCGGCCAGCACGCTTTCGTCTTCACCCAGGTTCTGCGACACCTGGGCCTGCATCCGCATGGTGGTTTGCAGGCCATTGAGCGTGTTCCTCCAACGCTCCTGCGCGTCGCGGTACATCTGGTCGCCGCTCACGGTGGCGGCGTACTGCTCCGGGTACAGGCGCTGGAACTCCCGATCCAGATTCGTCACGTCGTAGGCCAAGCCGCGAGCCTGGGCGATCAGCCGCTCGGTCGTCGCCAGATTGGCGCGCAACTGATTCACCACGCTGGACGGCAGGCTGGCGAGGTTGCGCGCCTGGTTCATCAGCATCTGCGCTTCGTTCTGGAGCTGCTGGATCTGGTTGTTGATCTGCTCCAGCGTGCGGATCGCGGTCAGCGTGTTCTGCACGAGGTTGGTGGGATCGACCACGACCCATTGCGCATGGGCGGTGGCGGTGCAAAGCATGGCCGCGATGGCGGCGGCGATAAGACGCTTCTTCATGGCAGGTTCTCCAGGGGTTGGTCAGCGAGGGAACCCGGCGCAAGGCCGGGGAACGAGGGCAGCAGGTCGGCCGCCCAATCGAGGCCGCGATGGCGCAGCCAGGCGCCCGCGAAGCCGGGCACGCCGGCGTCCAGCAGCACGCGGTCTATGTCGCGCTGGTCTTGCGGCGTGGACGCGCCCGCAAACGCCAGCGCTGCCAGCCCCAGGTCGAGGTCGAACAGGCGGTTGCCGAGACGGGATTGGTAGTAGTAGTCGCGCTTGGGCTGCGCGGTGGCGACGATTTCGATCTGCCGCCTGTTGAGGCCGAAGCCCTCGTAGATCGTGCGAATCTGCGGCTCGGTCGCCTGCGGGTTGGGCAAGAAAATCCGACTCGCGCAGCTCTCGATGATCGCGGGCGCGATGCTCGAATCCTTGATGTCGGCCAGGCTCTGCGTAGCGAAGATGACGCTGACGTTCTTCTTGCGTAGCGTCTTGAGCCACTGGCGGATACGCGCGGCAAACACCGGGTCATCGAGGAACAGCCACGCTTCATCGAGGATCAGCAGCGTGGGCGCTCCGTCGAAGCGTTCATCGAAACGCGCAAAGAGGTAATGCAGCACGGCCATGACGGCGGCCTTGCTGTGCATCAGTTCCTCCATCTCGAAGCACTGCACGTCGGCCATGCCCAGCCGGTCGCGGTCGGCGTCCAGCAGCTTGCCGTGGGTACCGCCGAGCACATAAGGCGACAGCGCCTGCCGCAGCGTGTTCGATTGCAGCAGCACGGAAAGCCCCGTCATCGTGCGCTGCTCCACCGGCGCACCGGCGAGGCTTCCCAGCGCCGACCAGATAGCCGCTTTCTCGTCGGGGCCGCCCGCCACGCCTTCGTGCAGCAAGCGGCCTTCGATCCACTCGGCGGCCCAGGTGCGGTAGCCCTCGCGGTCGATGCGTGCCAAGGGCTGGAAGGCGATTTCTCCGTCCGTGCCCAAGTCGTAGTGTTCGCCGCCCAGCCCAAGGATCGTGGCTCGCATGGAGCGGCCCATGTCGAAGGCGAAGATGCGCGAGCCGCGATAGCGGCGGAATTGCATCGCCAGCGTGGCGAGCAAGACCGACTTGCCCATGCCAGTCGGCCCCGCGACCAGCGTGTGGCCCACGTCGCCGATGTGCGTCACCAGCCGGAACGGCGTGGCGCCATCGGTGCGCGTGACGATCAGCGGCGGGCCGTCGAGGTGATCGTTCTTCTCCGGCCCAGCCCATACCGCCGACACCGGCATCATGTGAGCCAGGTTCAGTGTCGAGACGATGGGCTGGCGCACGTTGGCGTAGGCGTTGCCCGGAATGGACGACAGCCACGCATCCACGGCGTTGAGCGTTTCGGGGATGGTGACGAAGCCGCGACCCTGGATGACACGCTCCACCATGCGCAGCTTTTCGTCGGCCACGGCCGGGTCGGCATCGAGTACCGTCACCGTGGCAGTGAGGTAGCCGAAGGCGACTTGATCGCTGCCCAGCTCCTGCAAGGCGGCATCGGCGTCGGCCGCCTTGTTGCTCGCGTCGGTATCGACCAGCGGCGATTCCTGCTGGAAGATGGTTTCGCGCAGCAGCGCGATGACGTTCTTGCGTTTGGCGAACCACTGCCGGCGTAGGCGGGCGAGTTCCCTTTCCGCCTCGGCTTTGTCCAGGCAGAGAAAGCGCGTACTCCAGCGGTAGGCAAAACCGAGGCGGTTGAGGTCGTCCAGAATCCCCGGCCAGGTCGAGGTCGGGAAGCCCCGCACCGACACCACGCGCAGGTGCTGGTCGCCCAGCATGGGCGCCAGGCCGCCGACCAGCGGCGAGTCGGTCAGCAGCGCGTCGATGTAGAACGGCACCTCGGGCACGCCCACGCGGTAGCGCCGCGTCGAGATGGTTGCGTGCAGGTAGGTCAACGTCTGTGCGTCGTCCAGCCAAGCGATCTCCGGCATCACGCCATCGAGCAGGTCAAAGACCCGATCCGTTTCCGCGACGAAGGCTTGCAGCCGCTCGCGCCAATCCACGCCATTCGTTGGCGTGTTCTCGTAGAGCATCTTGGCTGCGCGGGCGCGCGATTCCTGGGGCGGCAGGTACACCAGCGTCAGGTGATAGCCGCTCTCGAAGTGATGGCCTGATTCCTCAAAGGCGGCGCGGCGTTCTTCTTCCACCAGCCACGAAAGCGGTTCGGGGAACTCCGAGCGCGGATAGTCGGCGGCGGCGCGGCGCTCGGCTTCAATGAACAGCGCCCAGCCCGATCCCATGCGGCGCAGTGCGTTGTTCAATCGTGCCGAGGTGGCGATCAGCTCGCCTTGCGTGGCGCTGTCGAGGTCAGGCCCGCGAAACCGGGCCGTGCGCTGGAAGCTGCCGTCCTTGTTCAAGACGACGCCCGACGCCACCAGCCCGGCCCAGGGCAGCCAGTCGGCCAGCAAGGCCGGGCGCTGGCGGTATTCGGCGAGGTTCAGCATCGTGGCATCCCCTCACACATCCAGCAGCGGGCGGTGCTTGATGTGCCGGGCGAACACGGCCATGAACTGCGGATCGACGCGCGCACCCCACACCGCCAGCGAATGGCCGACGATCCAGAGCACCACACCGGGAATCCACAGTTGCAGGCCCAGACCGACGGCGGCTGCCAGCGTGCCGTTGGCGATCGCCACGGTGCGCGGCGCACCGCCCAGCAGAATTGGCTCGGTCAGCGAGCGATGCAGTGGCACCTCGAAGCCATCCGCGAAAATGTCCGGGCCGCTCATACGACAGCCCCGCCCGAGAACGAAAAGAACGACAGGAAGAACGAGGACGCGGCGAAGGCGATGGACAAGCCGAACACGATCTGAATCAGCTTGCGAAAGCCGCCCGACGTGTCGCCAAACGCGAGCGCGAGGCCAGTGGCGATGATGATGATGACCGCGACGATGCGCGCCACCGGCCCCTGGATGGATTCGAGGATGGATTGCAGCGGGCCTTCCCATGGCATTGAGGAACCGGCGGCCTGCGCGGTTCCGGCCAGGAACAGCAGCGGCGCGGCCAGCAACAGCCCTTGCCCCGCAGGACGGGCCAGGCAGCGCAGCCGCCCAAGACGCAATGCCGGATTTGCAGAAAAACGGAAAGCAGGAATGGTTATCTGCGTCATGGCAGTTCTCCAAGTGAGTGAGGGGATGGGGAAGTCGCCGCAGCGGGTGCGGCATCGGAAAGTGGCGGCAGCTCGGGAAACGGCGTTTCCAGCGCATCCGCTAGTTGGTAGCCCACGCCGTCGAAGCCAACGACGCGGGCGATGCTCTCGATGCGGCGCTTACGTCCACGCCCGGCGATGTGAATCACCACGTTGACCGCCTCGGCGATCAGCGCACGGGGCGGATTCACCGCCACTTCGAGAATCAGTTGCTCCAGGCGCAGCAGCGCGCCGAGCGCAGAGCCGGCGTGGATGGTGGCGATGCCGCCCGGATGGCCGGTGCCCCACACCTTGATGAGATCCAGCGCCTCGGCACCGCGCACCTCGCCAACGACGACGCGATCAGGCCGCAGGCGCATGGACGAGCGCACCAGCTCGGTCATGGACACCACTCCCGCGCGCGTGCGCAACGGAACGTGGTCGCGGGCCGCGCATTGCAGTTCCACCGTGTCTTCGAGCACCAGCACGCGGTCGCCCGTGGCAGCGATTTCGGCGAGCAAAGCATTGGCGAGCGTGGTCTTGCCGCTGCTAGTGGCCCCCGCGATCAGGACGTTCTGCCGCTCGCGCACTGCGCGCACCAGAAAGCCCGCTTGGGCGGCGGACATCATTCCGTCCACGACGTACCGGTCCAGCGGGATCACGCCGATAGCGCGCTTGCGCAGCGCGAAGGCCGGCCCCGGTGCCGCCGGGGGCAAGATGCCCTCGAAGCGTTCGCCGGTTTCGGGCAGCTCGGCGGACAGCAGCGGCTGGCCGCGATGCACCTCCGCGCCGACGTGGGCGGCCACGAGGCGGATGATCCGTTCCCCATCGGCTTCGGGCATCTCCACGCCCATCGGCGCGCGGCCCGAAGAAAGCCGGTCGATCCACAGGGTGCGATCCGGGTTGAGCATGATTTCCACCACATCCGGGTCTTCAAGCGCGGCGGCGATCAGCGGCCCCATCGCTGTGCGCAGCATCTGGATGCGGCGGTCGAGCGACGTGGCGCTCATGGACTGCGGAACGGCGCTCATGACGCACGCTCCTGCGCTTGCGCGGCTGCCGCCGCGTCCTCCATCCGCATCGGATCGGGATGCAGTTCCTCCACCACGTCGCGCACCAGGCTGCGCCCACGCAGCAGGTGGCGGCCCAACTGCTCCACGAATTGCTCGAAGCGCGCCTTGCCTTGGGCGCGCGCGGCCTCTTGGTGCGCTTCGGGAACTGGCGTGCTGACGGTCAGGTAGTAGCGGATGAACAGCGCCAGCGTTTCGATCTGAATGTTCTGGTCGCGCTCCATGCGCTCGGCCTGCCGCGACAGGCGATCAAGTCGCTTGGCGATGGCCGCCTCGCGCTGGTCGGCGGCATCGGGCGACAGCCACGATGCGAGCGCCGCCGCGACGATGGACGACTTGGACACGCCTTTCTTGGCGGCCAGTTCGTCCAGGCGCTTGGCGTGCTCCGGCTGGATGAACAGGTTGAGGCGGTAGTGGCTCATAGCTCGATTCCGTCGTTGGGGTCGAGGGAAGCCAGCCGGGCCGTGCGCTGCATGGCTGGATCGAGCTGGCGAGGAAGGAGAAGCGGCAGGTCGTCGTCATCGAGCAGCCCAAGGTCGGCCGCAGGCGCGGCCAGTTCGGGGTCGTAGGCAACGGTTTCGGAAAGCTCGGGCTGGCGGCGCGGGCCGCCGTCGTCGACCGAACCCAAGGTCTCCAGGCCATCAGCGGATGCCGCGGCCGGTGCGGTGGGCACGGCGGGAATCGCCAAACCGCTCCAGTCGTCGGGCCGCAATGGCGGCGCGTCGGCGTACTGCCCGTCCGCCAGCACGGGCGGTGGCAGCACGCGACGCTTGAAATTGGCGTCCGCGTAGTAGCGCAGCTTCTTCGCCTTGATCGGCGCCACGCTGGACACCATCACCACGGCCTCGTCAGGCGGAAGCTGCATGACTTCGCCCGGCGTCAGCAGCGGGCGCGCGGTTTCTTGGCGCGACACCATCAGGTGGCCCAGCCACGGCGCGAGCCGGTGGCCCGCGTAGTTGCGCTGGGCGCGCAGCTCGGTGGCCGTGCCCAGCGTCTCGGAAATCCGCTTGGCGGTGCGCTCGTCGTTGGTGGCGAACGTCACGCGCACATGGCAGTTGTCGAGGATCGAATGGTTCTGGCCGTAGGCTTTGTCGATCTGATTGAGCGACTGCGCGATGAGGAAGCTGCGGATGCCGTAGCCGGCCATGAAGGCCAGCGCCGTCTCGAAGAAGTCCAGGCGCCCCAGCGCCGGAAACTCGTCGAGCATCAGCAGCAGCTTGTGGCGGCGCTCGATGCCGTCGGAGCCATCGAGCGATTCGGTCAGCCGCCGCCCGATCTGATTGAGGATCAGGCGAATGAGCGGCTTCGTCCGCGAAATGTCCGAAGGCGGCACCACGAGGTACAGCGATACCGGATGCTCGGCAGCGATCAGGTCAGCGATGCGCCAATCGCAACGCGAGGTGACTTCGGCCACCGTGGGATCGCGGTACAGGCCGAGGAACGACATAGCGGTGCTCAACACGCCGGAACGCTCGTTGTCCGACTTGTTGAGCACTTCGCGCGCCGCCGATGCGACGACAGGATGCGGGCCACCACCTTCCGCATTCACGAGGTGCGGCGTGGTCATCATCCGGTGCAAGGTCAGCTCGAACGGGCTGGCCGGATCGGAGAGGAAGTTGGCGACGCCGCGCAGCGTCTTGTCCTTGCCGGCGTAGAGCACATGCAGGATGGCGCCGACCAGCAGCGCGTGGCTGGTCTTCTCCCAATGGTTGCGCTTCTCCAACGCACCTTCGGGATCAACCAGAATGTCCGCGATGTTCTGCACGTCGCGCACTTCATGCGCGCCGCGCCGTACCTCCAGCAGCGGGTTGTAGGCCGCCGACTTCGCATCGGTCGGGTTGAACAGCAGGCAATGTGAGAAGCGTGATCGCCAGCCGGCGGTGATCTGCCAGTTCTCGCCCTTGATGTCGTGGATGACGGCCGATGCAGGCCAGCTCAACAAGGTGGGCACCACCAGGCCCACGCCCTTGCCCGAGCGGGTGGGCGCGAAGCTCAGGACGTGTTCCGGGCCTTCATGCCGTAGGTACTGGCGGTCGTGCTGGCCGAGGAACACGCCGGCCGGTTGCGTGAGGCCCGCCTTGCGAATGTCCTGCGCGTTAGCCCAGCGCGCAGAGCCGTAGGTGGTGACGAGGCGCGCTTGGCGCGAGCGCCAGACCGACATGGCAATGGCAACGCACACGGCGACCATGCCACTGGCGCCGGCAATCGCGCCGCCAGTGTCGAACACCTCCGGTGCATACGCGCCGAAGAAGAACCACCACTCAAACAGCTTCCACGGGTGGTAGATAGACGTGCCAAGAAAGTCGAACCAGGGCGAGCCAAGGCGTAGCTGATAGCCAAGGGCTGCTGCTGTCCATTGTGTGGCGCCCCACACTCCGGCGATGACGATGCCGAACACCACGGCGATCTGACCGAACAGCACGTTCGTCCCTTGCATGACCTGGCCTCCGATTTCTCCTGCGCCGATTCCTCATGGGAAAAGCGGCACAAGGGCGTGCCGCAGGCGTCAGGATCGGTGCCGGGTCAGTGCCGGTCAAAGACCGTTTTGGGCAGAAAAGTCGAGTAAAAAGACAGAATGCGCGCGACGGCGCACCAAGGAAAAGCGCCGCAAGTGCAGGCGCATCGCGGCGTGTCGAGCAGAAAGAAAAAAACGATGCGACGAACCGCCAACAATCAGAACTTGGGGGATTCCTTCGGTGGCGTGTATGGGGTTTCGCCGTCGCCATAGAACCGCTTGCGCGTGGCCTCGGCTACCCGATTGCACAGCACGTCGCCCAGCTTGGGGCGATCTGTCTTGCATTGCTGGCGCAGTTCCTTGAGCCGGTCGGGGTTGGCCGCCAGTTCTTCCACCGTCGGGATATTCGCTTCCGATGTGTTGGCCTTGTGAGGCGTTTCGGACTGGCCGCAGGCAGCCAGCGCGGCCGCAAGCAAGAGCGGGATGATCCTTTTCATGGCGCAGGTTCCTCCAGGGAATCGGAATAATGGCCCGGCTTGGGCCTTGGGGCTTCCGGTGACTCGATGGCCTGCGCACGCTCAATGAACCGTGCAAGCACATCGAACGGCTGACCTTCGGCGTGCAACAGGTAGGTCGTCAGCGGCGGCACACGCAAAGCCAGCGGTCGGGCCACCACGCCCGAGTCAGGATGGGCGGCGATGCGCGCGGCGCCCGTAAACCCAAGTGCGAGGCCAGCCGATACCAGAGCCATCATCAGATCACACGATGCGACCCGCTCCGCAACCAGTGGCTCCATGTCAGCCCGACGCAGCACTCGATCAACGAATTTGGCATGGCCTTCGCACACTTGTGGATCGCATAGAACCAGCGGATAGCGCAGAAGTTCCTCCAAAGGAATGCGCTTGTATGCAAGCAGCGGGTGCCGGGCTGGCACCGCCACTATGAGCGTGTCCCTCCACGCAGGCATGGCAACGATGCCGTCGCCCACTTCGTCGGATTGGGCAAACCCTACGTCGTACAGATCGTCATGCAACCCTTTGATCTGCTGCGACAGCGGCACCTCGAAGAAGCGGATTTCGACCTCGGGTTCTTCTAGGCGACACAACGCCAGCAAGGTCGGCAAGCGCGACGGCGTGATGCCATCCGACAAGGCCACGCGCAACTGCCCATGAAAACCGTTTGCTGCTGCTTTCACGCTTTCACGCGCTTGTTCCAAGGCAGCGAAGACACGGCGCACATGCTCCAAAAACAATGTTCCGGCACGGGTCAGCCGCGTGCTGCGCGTGGTACGGGCAAACAGCAACACGCCCAGTTCTTCTTCCAACTCCTTGATGGCGCGCGACAGTGGCGACTGCTCCATATGCAGCCGCTCGGCTGCACGGGCAAAGTGCAGTTCTTCTGCAACAGCGAGGAAACAGCGTAGATGTCTGAGCTCCATTGCTTTACCTCTTGCCAACGCCTCCTGCCCGATCTTCACGTATGCCTTATGACCGGCAGCAATCTTGAAAAATTCGCATGAGATGCGTAATTATCACCCAAACATGAAAATTTTGTACAATCCTGCCATTGTTTGACCTCCAAGGCACCCACGATGCCCACCGACAACAACGAAGGCGAAATCCTCACCATCAGGCAGGTAGCCGACTACCTGAAGGTCACGGAACGGACGATCTACAGGTTGGCCGGGGCCAAAAAAATCCCAGCCTTCAAGGTTGGAGGGACGTGGCGGTTTTCGCGCGCGGACATTGACAACTGGATCAAGCAGCAGTCCTTGGAAGGACTCGACGCTGCGCGCGAGGGTGTCCACGCGGCCAATGGCCAAACCAACGATGGAGTGCGTAAGTAATGCTTGGATTGACTCTTCGGGATGAGTTTCGGGGCAAGCGCCTCAAAGGGACGGCCATTGAGCTTTCCAACGACTCGAACACGGGTGCTACCCAGATCGCCGCACAGGCATTCTTGGAGATCACCTATCCCACCCACGATCTACTGGAGGGCATCGAAGCCGTTGGCCCCAACCAAGGGCGGCCAGTGGTCGTGATCGGCGAGCGCGGCCTGGGTAAGTCGCACTTGATGGCAGCGCTCTACCACGCAGTCAACGATGCCGCATCGACGGGCGCATGGCTCAACTCCTGGTCAAGCACGTTGGGTGACCCCAGCATCGGCAAGATCGCACTGCGCGATGGCATGTTGGTCATTGGCGAGAGCCTGCACAGGCAACGCTATAAATTCCTGTGGGACCTGCTGTTCGAGCGCCATCCGCGCGGCGAATTCATCAAAGGCAAGTGGGAAGGCATGGGAGCGGCCAAGACCGACATCCCCTCGGACAAGCTCATCATCGAGCTGCTTGAGCATCGGCCTGCGATGCTCCTCCTCGACGAATTCCAGACTTGGTACGACGGCCTGACCAATACCAAGCAGTACCCCTGGAAGCAATGGGCGTTCAACTTCATCCAGATCCTGTCGGAGATCGCCAAAGAGCGCCCCGACCTACTGGTGTTGGTGATCTCCGTGCGCAATGGCGGCAGCGATGCTTACCAGCAGGTGCACCGCGTCAACCCAGTGGCTATCGACTTCAAGGCGGGAGGCAATGCCGAGCGTATCCAGCAGGATCGGCGGCGGATGCTGTTGCATCGCCTGTTCGACAACCGTCTGCAGATTGCAGACGGCACCATCGAATCGCTGGTTGCACAACACGTCTCCGAATACTTCCGCCTGCTGGATGTGCCGCCCGCCGAGCAGGATCGCAAGCGCCGTGAATTCACCGAGTCCTGGCCTTACGCACCGCACTTGCTGCGCCTGCTTGAGGAACAGGTGCTGATCGCCACGGATGCGCAAGAAACGCGCGACATGATTCGCATCCTGGCCAACCTCTACAAGAGCCGGGGCGAAGCGGTGCCTGTGCTCACTGCGGCTGATTTCCGGCTGGATGACGATGCCTCGGGCATTGGAGCACTGCTGGATTCAGTGTCCAACGAACACCACCGCACCCTGCGCGAAAAAGCGCAGCACAACATCATTTCGGTGACGGAGGCGGTGTACGACCACGGCAACCTTGCCCCACACCTGCAAGAAATCCTGAGCGCACTGTGGCTGCGCTCCATCGCCGTCGGCAATCTTGCCGGGGCCGATCCGGCCACGTTGCAGGTGGACATCACCCGCAGCAAGCCGGTAGATGTCAATGCCTTTCAGGTCGAACTGGCGACCATTGTCGAGAACAGCTTCAACATTCACCAGGATGGCCCGAGGTTGGTCTTCCGCGAGGAAGAAAACCCCCGCGCCAAGTTGATGGCCTGCGCGCGCAATGACAAACTGTTCACCGATGGTTCCGATCAGGTGCAGCTTGCCAAGCAGGTGCGCTACGTCATCGGAGGCAGCGATGAGGTCGCTAAAACCTTCCGAGTGATTGCCCTGCCAAAATCGTGGCAGAACGATCCGTGGACATCGCTCGACGAAGCCGAGCAGCCGGAGCGCTGGGATGACCGGCTGCCCATTTTGGTGCTGCCAGAAGAGCCGGAAAAAATGGATCAGACACTGGGCCGCTGGCTCAAGGACCACCTGCAAAAGCGCCGCAACACCATTCGCTTCTTGTTGCCCCGTGCCGGCTCCACCAACGCCTTTCAGGACCGCGACCTCCTCATCCTTGCCCGCGCCGAAATGAAGGCGCAGGAATGGAGTGGGCAGAACCCCGAATACAAGAAACTTCATAAGGAATTTGAAGGCACGCTGCGCGAGAACCTGAAGAAGCGCTTCGATCGGTTTGCCATCCTGCACCGCTATGACCACCAGAACCCGCAGCAATCCCTGTTCAGTGTCGAGCACCTGAAAAAGCAAGGTGCTCAAATCCCCGAGGGCATCGAAGAAACCCTGACCAACGACCTCTTTGTTCCCGAGGATTTCGAAGACCTTGTTCTAGAAGCCGCCTCGGAGAACGCCCCCCTCGGCAAGCTGCTGCGTGAACTGCAAGAGCCTCGCCCTGCGGGTCAGGATTGCATCCCCTGGCTGGGGGAAACCGCGATGAAGGAACGCATCCTGCGCTTGTGCGCGCGCGGCAAGATCGCCATCAACCTGCGCAATCTGGAGCACCTTCAAACCCACGCGGGCGAGGACGAGGAAACTGCATGGCGGCGCTTGCGCCCCAAACTCTCCTACACGGGGCGTCAGCTTGATGAAGTGTTCCTGATGGAACCCTCGGCGGTGCTCGCGACCGGAGGCACCCCGCCACCCGCGCCGCAGCCGCCTGCAGGCGGCAACGGTGGATCGGGCGGCGATACTTTTGGTGGCGGCACTACCACTCCGCCCGTCACCCCTTCCGGTGGCGACAACACTCCCGGCGGTGGCACATCGCCGAATGGCGGCGACATCTTTGGTGGTGGCACAAGTACCACCGCCAAATCACGCACCCCGCTCTCTAACCCGCCAACCTCACCGCTCAACCTAATCGGCAAGCTCGAAGGCTGGGGCATTGGCCCGGCCACGCCTGTGGCAGAAGTCTCGATCAAGGTGTCTGCTGGCCAAAACACGCAGATTACGGGCGCGCAACTCAAGGAACTGCTCAAGAAGCTGCCTGATGGCATGACTTTTGAGCTGAGTCTTGAGAAGGAGGACAACTGATGGCGTTGGATGCTCAAATCTTGCAGCGCCTGACCCAGGACAGTCCCAAAGAAGCGTGGCGCATCATTACCGATCGGGTGTTGGAGATTGCCTCGAAACCGCTGGCCGAAAGCAATGCCCCCAGCGAGGTGGTCAAGCGAGACCGCGAAATTGCCGAGCTCGATTTGTTCCTGGCCTCCAGCGGCTGGGATCTGTGGCGGGTCTTTGGCCAACCCGAAATCTGTGGTGTGGAACGTACCTCAGACCGGCTTGCGCGTTGGTGGAGCGAACCCGGCTATGGCCACAGCGTCGCGCGCGCCGTGCTGATTCTGGATGCCCTCTCGCTGCGCGAACTGCCCTGGCTGCTGCAAGGGGCCAAAGAGCGTGGATTCACCCTGCACACAGTAGGCGCCACAGCATCCGAACTGCCCAGTGAAACCAACCCGTTCGCCCGCGCATTGGGGCTGACCAGCCGCAGCCAGCTACAAGCCAATGGCGGCGGTTTTGCCCACAAGCTGCAACCGGCGCAGACCGAAACCATCGACCTGCCGTGGAAGGACTGCGAGGGCTTGGTGGACAACGCCTCGGGTGCGAAGAATTGGGTGTTCTGGCACCACTGGCCAGACGCCAAGCTGCACGACTACGGCGCGGGCCAAGGTCTGGAACTGCTGACCAGAGATGCCGCGCAGCAACTTTCCAGTGACGACTTTTGGAGCTTTATTGAGCGCCTCGCCACTGGGCGGCGCTTGGTCATCACATCCGATCACGGCTACGCCGCCACGGGCTACTTCCCCGATGCCGATGGTGAGGTTGCCTCGCACCTCAAGCAGACTTTTTCAAGCGGTCGCAGCAAGGCAGGCAATGGCGACGCAGGCCCCTTCGTTCCTCCCGTCGCCTTGCAAATCGACAGCCCGCATGGCGCACACCTGCTGGCGCTGGGGCGCAGAAAGTGGCGCAGCCAAGGCGGCTACCCAACCTTGACGCATGGCGGTCTCTCGCTGCTGGAAGTGCTGTCGCCCTTCGTTGAACTATCGAAGTAGGCCGATATGACAGCGGCCGAATTGCCAGAAGATTTCTTCGCAGACATCCAAGGGATTTTTCGCAAAACCCCGGTGCTGCTCGTCGGCTCTGGCTTCTCCTGTGGCTATGGCCTGCCCGGTATGGGCGCTTTGGCGGAGCACTTGGCAACCGCTGTGCACGATGCCCTGTCCACCGATGGGGCAAGGAACGCCTGGGCGCAATCAGTCGAAGCAATCAAGACAAATCTGGAAGCTGGCCTGAACGGCATTCCGCTTGGCATGGCGGAGTGGACAGAGATCGTATCAGCCATACGCGGAGAAACCGCGAAGCTGATTCTTGATAGAGCCATCGCCGCAGAGACGGAAATTCTTGGCGAAAAGGTCGCCGGTGGCCATGCGCCGTCACGCCTCTTGAACCGCTTGTTTAGTGGCTCTCCGCAGAACACGGACAGCATCCATGTCATTACAACCAACTACGACACGTTGTTGGAGTTGTTTTGTGATCTGGCAGAAATTCCCCTAGACACAGGATTTACGGGGTTCCGTCGGCGTAAGCCGCGTGCCAGGCCGCTCTTCCAAACGCAGTACAGCCGTGTTCTGGTGGCCGAAAAGCGCCAGCAGCAGGTCGATCACCGCATCTGCAAAACAGTTCGTCTATATAAGCCTCATGGCTCAATCAGTTGGTTGACAACGGACGATGGGCCAGTGGAAGCCCTCAACGATGTTTCCATCGCGGAACGAGCCATTGTCGTCCCCGGCCCGTCAAAGTACCAAGACGCACTGGTCAATAGGTTGTTCGACGAAATGCGTACCGCGATGAATGCGGTACTCACCGATGCCCAGGCACTGTTGTGTATCGGATTTGGCTTCAACGACGACCATTTGCAAGGCGTCATCAAGCATCGTCTGGCCGCAGGCATGCCGGCCATCATTGTCACGCGCGATCCGACCCCGAACATTGAAAAACTCCTCGGCGAACACCCCCATGTGATTGCCGTGTTCAAAGATGGGGATGGGGCAGTCTGTCGCTGGAACGGGAATGCACTGCGGTCACCAGAGCCGCTCTGGCAGTTGGATGACTTTCTGAAAAAATTTGTGGAGTGAGGCGAGGATGAGCATTTTCAATTTCACCGACGAGCAGTCATTGGGCGAAGTCCGCAGTGTTGAAACCTCACGGATCACCGTGCGGGTGACGGACGGTCAACGCCTGCAAAAGGCGCGCGTCGGTCGATTGGTCGCCATCCAGTTGATGGGCGATGAATGGCTGATCGGCATCATCGAGCGGGTGTGGCGGCATCCAGTGGAGCTGCCGACGCTGCCCGAAGCTGACCCGTCAGCGGATCTGGCTGCCGTGCCTCAAGAGGAAAACGGCGTGTCGATCAGCCTGGTCGGCACCTATCGCGCCCGGGATGGGCAGCGCAAGGACACTTTCACGCGCGCCGTTTTCATCCTGCCGGAAATCAACCGGCCTGTGTTCCCTATCGAGGAGAAATCTCTCGAAGACTTCATGGGCATCTTGAGCGCGTCATCCAAGGCGGACGCGGCTGCACCGCTCAAGGTCGGCACCTATACCCTGGATGGCAAGGCCAGCGCCTACATTGATGGCGACAAGCTTTTCCAGCGCCATGCCGCGTTGCTGGGCAGTACGGGCTCGGGCAAATCCTTCACCGTCGCCTCCATTCTTGAGCAGTCTGCACAACTGCCGCACGCGAATATCGTCGTGTTCGATCTTCACGGCGAATATTCGAGCATGAAATTCGCCAGCCACTACCGCATCGCAGGCATCGGCGATCTGAAAGCGAAGAAGGACGGCGCCATCTTCCTGCCCTTCTGGCTGCTGAATTACGACGAAATGCAATCACTGTTCGTGGATCGGTCTGAAGAGAGCGCCCCCAATCAGGCCAGTGAACTGATGAAGCAGGTCGTGGAGCTGAAGAAGAAATCCATCGAAGGGCTGGGGAAGCATGATCTGCTCGATGGATTCACAGTGGATACTCCGGTGCCCTATCGGTTGGCCGATCTTATTGAGGCTATCGCAGAAAAAGACAAGGAGATGGTGCAAGGAAGCAAGGGAGAAAAGCAGGGGCCGCTTTTCGGAAAACTGACGCGATTTCTGAACAGGATCAGTGTCAAAACGAAAGACCGTCGCTATGCCTTCATGTATCAAGCTCCAGCAGAATACGAGACTTACGAGGCGCTGCACCAGCTAGCCGAAAAGCTGCTCGGCACCGGCATCCAGCAAGATGGCATCAACCCCGGCATCAAGATTGTCGATTTTTCGGAGGTGCCCTCGGACATCCTACCGGTCGTCGTTGGTCTGGTTGCGCGAATCGTCTACCAAATCCAGTTCTGGAGCTCACCAGGGACGGATGGTGATGCCCGCCATCCTATCGTGCTCGTCTGTGATGAGGCACATCTCTACTTGCCAAGCGGTGCTGCCTCCATTGGCCCAATGGAAAAGCGCGCCCTGGAAAACTTCGAGCGCATCGCCAAAGAGGGACGCAAGTACGGTGTTGGGTTGATGGTAGTCAGCCAACGCCCCTCGGACGTCAGTACAACTATCCTCAGCCAGTGCAGCAACATCATCAGCTTGCGCCTGGCCAACAAAACCGATCAGGCAGTGGTCAGGCAGCTCCTGCCTGAAAGTCTGGAGGGGCTGATGGAGGTGCTGCCGACGCTGGACGTGGGCGAGGCTGTAGTGGTGGGCGACGCCACCTTGCTTCCGACCCGCATCAAGATGTCCAAGCCCAAACACGAACCACGCAGTGCAACGATTCCCTTTTGGTCGCGCTGGGCCACGCCCAAAGCAGAAGTTGATTTGGTTGCTGCGGTAGAAAACATGCGCAGGCAGTCGCGCGCACAAGAAGATTAAGGACGCTTGAATGGCCACCAAAAAAGAACTACTTGCACAGCAAGTCGCCAAAGCCGTCGGTGCAGGAAAGGCAGTCGCGCTGGAAACCGTCGATTTCAACGACCCCAACCGCCCCAAGACCTGCCTTGAGGTGGATTTCCCTGTCCTCCCAATCAATGAGATTGCGAAGGTCGAGACTGCATCAGGAGCAGGCAGAAAACCGATATACACGATGACGAAGTGGTGGGCGCGACGTCCATCAAGCGTGTTTCGGAGCTTGCTGATCGCAGCAGCGACGAAAGCCCCGGACGATCCATCGGAATCGGCAAAATTAGTCTGGGACAACTACTACGCCAACCACCAGAAGAAAGGCGCATTCAAGCACCTAAAGGTGGCCGACATTTTTATGGGTGAACCGCCCCGACTTTCTTGGAGGCCATTTGGTTTGAGTCAGGCCGCTTTGGCCTGACCGGCTTGTTGCCGATAGTAAGCTGCTTCGGCTTCTGCTGGCGGGATGTATCCGATCGGCCCCAGCAGTCGTTGATGGTTGTACCAGTGCACCCAGTCCAGCGTGGCCAGTTCCACCTGCTGGCGGTTGCGCCACGACCGCCGATGGATCACCTCGGCCTTGTACAGCCCGTTGATCGTCTCGGCCAGCGCGTTGTCATAGCTGTCGCCCACGCTGCCCACCGACGGTTCGACCCCGGCTTCGGCCAGTCGCTCGCTGTAGCGGATCGACATGTATTGCGACCCGCGGTCGGAGTGATGGATCAACTCGCCCTCCCGTTGCCGGGCGTGCAGGGCTTGCTCCAGTGCGTCCAGAACGAAGTCGGTCGTCATCGAACTGGACACCTTCCAGCCCACGATCCGACGTGCGTACGCGTCGATCACGAACGCCACGTACACCATGCCCTGCCAGGTCGAGACATAGGTGAAGTCGCTCACCCATAGCGCGTTGGGTCGATCGGCATGGAACTGCCGGTTCACCCGGTCCAGCGGGCACGGTTGCGCCTTGTCGCTGACCGTGGTCTTCACCACCTTGCCGCGGATCACGCCACGCAGGCCCAGCCGACGCATCAGCCGTTCCACCGTGCACCGGGCCACCTGCCAGCCTTCCCGCAGCAACTGCCGCCACACCTTGCGCACCCCGTAGACCTGACGGTTCTCGTCCCAGACCCGGCGGACCGCCACCTCCAGTCCCTGGTCCCGCCACCAGCGGTTCGGATTGCGCTCCGGATCGGCCTCACGGACCGCATGGTTGTAGTACGTCGACGGAGCGATCTGAAGTACACGGCAGATCGGCTCGACTCCGTAGGCGTGACGGTGTTCGGTCACGAACCTCGTCATGGCTTGAAGTGGCGGTCGAGCTCCGCCTGGGCAAAATATGCTGACGCCTTGCGCAGGATCTCGTTGGCCTGCCGCAGCTCGCGGTTCTCCCGCTCCAGCGCCTTCATCCGCGCCCGCTCATCGGTCGTCAGGCCCGGCAGCTTCCCCTGATCACGCTCGGCACGCCGCACCCACAACCGCAGCGTCTCGGCTGTGCACCCGATCTTCCCGGCAATCGACTCGATCGCAGCCCACTGCGAACCGTGACCGTCCTGGTGCTCCAGCACCATCCGCACCGCCCGATCCCGAACTTCCGGGGAATATTTCACTGGCTTGTTCATGACTCCATCCTCTCAAGAGTTGGAGCCTCCAGGAATCCCGGGGCGGTTCAAAGTGGCGGCACCACTTTGGTGGAGGGATCGCGCCTGGGCATGCAGATGTTCGGCAACGACCTCAACCCGGTCGCGTGGTTCGTGGTCAAGCAAGAGCTGGCCAACGTCGATCTTGAGCAAGTCAAGAAGCTGCTCGCCGACATCGAGGCTGAGGTCAAGCCACAGATCATGCCGTACTACTACTGCGACGGCCCGGAAGGCGAGAAAGGCACATGGACGCACCTGCCGTCGAACAAGGCAATGCCTGCCGATTTCGACCCGCTGACCATTCCGCAGGGCGAGCGCAAGGACTACCGCTACGAAGGCCCGGAGGTCATCTACTCCTTTTGGGCCAAACATGGCCCTTGCCAGGTCACCGGTTGTGGCCACCGCACGCCGATCATGACCAGTCCGGTGATGGCGGTGAAGACCATCAGTGTGAAGCACTGGGAACACACCTGCGGCCAATGCGGCGGTGAATTCCACGTTGAGGAGGAAGCCGCACGGATGGCGCCGGATGCGCCGCTGGTTGTCGCTCCAAGTGAATACCCTTTCTCCGTGCTCGACAAAAGGCGCGGTGTGATCTGCCCGCACTGTGGGCACGCTGAGCTTGCGAATCTGGGCAAGGGGAAGAACAAGAAGGTGGAACTGAGCTTGCTGGTGCATCCGCAATGGCTGGCGGGCGAAGCCAAGCAGGATGCGAATAGCCAGCCCTACGGCGGTTCGGCGCAGGACGACGTGGCGGCGACCACACGGTGGGATGCGGCACGCGCTGCGAATATTCGCCTACTGGAAGTGCGCGGCGCGTTGCCTAATGAAGTGACCGACCCGGAAACGGGCGCCACCTTCGCGCCGTCGAGGGGCACGGTGCCTAAGAAATCGCACTACGCCTGCGCGGCTTGCGGCACGGTGCAGGACGTATTGACCACCATCAAGGCCACTGGCAAGACGGGGCCGATGGCGGCCTATGCAGTACAGGGTTACGCACCGAAGCGCGATGCGGCAGGAAAGCCCTACAGTGGTCGCTTTTTCGCAGCCTACGATAGAACACATGCTCGACAGTACGACGCAGTTTTAGCGGAATGGGAGGAGCGCAAGGACGCTGATTTGAAGGACTATTGGCCGCGATCCGAGCTTCCTTACGGTTTTATGACCCATCACCTGCAAGGAGGTGTGCCGAACCACGGTTTCACCCACTGGTGGACGATGTTCAGCCCACGGCAGCGTTTGGTTCATGCCTTACTGTTAAAGGCTATCGCAACAGCAGGAGACCACGAATGGGGTGTGCGGGAGTTCGTCCTCGGTGCGTTTCACAGATACCTCCAGCATCAGAATATGATGTGTTTTTGGGACATTCAGCAAGACTGTGTTGCCCCAAGCCTGAGCAATCAAAATTTCCACCCAAAGTCTACGGTTGTAGAGAACAGCGTTTTCGCCCATCTCGGGCGAGGTAACTGGAATTCGTCACTCGATTCATTGCTGGACGCACTAAATTGGCTGGCCTCACCGACTGAACTGGTGAGCAACGAGAGACTTAACATCAATTTTCCCAGCATTGGTTCGCAAACATCAGGGAAATCGACAAAACTGGCTCTTGGCGATGTACTTACAGGTGCAGATGTATTGTGCAGATCCTCAACAGATCTCCAGCAGTACGCCGAATCCAGCCTTGATTTAGTCATTACTGACCCTCCTTTCGGAGGACTGCTCCATTACTCGGAGCTGTCTGATTTTTTCTACGTCTGGCTTCGTTTGGTGCTGAAGAGTAAATACCCGGAATATTTCAGCGCCGAATACACGCCAAAATCGCTGGAGGCCGTCGCCAATCGCGCCCGCGAGCCCGAAGATCCGGATGGCTTTTATCAGCGGTTGTTGACTCAGTGCTGGCGTGAGGCACATCGCGCGCTTAAACCCGGTGGCATATTAGCTTTCACCTTCCACCACAGCGAGGATGAGCCCTGGGTGGCGGTGTTGGAGTCGCTGTTCGACGCAGGGTACTACCTCGAAGCAACCTATCCCATCCGCTCCGACGAAACAAAGGGCGATGGTGAGTTCGGTTCCAGAACAATTGAATTCGACATCATCCACGTCTGCCGCAAGCGCACCGAGGAGCCCAAGCCGGTGAGCTGGGGTCGCATGCGCCGCGAGGTGATGGCCGATGTGCGCCAGTTGCAAGCCATGCTGGAGAATCACGCCAAGGAAGGTCTGCCCGCCGCCGACATTCAGGTCATCCGGCGCGGCAAGGCTCTGGAATACTTCTCTCGCCACTACGGCAAGGTCTATGTGGATGAAGGCCGCACCATCTCCGTCCGCGACGCGCTGGTCGGTATCAACCAACTCATCGACGAAGACGCCGACAAGGGCAAGGAACCGCCGCCGGTCAATGCCGAACCGATGTCACGACAGTTCCTGCGCACCTTCGGGGCTGCGACTGAAATGAAGCGCGACCAGTTGCAGAAGTTTCTGCGCGGCACCATCACCACGCCGGATGAATTTGTACAGCGTGGCTGGTGCATCGAAGAGAAGAAGGTGTTTACGCGCACCAATCCGCTCGATTTCGCCCGCGATTGGTCGGGTAAGCACAGGCGCAAGCTCACCTCTGATCTCGATCAGGCGATGGTGCTGATCGGTGCCTGTGTCGATGGCAGCGGCATCAATGCCTCGGACACGTTAACGAACGACAACTTCAAGCCGCACATAGCGCTCAAGCCGCTGCTGGAATGGCTGCAAAAGAACGGCTCGGATCAGACCACCCGCAACGCGGCGTCGCGCGCGGTGGCGATCTTCTCCACCTGGCAAGCCAGCCAGGCGCCCAAGCCGCAGCAGGTTTCGCTGTTCGATGACGATGAGGAGTACACGCAATGAGGCAGGTGCTCGATACGGTATGGCAACGGCGCGGCACCAGCTGGCTGTGGGATGAGGAGGCACGCAACACGGTGTGCGCGGCGGGCGAGGTTTGGAGCCTGCGGCAGTTTTTGCAGGCCGCCGCCCCCGGTGCGCAGGGCTGGCCGGATGATCTGCCCAGCAACGGCGGGCAGACGTTGGTGGTGGCCGGGCTGGAAGGCAGCCTGGACCTGCTGGCACCCGATCAAGGCGAAATCTGGCTGGGCGACACGATCAAACGCGCCATCCTGTCATTTCAGGATGAATACGCAGGCGAAGCCGCCTTGATTTTCTGGCTGCCGCAGGGCCAAGGCCGTTTGCGCGTGCAGGCTTCCACCGACGCAGTGACCTGGCTGTGCGAAGCGCCGCATCGGGGGCAACTACTCGACTTTGGGCGCCTTCTGTGGGGTGAGGCCAACGAGTACCCGCAGGAAATTTTGCTGCGCGAGGGCGCGAAAGCGGCCGGCCTGTTTCACCTGCGGATTACTTGAGGCCAGCGCGTGCAAGCAGACGATTTTCAGGATTCGTTTCAGCCCGGCGAGCGCATCACCCACACTGAATTCGGTCCAGGCGTGGTGCTCGAACCCGCGCACGATGGTTATCTGCGCGCGTTCTTCGGGGTGGTGGGCGAGCGCCGCGTGCCGGCCAGTTCGGTACGCCGTGAGCGCACCCGCACCGAGCGCATTCTGCAATCGGTAGCAGGCGGCTCAGACCGGGCACGCAAGGCCTGGCTGTCTTTCGAGGCGCACGCACTGCCGGTGATGGAAAGCGCCTCGGCACTCACCTCGGCGCGCATTGACCTGCTGCCGCACCAGGTGGTGCTGACGCACCGCATTGCGACTGCATCACCACGGCGTTACCTGATCGCCGACGAGGTGGGCTTGGGCAAAACCATCGAGGCCGCGCTGATTCTGCGTGAACTGGCCAGCCGGGGCGAGTTGACCCGGGCGCTGATGGTGGTGCCCGCAGGCTTGGTGAACAACTGGCACCGCGAATTGAACGAGGTGTTCAACCTCGATTTCGAGGTGTTTGGCTCCGAAGGCGATGTCACCGACCGCAAGACCAATGCCTTCGCCAAACACGACCGGCTGATTGCCAGCATCGACACCTTGAAGCGCCCTGCCCGTATCAAGCGCCTGCTGGATGCGCCACGCTGGGATCTGGTGGTGTTTGACGAAGCGCATCACCTGACTGCCCACCGCACGGGCGGCAAGGTGCGCAAGACGGAAAACTACAAGCTGGCCGAAGCGCTGAAGGATCACGCGCGGGATCTCTTGCTTCTGTCTGCTACGCCGCACCAAGGCAATCACTTCCAGTTCTGGATGCTGGCGCAGCTTTTGAACCCCACGCTGTTTGGCAGTCCCGAGGACATGCTGGAAAATCGCCATCGCCTGAACACGGTGATGTTCCGCCGTACCAAGGCCGATGCCTGCCAGCCCGATGGCTCACCGCTGTTTGCCCGGCGCTGGGTGCATACCGAGTCCTTCCTGATGAATCAGGAGGAGCGGCTGTTTTACGAGAAGCTGCGCGAATACCTGGAAGACGGGTTCGATCTGGCCCGCCGCCAGGGCAACCAGGGGCGCGCACTGGGCTTCTTGATGGCGATCTTCCAGAAGATCGCGGCATCGAGCTTTGCTGCCGTGCGCCGCACGCTCAAGCGCCGCTTGTTGATGCTGACGCTGCACGAGGCATTTCTGCGCGACAAGGAGCTGGACATCGAAGGCCGCGAACGCCTGACCGAGGAAGCACGCGAGCTGATTCACGAGGAATTTGGCTTGCCGCGCGACAGCGTTGGGCGCAGCGAGGTGGATCGCGTGTTGGCGGACCTAAAGTACCGGCTGGTGAAGAAGCTGGATGAAGAGGCGCTGGAAATGGCCTCCGACCCCTATGGCAGCGAGTATTCGGCTACGCACGCCGAGGAGGCAGCGTCTGCTGTGGTGGATTTGCATCTGCCCGAGGAGCGCCTGCGCATTGGTGAATTGCTGCGCATCTTCCCGCAGCAGCGCGAGAACAAGGCACAAAAGCTGCTCGATGGTTTGGGGCATCTGTGGCGGCAGAACGCCAATGAAAAGATCGTGATCTTCGCCACCTACCTCGGCACGGTCGATCTGATTGCCCGCGAAATTGAACAGGCTTATCCCGGCCAGGGCGTGGTGGTGCTGCGTGGCGGCGATCACGGTGCCAAGCTGGCAGCAGAGCGGAAGTTCCGCCTGAAAGACGGGCCACGTGTGCTGGTGTGTACAGCGGCTGGCCGCGAGGGCTTGAATCTGCAATTTGCGCGCATTCTGTTCAATTTCGACCTGCCGTGGAACCCGATGGACATGGAACAGCGCATCGGGCGCATTCACCGCTATGGACAGAACCACACGGCGCAGGTCTACAACCTCGTGCTGTCGGACACCATCGAGGGGCGCATCTTCCTGCTGCTGGACGAGAAGTTGACTGAAATTGCACGCACGGTCGGCAAAGTCGATGACCAGGGCAATGTGGCCGAAGACCTTCGGGCGCAGATTCTGGGACAGCTTTCCGAACGGTTGAACTACGACCGCCTGTACCAGGAGGCGCTGTCTGACCCTGAACTGAAACGCACACAGGTGGAGCTGGAAGCGGCACTGTCCAATTCCCGCGAGGCACGGCAGGTGGTGTTCGACCTGTTTCAAGACCTTGACGGTTTCAGCCTCGATGACTACCAGCCCTTCTCGGATGTGTCCTCCAGCCTGGATCGGCTGGTGCGTTTTCTGTCGGCGGCCGTGGCAGACCGCCAGCAGAAGCTGCTGAAGGTGGACGAAGAAACCTACGACCTTGTGACAGTGGATGGCACGCGCCGTGCACGGTTCACACTGAACCGCGATACCGCCACCAGCAGGGACGATCTGGAACTGATTGGATTGGATCACCCCTTGGTACAGGAAGAGCTGGGCCGCTGGCGCAGCGTGACGCCCGAAGACATCGGCTTTGCGGTGGCTGGGGATGTTGACGAGCCGGTGCTGCTGTCCTTGTGGATGGTGGAGGCATCTGCCGGCAACGGTGAGCGCCGTGTGGTGGTGCAGCCCATCGCAGTCAAGCAGGACGGGACACGGGTGCCGACTATTGAGCGGCAATGCGAACGGTATCTGCAAGCATCGGCGATCTCGCCGAGTTTTACACCGGAGCAGCGGCTGGCGTTGTTTGCCCACACCGTGGAGCCAACGTTGCAACGTGAGTTGAAACACAAGGGCGCGGCCAATGGAGATGGCAGCTATTCGGCCGAGCTGATTGGATACGTTGAGGTACTGAAAACGCCCGATTGAAGCAGAAGGGCCACGCTGAATCCGAGGGCGAGAGAATTTTTCAAATAGTGAGGTTGCGCTGTTTTCCAATCTCCCATGACACGCCGCCGCCACGTACCGTCGCGGCGAGCTGCTGGCCCAGCCGCTGCTCGATCACGGGTTTCCACGGCACGAGGCTGAAGCCCATGCCGTCATTGAGCATCGCATAGCGCCCGCTGGCGAGCATGACAGAGCGCCGATAGATGCCGGCTACGCGCTGGCCATCAGCCACCGGGCGATGCGCCAGGCCGGTTTCGGTAGCAATGTCCTTGGCCGCCTGCGCCAGTTCCCGATTGCGCAGCGTGCCCAGCAGATTGCGCGCCAGGATCACGCGCTGCCCTCGCCGCTCGGCCAACCCCTGCTCGGACAGGAAGTCGGCACGCTGCTGCATCGCCTGCTTGGCCTCGCCACCAAAGCCCAGGTCGCCCAAGCCCGAGCCGCCGCCGATCAACTGCTGGTCGAGCCAGGTGGCGCCGATGACACGGGCCTGCCGCTCGATGGGCAGATGCGATTTCAGCTCCACGGCCACGCCGCCCAGGCGCTGCGCATCGTAGCGGCGACCCTGTTCTGGCAGGTCGCCAGGCACCTTCCATAGCCCCTCGGCCACACGCTCCACGATGCCGGCGCGGCGCAGGGCTTCCAGCCGGCGAACGTGGGCTGCCACGACCTCCTGCGGATCACGGCCCGGTACGGCCTGACCCTGCGCGACGGCCAGGTGATGGTCGGTGCGGTATAGGCCACCGCTTGCCAGCGCGGCGATGTTGCGATCGGCCGCACGCACGTCGGCCGCCCCCTTCACTTCCACCACGGCGCCGGCCGGATAGTTCGCCGGCTCGTCGCGGGCGTTGAGCGCGACGTAATGGGCCTTGCCGTCCACACCGTCGATGACCAGATAGCCCCGGTCGCGCAGCTCGTCGGCCAGCCCTTTCGCGGCTACGCGCCCGAGAATGGTTCGGCCATCGTCTCCCGGCTCGAACACCGCCAGCTCGCGCAGCTCGCCGCGCATGGCCCGTTGCATGGTGCGAATGATGTCACCACGCTCGCCGAGGGCGCGCAAGGTTTTCTCCGCATCGGCATGGACAGCCCAAGTGCCCGGCTGCGTCTCGTCGGCCAGGCCCAGGCACTGCAAGTGTTGCAGGCGGCCGATCAGCAGCAGGCGCTGGCGTTGCAGCCGGGGTTCGTTGAAGTGTTCGATCTGCACTCGGCCACCCTCGCCGACCTCGCGTTGCAGCGTGCGATCCAGGCTCGTCCATCGCTCCTGATTCACCTCGCGTGTCAAGGTCTGCTGGATCTCCAGCTCGGTGCGCGGCCCCAACCATTCGGTCGCCAGTTCGGCGGCCCGATGGCGGAAGCCGTGGGCGATGTAGTCGCCCGCGATGATGAGGTCTTTGCCGGTATCGTCGCGCCCACGCACGATCAGGTGGGTGTGCGGGTTGTCGGTATTCCAGTGATCGACTGCCACCCAATCCAGCCGCGTGCCCAGGTCGGCTTCCATGCGGTTCACCAGATGCCGGGTGTAGGTGCGCAGGTCGTCCAGCTCGGCGCCGTCTTCCGGGGAGACGATGAAGCGGAAATGGTGCCGGTCGTCGGCGGCCCGCTCCTTGAAGGCGTCAAGGTCGGCTTCGTCGGTCTGCGGCCCGTAGGCCCGGCCCGGTTCACCATCGCGGCCCGCGCCGTCGCGCCCGATGTAGCGCAGGTGTTTCGCCAGCGATTGGGGGCTGGCGTTGCGCTGATTGACCAGCAGCGTCTTGATGGTCACGCGCCGCGACATGGGCGTCAGCTTCGCGCCGGCGAAGCGCGCCGCCGTATGGCCGCGCCCCAGGCGCGAGCCGGGCCGCTGGCCGGAGCCCTTGCCACTGCCGCCAGGACGGCGCACTGAAGACTTGCCGCCGCTGGCCTTGCCCGCCTGCTTGAGCACCTTGGAGACGAAGCCCTGGCCCTGGCCCTTGCCTCGGTTCTTTGGGGCGCTCGGACGCACCCGGAAATCGTCGTCGCGGCGGTCGGTCATGGCCGCTCTCCCTGCAAGCTATGGCGTGTCCGGGCGTGCGAAGCACGCGGACATGCCTGCATCGGCGCGGGCCCCGCGCCCCACGCGGCACGGCGGCGAAGCCGATGCGTGCCGCGCCACCCCCACGTGCAGACTGGCTTTCGACGCGGCCCGGTGCCGCGTCCTTTTGTCTTGCCTTCCGCCTTTGCCCCTCGCTGGCGCTCCGGGCAGCGGCGGCCAGGCAGCGCTGTTGCGCGAGCAACCAGCGCGCCGGCGAACACGGCGATGGCCGTAGGCCAGCCGTGTTCGTGGCAAGACGCCTGCACGTTGGACGGCTGCGCCGGAGGCAGCGCGAAGTGCGGTGCCCAATGCGAAGTATTGGCACCCGCACTGCACGCGCGACGACACGGCGACGGCCAGCAGAACGACACGCCCTATGGCACGATGAACTGCACGGCAACGTGCAGCGAGTCGGCGGCCATCATGGGCGGGACTCCAGCCAGACCGGATGCGCGACGCCGATCACGACGGATGCGCTGACCGGCCCGAAATACCTGCTATCGAACGACGCCGGATTGGTCACACTGAGCAGGAACAGTTCGCCGGGTTCGAGGTGACGGCATTGCTGCCAGGATAGCAGCGGCCGGCCCCAGCGGTCGGCGGGCAGCACGGCGGCCGAAGGCACGCCGTCGATGCGGACGATGCGGCCAGTGATGCACACCTCCTGCGGCGCAACGGCGCCCACGCGCTTGAGCAGCGGCACGCTCGCCGGCAGGTAGCCGCGCTGCGCGGCCAGCGCGGCGGCGTCTGGCGGCAGCGCGGTCAGGACGATGCTGCCCACGGACAAGGAACGTGGCTGCGAGCCGGTGCCGTGGCCCAGCGGATCGACGCTATACCAGCCGACCGCCACGCTATCGGACGGGTTGTAGATCAGGCGCGGCAGCGGATGCACGAAGGACGCCCAGGCCAGCGCAGCGAGGCCGCAGGTGGATATGCCCGCCAGCACGAGGCGAGCGCGCAGGCGCGAACGAGGACGTGGCGGAATGCCCGCTGCACCGGCAATGGCGGATGGAAGCGTCATGGCAGTGCCCTCCCTATGAGCCAGGCGGCGTGCCGCTCTGCGGTGTATTCGGGCAGTGGCAGGCGCGCAGCGAGCCGGTTGGCGAGCGTGCGCCAGTACGCGGGCGAGACAGCGACGAGCGCGATGCCCAGCGCCTCGATGGCGTCGATGCGTTCCAGCACGGCACGGACCTGGTTCTCGCCCTCGGCGTGCAGCAGCAGGCGCGCACCCGGCTGCACGCCAGGAATGCGCTGCGCCGCATCGAGCGGCGTGCAAGCCTGCATCATCATGAGCTGCCAGCGCACGGTGCCGTAGTCGTTGGCCTGCCAGCGGACACGGCACAGAACCGCGTTCGGCAGGAATACGGCGCAGCGCCGCCAGCGGTCGAGCCGGATGATGCGCGCCGGCTCGCCGAAGCGCAGATAGAGCTTGAAGCGTGGCTCGATGTAGGCCAGCGCCACGCGCGTCAGCGGTGCGCTGGCAGGCTGGCCAGCAAGCGCGGCCGGTGATGGTAGCGGCGCAGCCGTGACCGCGACAGCGGCAGACGAAGCGAATGCAATCATGGGGTGTTCTCCCTGCGGTGTTCTGGAAACTCGCGCTCCAGCAGACCGCGCAGCAGGTCGGCCACAGTCACGCCTTGCGTAAAGGCAGATACCTTGATGCGCGCCCGCATCGCGGGCGTGATGTCGAGGGTCAGGCGAGCCGTGTAGAGGTCGCCCCTGCTCAGCGCATCGGCATCGCCTTGGCGAATCCAAGCCTCGGCGTGTGGATTCGCGGGCGGACGCGCGCCGATGCCGACGCGCTTGGCCGTGCGTTTGCCGTTCGGTGGCGGCTTCGCGTTCATGGCGTCCACCGCAGCAGTTCGTCCACCAGCGCAGTGATTTCGCGCGCGGCGGCGCTGTCCGGCGCTGTCTCGCGTGCAAGCCGACCAGCGGCCACGCTGTCGGCGAACACGATGCGTTGATGCACTTCCGCGCGCAGCGCAGGAAGCGGCTGGTCAGCGAGCGCCTGGCGTGCTTCACGCCCGATCACGGTGGTACTGACGCGCCGGTTGATGACGAAGGCCGCGCGCAATGCAGGCCGAAACACCTGCGCCTCGCGGATCAGCGCCACCATCTCGGCGCTGGCCCACAGGTCGTAGGGGCTGGGCTGCACGGGGATCAGCACGCGCTCGGCCGCCAGCAGCGCGGAGCGCGCCAGCGCCGCGATGCGCGGCGGGCCGTCGATGACGACGTGATCGGCGCGACGGGCCAGTTCTGGCGCTTCCTGGTGCAGCGTTTCGCGTGCGAGGCCCACGGCGCTGAACAGCCGTGGCAAGCCTTGCTGGCTTCTGCGCTGCGTCCAATCCAGCGATGAACCCTGCGGATCGGCGTCCAGCAGCACGACGTGCTGGCCGCGCATCGCCAGCTCGCCAGCGATGTGCGTGGCGAGCGTGGTCTTGCCCACGCCGCCTTTCTGGTTGAGCAGAGCGACGATCATGGCGCGGCCCTCCGTGCTGGAAAGCCTTGCTTCCATTCGCTTGCAAAACCTGTTATCTGGTGGTCGTGATTGCCTGCCGTTTCTGGCCGCGTGGCGGTTGTCCACCGCAGCGGCGCTTCCCTACTAAAAGTTAGAGAGATTAAGTTAGGGAAGTTAGAGGGCGCGCAAACCCAATGCTGGCGCGGGTTTGCGGCCGATCGGCACGCCTGATAGCACGATAGTCCCACGCCCGATAGCACGATACCCCGCACGCCTGATAGCACGACACCATTCACAGGCTCTCCCGGAGTTATCCCCGTGCCGTTTGCGGCACGGGCCGGAAGGTCAGCAATTCCGTTCCGTCGTCCGGCATCCGCTCGATTCCCAACACGTAGCCGGGCAGCGACTGCCGCGCGACCAGCGCGCGCAGGTCGCAGGCGAAGTCGTAAGGCTTCGCGGTGCTGCCCGATTTCTGGTGCAGGTAGCGAAAGTCGAACTGCCAGCCGTGCGCCTGCCTGCCGCCATGCTTGCGCACCAGGCGATAAAGCCACCGCTCGATGCCACCCGTCAGCCGGAAATACGCCGGGTCGATGGTCAGCACCAGGGCGGCGTCGAGCACGCCGGCATAGAACCAGTCCGGCAGGATCAGCTCGATGCCCAGCGGCGTGCCATTGGCATCGGCCAGTTCCTTCCATTCGTTGATCCACGAGAAGCGGTTCAGGCGCCGCCCGGTCGTCTCGCGGATGGACGTGGCCACCGTGGTCGATTGCAGGCGATCCAGCGCGGCCTTGAGGCGCTGGTAGTCGCGCAGCGACTTGCCGCGCCCGATGAAGCGCAGGATCTCGTAGGGCGTGGCGCGCATCAGCCGCGAGGGCCGCAGGCCCGCGTCCTTCGCCTCCACGATCTGCGAGGCCGCCCAGATCAGCACGTCCGCATCCCAAATAGTGGCGATACCGTGCTCCTGCGTGCCTTCCACGCGGATCGTGATGTTGCCCGCCCGGAAGTCGATCGGCTTGACCCGCTTGGACTTGCCGAGCGAGAAGAACGGATAGGCCATCAAATCCTGGCTGTCGCGCGGCGCCATGTCGCCGGGCAAGGCGCGGAACAGGTCGAGCTGTTCGCGTTCCTGCATCGGCTGCTGCCGGTGCGGCAGCGCAGGGCTGGACATGGCAAAGGCCACCTGCGCGCCAGCGTTCAGCGCGCACGGCTGTCCGCCGCATGATGCTCGGCGTATTCGGGATCGGAAGTCGTCTCGAAGCTGCGGTCGGCCGCCCATATGTCGAGGTCGGCCACGGCGTACATGACGCGGCGACCGAACTTGCGAAAGCGCGGGCCACCACCGATCACGCGCTGTTTCTCCAGGGTGCGCGGCGACAGGCGCAGGTACTCGGCAGCTTCGTCGTTGGTCAGGTAGCGTTGAGGCTGCATGGACGCAGCGACAGCAGTGGCGGCAGGCCGCAAGGGAGCGGGACGCATGGTGTAAACCTCCATAGCTTTCAAAGCTCCGGCCACACAGCGCAACCGGATGGAGGCAGTCTCAGAAAACCAAGCTGTTCTGCTCAGGGTCGTTTTGCGCCATCATCAGAACGACCCTTCTCAAGCGGCGAAATTTGTGCTATCCGGCGATAGCCGCCGCGCATCATTGCATCGCCTCGCCGCACCAGACGGCGCACCTTCGAGCGCAGGCCACCGTCGCTGTACCAATCGGCCAAGGCATCCACGCCGAACAAGCCTTCACCGACCTCGCGCAAGGACGCGCCCGCCAGGGTGGCGTCGAGCGCTTGCAGGGTATGCAGTTCCAGCAGCGCGGCCGGTGTTGGCCTGGGCTTGGCATCGGCAATGGCTGCGCCCGGCGCATAGCCGCGCGCAGGCGCGGTAGTGCCGCCGCGATAGGCATGGACCACGGCCATGCCGTCTTGCAGGCCGGGCGCCAGCGCGAAGCGCAGGCAGCGACCAGGACTGCGCGCGATCAGCGCCAGGCCCTTGCCATCATGCAGCAGGTGCTTGTGGCCGGGGATGTGCCAGAACGCGAACGCGGCGGCGTCCAGTGGTGGATCGGCATCCGGGTAGAGCTGCACCACGGCATCGGAGCCGGGCAGCCAGGCCGGATGCGCGTCGCGCGCATCCAGGGCTGGGTCTTCCAGCAAGCGCAAGCCCCAGCGTTGAGCCGCCTGCTGCGCAGCTTGCAGCCGGCGATGATGGCGCAGCCAGTCAAGCCGGTAGTCGGGATTCCTGCGCAGGTATTCCCAAGCCAGCGCGAGCGCATCGAGCCACAGGACAAACAGGTACGCCGCAGTGGGATACCAGTGCGCGAGGTGATGGGGATTGACCATGGCGCCTCCTCCCTGAGAACAGGATTCGCCGTCACGGAAGGGACTACGCGCTACATCGCCATCGTTGGAAAATTTGGAGGTTCAAGATAGGTGGAAGGGGTCAAGACCGAATGGCTCCGATGCGTAGCAGTGTTTGTCTCAATGCGGCGGCGGCAGCACTCCGAACTTGGAGCGCTGCATTGTCCAGCCTGCCGCAACCCGCGCCACGCATCATGACTGTTTCGATCAGACTGGCCGGGGTATGCCGCAAGAATGCCGATTGAGACCTGACCGGCATGACACCAGACTGAAAAAATCACAGTCAGCCTTGTTCAGTCCGGGATAGCCCCGTCGCGCTGGGCCAGCCGGGTGTATTCCGACAGCGTGCGCGTTGGGCAGAAATAGAGGTCACGCATCACGGGCTGCTGGCGCGGCCCGACGATGCCGGCCAGCTCGGATAGCTTGACGGTGCCTTGCGCCGGTATACCGATCCCCAGGTCGATAAGTCCCCAGGCGGTGTCGCCATCGGCGGGATCGAGCGCGGCCAGCAGCCAAGTCACATGCGCGTCCGGCGTGAACAACCGGACCACGGGCACCGGGTCGATGGCCCGGCCAGCGGCGCGGGCCTGGCCGTGGGCCAGCAGGCACACACGGTCGTCCTCGGTGATGAGCGGATTCATGGCGATTCCCGTCGGCTGCACGAATCCGCCAAAGCGTGAAGGCGCAAAACCGTATCGGCGGATTTGGGCATGAACACGATTGTGATTCCGTGGGTCTGCGCCTTTGTCGGAGTCCGTAAATACGGATTTCTGCAGAAGCGTAAAACGGTGGGGTTTTGATGAATGAGTTAAAGATAACGTGGTTTTAATTGTGCGGCGAATCGACGCTTCTGTCCATGCAGAAGCGATCCGTCCAGCCCGGCCGACCGGCTGGCTCCACCACCCATGACGCCGAGTTGGCTCACGCCTTCGGCGCTGCGGTGCGTGCGCTGCGGATAGAGCGCGGTATCGCGCAAGAATCGCTGGCGCACCTGGCTGGCGTCGAACGTTCGCACATGGGCAAGATCGAGCGCGGCGAGCACATGCCAACGCTGGCGATCATCTTCAAGATTGCCGGCGCGCTCGAATGCAGCACGGCGGTGCTGATGAGCGAGGCTGAAAGCCAGCTCGCAGCGGCAGCCCTGCCGTAGGCTGGGCGGGGTCGATCCGGCGCAGGCCGGTTCGGCGGTGTTCAAGGGGCGCCAAGTGCAGCGCGGCGGGGATGGGCCTTGCGCCGATCCCCTGGAGGCAAGCGTAGCGCGCAGCGCCGCAGGCGCGAAGGCGTGAGGGATTGGAGTCGAATGGCCGTGACGGCAAAGACGGCACGGGGCGCAGCCCGCAAAGCCCGGTGGCGCAACGCGCCGAAACGCCATGCTTTGATCGCAGCCGCTGGTGCTGGCTTCCCAACATGAAGATGCGACCCGAAAAAGGCCACTGCCTATCTCGGTCTGGTATGGGACGTAGTGATAGCGCAGCGCCCCGCCGCAATGGACGGGGCGCTGCGGCGGTCACGCCGCCTGGGGCTTGCTGCGCGACCAGATCAGGTCGTGCGTGCCGTCCTCGCCTTCGATCAGGCGGGCATAGACCGGAGCCGGGAACGAAGGATCGTCGAGGGTCACGGACTTGTATTCCCGCCCGGCCTCGCTGGTCTTGTTCCACGCCGCGCCGATGTCGTGGCCGGCGGCCTGGAGGCGGAAGTCGGGGGCGTTCTCGCTGCTGCCCTTGTCGTTGGGAACCAGCTTGACCTTGACGTTGAGGGTCAGGGTGCGGAGCGTGCCGGTGAAGCCGTCTTTGTCTGCGGTGAAGGTGCCGATGTTGGCCATGATGATTTCTCCTTTCGGTGGAACAAGGTTCGCGCCCATCGCGTCCTTGTTGTGATCCGGCCAGCGGGGGACGGGCTGGCTGCACCGCTTGCGGTCGAAACGCAGTGGAGAGCCGGGAGGCGAAAACAATTTGCTGCGCGAGGAAGCCGCGCAGCAGCGGGGAAATTGTTTTCGCCGGACGGTTGCAGCCATGAAGCCCGAGGCGCAGCCGCGCCCCCGCCAGGATTCACAACGAGACAAGGACGCCTTGGGACGAACCGCTCCGAAAGGAGATGGAGCCGACTCGGCATCCCCGCCCGAAGGCTTCTCCGGCTCGCCCACTGACGCGGGCAAGGTCAACCACCCAATGACAGGCGAGAACGCCCCCGCCGCACCTTGCGGTGCCGGTCTTGAGGCGTGGCGTGGAACAAGACCAGCGATGCCGGTTGGGTTGTCCGTGAACCGTCCTTCGTAACGTGATGGGCAGGAACCGCCAGCGTTGAGGACGGCACGCATCTGCACAACCTGCCGCAGCAAGCGCCAGCGTGTTCGCCAGCATCCCGTCCATTGCGGCGGGGCGATCCGGCGCAGCCGGTTCGGTCGCATCGAGGGGCGCCAAGCATTGCGCGGCGGGGATAGCCCGCAGGGCTTTCCCCTGGAGGCAAGCGAAGCGCGCAGCGCCGCAGGCGCGAAGGCGTGAGGGATTGAAGTCGAATGGCCGTGACGACAAAGACGGCACGGGGCGTAGCCCGAAAGCCCGGCGGGGCGAAGCGCCGACACGCCCAGGCCGTTCTATATTTTCAGGAAGGAATCCAAGAGCAGTCCATGACCATCCAGCTACGACACGAAACACCTGACGACATGGCCGCCATCGAGGCCGTCACGGTCGCCGCCTTCGCCGATGCACCGCACACCAGCCACACCGAGCAGTTCATCATGCGCGCCCTGCGCGCCGCCGGCGAACTGACGCTTTCCATCGTGGCCGAGGAACACGGCCAGGTCGTCGGCCATGTGGCCCTGTCGCCCGTGACCATCACCGATCGCAACGGCCACAAGGCCGAAGGCTGGTACGGCTTGGGGCCGATCTTCGTCCTGCCGCAAAGGCAAGGGCACGGCATCGGCTCGCGCCTGATGGAACAGGCGCTGTCTGAACTGCGGGCCATGCAGGCCGCAGGCTGCGTGCTGCTGGGCGATCCCGCGTACTACGCGGGTTTTGGTTTTCAGGCCCATGCGGGCCTGCAACTGCCGGGCGTGCCGCCCGGCTACTTCATGGCGCTGGCCCTACATGGGCCGGTTCCCGAAGGCATCGCGCACTACAGCGATGCTTTCAACGCCGCCGCCTGAGCCAGCGCGAAGGCGGCGGCGTTCTGAATCGGCTGCTGGCCTTGAACACCGGGCGCGGCCACTGCCGCGACCGGATTTGCATTTCACCGCGCCCAGGACGGCACGGCCTGGGCGCGGTGCTGAACGCGGTTATTCCTTCGTCTCGATAAGCCACCACACGGCACGCGGCAAGGCGCGGCCCGTGAGGGGATGAATGTCGGTGAGGTCTGCGCGGGCTGACCAGCCCGAGGGCGGGCGGTAGCCGCGCACGTCGCCTGCGCCGTGCCAGCGGCGGGCGCGTACCGTGCCGGCGGCGTAGATGGCCGCCATGCGCGGGCGACTGGTGGTGGTACGGGTCATGGGGGCTTCTCCTTGCAGCGAAGCGCCCCGGTCGAGGCCGGGGCGCTTGCCTTCGGCGCGGGTCAAGCGGCCAGCGCCTCGGCGGGTTCATCCGCCATTGCTTCGGCATCCTCCGGGGCGTCCTGCTCCGGGCTTTCCTCCTGCGCGGCATCCTGCGGGCCTGCGGCCTTGAAGATGCCGGGCATCCAGCCCGTGCCATCGGCCAGCCGCTCGGCCTCGCTGGCAATGTCGGCCTTCTTCAACTTCGCCAGCCGGTTGACCTGCTCGGGCGCGTACTCCCCCACGGCATCCAGAATCACGGCCTTGGAAACGTGCTTGAAATAGCCTTCTGCGGTCGGCTTCCACCATGCGGCCATGTCGAGGCCCACGGCCTGCGCCAGTTCCCCGCCGGGCTGGTGCGCCGTGGCGCGAGGCGTCACCACGTCCACCGTGGAAGCCACGCACACGGCCAGCAGCCGCACCAGTTCGTCTTGCGGCTTCGCCAGCAGCGCGGCGAACAGTTCGGCGCTGTCCTCCGGCAAGGCTTCACCGGCCACCTGTTGCAGTTCGCGCAGCGCCACGGCAGCGGGCGATTCCGGCCAGTCCGGGGCCATGCCTTCCAGTCGGTCTTGCGCCGTGAGGCGCACGCCGAGCGGCAGGCCATCGCCGTAGGCGTCGGGCTGCAAGACGGTCTGCACCATGCCATGCACCAGCGCGGCCAGCGCGACGTGCGGATGCCGTGCGACTTCGATTTGCAGCGCCGCCGTGCGGTGGGCGCTCAACCGCTGCGCCAGCCGGTCGGACAGGCTCGCGGCCTTGGGCGCGTCGTCGGCGTCCTCGTGCTCGTCGTTGGCGGCTTCGCCTTCGGTGTTGCTGAAACCGCGCCGCAGCTTTTCCAGCGTGCGCAGCGCCTTGGCCTCGGCCTCGCGCAGCAGGCCGCGATGAATGACGGCCTCGCCGTTGCGGTCGATGGTGACGATGGCACCGGCCACCTCGCGCACCTCGGGCGCATAGCCTTGTAAGGCGTCCTCCGCGTCTTGCAGTTCCCCGACCACCTGATCGCGCCGCTGTTCCAGCTTCTCGGCCTTGGCCTCGTCCTCGGCGTCGCAGGCTTCTTCCAGTTCGGCGTCGATCTTTTCGAGGCGGGTTTCCAACGAGGCGATGCGGCGGGCCTCGCGGGTGGTCGGCTCGCGGCGATGGCGCGGGGCGTTCTGGAACGCCTGCCGTTCCTCGTAGGCCAGATGCGGCACGGCCTCCACCCACGCCCAGCCCTCGGCGCGCACGTCCTCGGCCAGCGTTGCCAGCTTGTCGCGCACCAGCGTTTCCAGCACTGCGGTATCGGTGAGGTAGGTTCCGGCAGCGCCTTCTGCGAACAGGTCGCGGCGGATGCCGCCGCCTGCCTGCCGGTAGGTGTCCAGCCCGACGAAGCGCACCAGCGCGTGCGCGGCGTCGATTTCGCGCTCGGTCAGGCGCTCGCGCAGCTTGGGCGGGCTGCGCTGCCATTCCGGCGCACCATAGAACGCGGCTTCCTGCGCGGCGTGGTCGTCGGTGATGGTCAAGGCCATCAACTGTTCCAGCGTGACGGTTCCGGCGCGGTAGTCGGCCATCAGGCGCGGCGCGATGTGGGCGAGCTTCAAGCGGCGCTGCACCACCAGCGGGGACACGCCGAAGTCGGCGGCAATGTCCTCGATGGGCCGGCCTTCCTTGACCAGCGCGGCGAACGCCTCGAACTGGTCGGCGGGGTGCATCTGCTCGCGCATCAGGTTTTCCGCGAGGCTGACGGTACGAGCGGACGCATCGGGCACCAGCAGGCACGGCACTTCGTAGTCGGCGGGGATGCGCTTCTTCTTCGCCAGCAGCTTCAAGGCGGTCAGGCGGCGGTCGCCTGCCACCACTTCGTAAGCCTCGCCATCGGTGGCAAGGATGACGATAAGGTTTTGCAGCAGGCCGATGCGGGCAATGCTCGCGGCCAGTTCGGGGATGGACAGGCGCGGCATCTTGCGGGCGTTGCGCTTGGAGCGGCGCGGCAGCAACTGCGAGAGCGGAACCAGAATCAGGTTCTTGGACGGGTCGGCCATTTCCAGCGGGGCGGCGGCTTCGATGGTGATGGCTTCGGTTTTGAGTACGGCGTTCATGGTGATAACTCCTAGCGGTTGGGATGCAGCAGCGAGAGAAGCGGCAAGGGCTGCTGCCTGCCCCTGCCGCGTGGGGATTCAGGCTTTCAACTGACGCAGACCATCGGCCAGCAGCCACAGGGCGCGATTGAGGCGCACGCTTTGGTCGATGCCCTGCACGGGCCGGGTGGTCTGGCGGCGGCCATTCGCGGCGCGGGCGGACAGGCCGCCTTTGGTCAAGTTCTCCTGCGTGCGGTTGAACACGCTCCACAGGTCGCGGCGGTCGTCGTCATGGCGGCGCGGCACTAGGATTTGCGATTCCGTGATGGGCGCGGGCTTGTCCTCGTCGTACTTCAACGCCAGCGCAGCGCGGGCGAACACTTCCGATTCCCCGGCGTCCAGCGTGATGGCGCGCATGGCATCGCGGGATTCCTGCGCCCGGTCGAAGCCGTGCAGGACTTCGTAAGCGCCTTCGATGACGTGCCCGGCTACGTCGCCCTTGTGGGGAACGCGCACGTCGGCCACGGTGTCGCCGCAGACAAGGCCATTGCTGCAAACGAAGCGGAACATCCCGGCCAGCATCTGGTAGCTGCTGGTGCCGTCATGGGAGTTCAGCAGGATGATTTCGTTGGCCTCGCGGCCGTTGATCTGGCTGGCGTGGCGCAGCCGGATCATGTGCTTGGTGTAGTCGCGGCGGTCGTCGTGACGCACGCGGGTTTGCGTCACCATGAACGGCTCGAAGCCTTCCCCGCGCAGTTCTTGCAGCACGGTCGCGGTGGGGATGTAGCTGTACCGCTCGGAGCGGCTTTCGTGCGGGGCGTCCGCGAAGATGGACGGGGCCACGGCCCGGATTTGGTCATCGGACAAGGGGCGTTCCGAACGCAGCACCGGGGAACGGGAAGCGAAGCGGGATGCGAGTTGCATGGCATTTCTCCTGACAAAGAAAAAAGGGTTTGCTGTTCACACCGCACACCGGATTCCTAGATTCGGAAGCCCAGCCTTTCGGCTGTTCGGTGCGGTCGGCACGAGGAACCCGGTTGGCCCTGTTGCCACCGTCTTTCCTGAGTTCATCGCCCGCGACGGTCAGGAGCGCGCGAACGGGTGCCGTCAAGGAGGCAAGCGCAGGGTTGGTGCGGCCCGCAGGCGCAGCCGAGGACACGGCCCTGCGCGCCTTGACGGCACACGGGCGCGGGCTACAGTCGCGGTGAAGGTGATGAAGTCAGGGGAGACGGCTGGACATGGCAACGGCCCCTCAACACGCCGACCGCACGGCAAGCGAAGCGCGCAGGCCCGGATCTAGGAATCCGGGCCGGAGGCGTCAGCCGAGCGGAGCGAGGGAACGATGGAAGCCCATCAGGGGCGAGACGCCGCAGGCGGCTCGATGCGAAGCACGACAGCGCGACCGGCCATGTCTGCTTGGCCGGGGACGCACGACTGTCCTACCATCCCTCTATGGAGGAAACCATCATCAACAACGACCCGTTGGAGCACATGCTCCACCGTTCCAATACCTTGCACGAGCGGCTGGATGAACTGCTGGGCGATGCCGATTTCGATGGATCGCCCCGCGGCGAATCAACCCTCGGCATGTGCTTGGTCGCTATGGAACATGCGGCGGCAATGCGAGCATTGATGTCGCTGCGACTGCCCACGTCTGCCGTCGGCCTCATGCGCCTGCAGTTCGAGGCCCTGACACGGGCAATGTGGCTGCTCTACGCAGCTAGCGACGCAGCGATCGATAAGTTGCTGGCGCCACTGACGCAGCAGAGCGAACGGGCAGCCAAGAACTTGCCTGGCGCCAGCGAAATGATTGAGCAGATCGGCAAGCGAGTCGGACAAGGCGCGCCGGCAGCCGCGCACCAGATGCTGTTGCACTTCAAGGATGTGACCTGGCACGGCATGAACTCATTCGTGCATGGCGGCATTCATCCGCTGCGGCGTAGTGCCGACGGCTTCCCGGTCGATCTTGCGCTGCAAGTACTGCGCAGCTCGAACGGTCTGACGACCATGACCGGCATGACGATGGCTGTCCTCACCGGCGATGAAACCGTGGCCAAGCCCGTGAGCAAGATCCAGCCGGCATTCGCCGACTGCCTGCCGGATCTGCTGAGACCTTGAACGGGGCATCTTGCGACGCCCCGCGCAATCATTGAACGATTCGCCCGGCCAGGCGCGCATCGCGCGCATAGGCGCTCAACCGCTTTTCGGCCCGGAAAGACAGGTCGCGTTCGATTGGCAGGCCCAGCCCGCCGCGCACGGTCGCCAGTTCGCCCAGGCTGACCCAGCCGATTTCCGGCATCCCCAGGCCCAGGTCACAAAGACCAAAGGCGTGGTCGTGGTCATCGGGATCAATCTCGGTCAGCAGCCAGGTCGCGCCGGCATCCGGCGTGAACAGCTTGACCACGGGGGCCGGATCGAAGTCCGGGTTCAGCAAGGATTCGCGGCCATTGGCCAGCAGCACGATGCGCTGCTCGTCGGTGATGAATGCGCAGTTCATGGTGAACTCCTGAAAGGTTGCCGGGCGGAATTGCCCACCCCTTCCAGGGCACGGCGCAGCGCAAGCAGTCAGGGGTCAACGACGGCCGCCAGGACGCCAGCGCCATCGGCGCGCAGCCCTTGACGGCGAGCACGCCGTGGCACGATGAAGGGAACAGCAAGACCGCCTCCCTTGCACCTTCACGTTCCCCGGTTCTCGGCAAGCGAAGCGCGCAGGCCCGCGCAGGCCGGCGCGGGCCGGAGTTGCGCCACCGGACGCAGCAAAAAAGGGGGCCGAAGCCCCCTTGGTCAGATCAGGCCGCGTTCGGCGAATGACGCGGTGTTGCCGCCCGCGACGATGACGTGATCCAGAATGCGAACGTCCACCAGTGCCAGCGCCTCCTTGAGCCGCTGGGTCAGTGCCCTGTCGGCCGCGCTCGGCTCAGGATTCCCGCTCGGGTGGTTGTGCGAAACGATGACCGCCGCCGCATTGAGCCGCAGCGCCTGCTTGACCACTTCGCGCGGATACACCGATGCGCTGTCGATGGTGCCTCGAAACATCTCGGCATACTCGATCAAGCAATGGTGCGTATCGAGGAACAGCACGGCGAACACCTCGTGCTCGAACCCAGCCAGCTTGGCGCGCAGGTACTCCTTGACCGCCACCGGCGAACTGAATGACGCACCGCGCTGCATCTTGTGCTCGATAGCCTGGCGCGCGGCCTCCAGAATCTGGTCAGTCGTCGCCAGCAGATAGCGGCCCTGTGCATCACGCACCATCAGCGAGGCATCGAACGAGGAAAAGGACAGTTGCGACATGATCGTGCTCCGGTTGCTCGGGCGGAATTGCCCGGAACCGTCGCCAGCACGGCGCAGCGCAAGCAGTCAGGGGTCGCAGACGGCCGCCAGGACGCAAGCGCGCACAAGCGCGCGCCGCCCTTGACGGCGAGAACGCCGTGATATGGTGAAGGGAACAGCAAGACCGCCCACACCCCGCCCACTGCACACACCCGCCGTTGAGCAAGCGCAGCGCGCAGGCCCAACAGGGCCGAAGGCGTCAGGGATCAAAGCCGGATGGCCGCGATTCGGCACGAAGCGCGGGGCGCAGCCCGCGAACCCGACGGCGGTACGCCGGGACGCAACATCCAAATACCACATCGAACCCGCTCCACTACGCCGCAGCAAGTTGTCCCGATAGGTATTGAACTTCACCATGTCTCCATGCAGCAGAACCATGGAGTCCGAGGTGGAACAGCTATCGCAAGCCCCCAATACTGCCGGCACCGATGTCGGCCTCCCCTTGCCAGGCACGGATGCCTACGAGGCTTTGCCGCAATTTCCAAAGCGCAGTGTCCTTCCCTTCCGTCGCACCATTCGCCGGCAGGAACTGCGGCAGATCGTTCCCCTCGCCGAAACGACGATCTACGAAATGGAGCGTCGCGGTGAGTTCCCACGTCGCTTCAACCTGACGCCACGCTGCGTCGTATGGGACTTGGCAGAAGTGGAAGCCTGGGTCGAAGAACGAAAGCAGGCTCCGCGCGCCGGCGTGTCGAAACCGGATGTCTACCTACGAAAAGCCCGCCCTGTCCGGGCGGGTTCGAGCGAGGCATAAGGCCAAGCAGCGGCGCTCATCCAATCAAAGCCTCCAGTGCCTTGGATGTCGAGCGCGGCAATCGCCGCCCCTCCTTCGCCACGTTGACCTGCAAGGCCACCCGTGCCACCTCAAACACGTCTTTGGCCAGCGAGTAGCTGCCCTTGGCCTGCAACCACGCCAATACGTCCGCCAAATGCCAGATCGACGCGCTGCCCTCATGCACCGGCGCCGGAAAGCTGCCCGGATGCGCCAGCATCAGCTTGCGCATGTTCTGCCGCGACACGCCAACAATGTCGGCCACGTCAGTCAGACCCACCAGATCCGGCGCTACTTCGATCAATCGCGCGGTCGGCGCGGCGCAGCGCACATCGGCCAGCGCGCTACGCACGGCCTCGTCCGCATCCGCTGCCTCGCGGGTGAACTCCAGCGCCAACCGACCCGGCTGCCCGATGCCGACCAAGGCATCGTCGCAGCCGGCTTCGCCCAGGCGCTCCACCAGTGCATCCGGGTCGCGGTCAGCATCCGTGAGCTGATATTTCAGAGTGAAGGTGTATTCCATCGCGCTACTCCTTGGCACCATCATCAGCGTCGCGCTGCGGCCGGTGCGTGGTGCAGTTGTCCACGACGCGCCGCAAGGAGCGCGCGTGGTTGCCGGGATTTTTCGGCGTGCTCCATACACTGGTGATGCAGAACTCGCCGCAGCGACATTCTTCATCGTTGTAAGGGCAATACATCCGCCCCCAAGCGTGGCTGCCGCCGACTTCGACGCGCCAGCCCTGCCCTTCGGCGTGCCTGAGAGCTTCCTCGACATCTTTCTTCGGATGAGGGGAACGAGCCATCAATGATCTCCAGTATGGGGATGATTGGCTTGGTTGTCAAGTGACAACCAAGCCACTGTTTCAGGCTATCGCGCTCAACGCCGGCACCACCACGTTCGCCGGTAACAGCTTCGGCACGTAGGTCTGCCCACCGCCCCAGGCATCGACTAGGTTGGCCCACTCTTGCAGCATGTGGCGCCGCTGCTCGGCGTACTCGGCCTTGTTGTAAACCGAGCGCGAGGAACGCCCGTCCTCGTGCGCCAGGCACTTCTCGATCCAGTCGCGGTTGAAGCCGATTTCGTTCAACAGTGTCGAGCCGGTCCGGCGCAGGTCATGGACGGTGAAGGGTTTCAGCGGCAGCCCCTTGGTCTTTGCCGCCTCCACTACTAGCCCTGTGACGCGATTCAAAGTAGCGTTGGACATGCACCGTTCTGCGTCATAGCGAGACGGAAAAACGAACCTTGATCCCGCCGCGCAGGCGTGCAACGTCACGAAGATGTCGAGCGTCTGGCGCGATAGATAGACCACGTGCGGGTTGCGCCCCTTCATCCGCTGCTTAGGAATCGTCCAGGTCTTGCTCTCGAAATCGACCTCATCCCAGGTGGCGTGGATCAGTTCGCTCTTGCGTACCAGCGTCAGCAGGATCAAGCGCAGCGCCAGCTTGATGGTCGGATAGGTCGCCACCGATTCCATCTGCTGCATGAACAGCCGAATCTCCAGCGGCGACAAGGCGCGATCTTTCGGCACAAAGGTGGCGATCGAGGCCGCGCCCACGCTGTCGGCGGGGTTGTCCACCTTCTCACCGTGGGCGATGGCGTAGATGTAGACCTGCTTCACGATGTCCCGAATCTGTACCGCCGTGGCCGGCGCCCCACGATCCTTGACCTTGTTGCACAAGGCCCGCAGGTCTTCGGCCTGGATTTCGGTCAGCAGGCGATTCTGGAAGACCGGCAGGATGTCCCGGTCGATGATGTGCTTGCGCATGGCGCGGGTGCTGTCGGCCAGCCTTGCGTTGGCCAGCCACGTCTCCATCGCCGCGCCGAAGGTCTTGATGGCGACCACCCGGCGTTTCTCACGCTGCTTCTCCAGCGCGGGCGAGACACCCTTGAGAACGGCTTTGCGCGCGTCCAGCAGCAGTTCGCGCGCCATTGCCAGCGAGATGCCACCAGGGCCATAGCGTCCGAGGGTCAGCGTCTCGCGGCGGCCGTGGAGCCGGTAGTCGTAGCGGAACGTGATCGTTCCGCCAGGCGATACCGTCACGTACATCCCGTCTCGGTCAGAAGCCTTATAAATCTTGGACTTAGGTTTGAAATTGCGTAGTGCAGCGTCGGTCAGCATCGAGGTTTCCTCCGGCATGTGACGGATTTACCGTCAGGTTTTACCGTCAGGGACTTGGAGACCTGCTGATGCCCGGAAAGCCCCATAAAACAAGCTTTCCCGAGAAGGCTTTTACCGTCAAAGACGGTAAAAGTCTGAATAGTGAACGAGAGTGTCTTAATCCGGCCTCGATTTTTACCGTCAGCTCTACCGTCAACTTTTTCTGCTGGCCGGCGATAGCTACCGATAGCTGGTGCGACGTATTTTCTTCTAAATCAACACGTTACGTCAGTTTTTCGATAGCTGGCGATAGTCCTCGAAGGACGTCAATTCACTCCCACTCGATCGTCGCCGGCGGCTTGCCGGAGATGTCGTAGACCACGCGCGACACGCCGCGCAGCTCATTGATGATCCGGTTGCTCACCGTGCCGAGGAAGTCGTACGGCAGGTGCGCCCAGTGCGCGGTCATGAAGTCGATGGTTTCCACCGCGCGCAGCGCGATCACCCACTCGTAGGCACGCGCGTCACCGACGACGCCGACCGACTTCACCGGCAGGAACACCGCGAACGCCTGGCTGGTTTTGTCGTACAGATCCGCCTTGCGCAGTTCGTCGATGAAGATCGCATCGGCCTTGGCCAGCAGTTCGGCGTATTCGCGCTTCACTTCACCCAGGATGCGCACGCCCAGGCCCGGGCCCGGGAACGGGTGGCGGTAGACCATGCTGCGCGGCAGGCCGAGTTCGACGCCGAGGCGGCGCACTTCGTCCTTGAACAGTTCGCGCAGCGGCTCGACCAGGCCCAGTTTCATGTGTTCCGGCAGGCCGCCCACGTTGTGGTGGCTCTTGATCACGTGGGCCTTGCCGGTCTTGCTGCCGGCCGACTCGATCACGTCGGGGTAGATGGTGCCCTGCGCCAGCCACTTGGCGTTGCTCAGCTTGTTGGACTCTTCGTCGAAAATGTCCACGAACAGGTTGCCGATGATCTTGCGCTTGGCTTCCGGGTCGCTCACGCCTTCCAGCTTGGCGAAGTAACGGTCGGCCGCGTTGACGCGGATGACCTTGACGCCCATGTGCTCGGCGAACATCGCCATCACCTGGTCGCCTTCCTGCCAGCGCAGCAGGCCGGTGTCGACGAACACGCAGGTCAGCTTGTCGCCGATCGCCTTGTGCAGCAGCGCAGCGACCACCGACGAATCGACGCCGCCGGAGAGGCCAAGGATCACTTCATCGTCGCCCACCTGTTCGCGCACGCGGGCGATCTGGTCGTCGATGATGTTGGCGGCGGTCCACAGGGTCTGGCAGCCGCACACGTCGACCACGAAGCGGCGCAGCAGCGCCTGGCCCTGCAGGGTGTGGGTCACTTCCGGGTGGAACTGCACGCCGTACCAGCGCTTCTCTTCGTTGGCCATCGCGGCCACCGGAATGCGGTCGGTGGTGGCGGTGATGGTGAAGCCCGGCGGTGCCTTGGAGACGTGGTCGCCATGGCTCATCCACACATTGAGACGCGGCTCGCCGCCGTGATCGCTCAGCCCCTTGAACAGCGCGTCCGGGTTGACGACGTTGACTTCGGCGTGGCCGAACTCGCGCTGGTCGGCCGCTTCGGTGGCACCCCCGAGCTGCGCGGCCAGGGTCTGCATGCCGTAGCAGATGCCGAAGATCGGCAGGCCGCTGTCGAACACTTCCTGCGGCGCGGCGGGCGCGCCCGGCAGGGTGGTGGATTCCGGGCCGCCGGACAGGATGATGCCCTTGGCGCCGAACGCGGCGATCTCGGCCGGGTTGTGGTCCCATGCCCAGATCTCGCAGTACACGCCGAGCTCGCGGATGCGGCGCGCGATCAGCTGGGTGTACTGCGCGCCGAAATCGAGGATGAGGATCTTGTCGTTATGGATGTTGGTCATGGCGCCCAGGCAGAACTGATGGGAAATCGGAGTAACAAAAATCGACGGCAGATAGAGAAAGAGGAACGGGAATCAGCTTCCTCGTTCCTCTCTGCTCACCGGCATCAAGCGCGGTAGTTCGGCGGCTCTTTGGTGATCTGCACGTCGTGGACGTGGCTCTCACGCTGGCCGGCGCCGCTGATCTTGACGAACTTCGGCTTGCTGCGCATGTCTTCGATGGTGCCGCAACCCACATAGCCCATGGTGGCGCGCAGGCCCCCCATCAGCTGGTGGATGATGCCGCCGACCGGGCCGCGATACGGCACGCGGCCTTCGATGCCCTCGGGAACCAGCTTGTCGGCACTGGACGCGTCCTGGAAGTAGCGGTCCTTGGACCCCTTCTCCATCGCCGCAAGCGAGCCCATGCCGCGGTAGCTCTTGTACGAACGACCCTGGAACAGCTCGGTTTCACCCGGCGATTCCTCGGTACCGGCCAGCAGGCCACCGATCATGATGGTCGAGGCACCGGCGGCCAGCGCCTTGCCGATGTCGCCGGAGTAGCGGATGCCACCGTCGGCGATCAGCGGGATGCGGTCCTGCAGCGCTTCGGCGACCAGGTCGATCGCAGTGACCTGCGGCACGCCGACACCGGCGACCACGCGGGTGGTGCAGATCGAGCCCGGGCCGATACCGACCTTGACCGCATCCGCGCCGCTGTCCAGCAGCGCCAGTGCAGCTTCGCCGGTGCAGATGTTGCCGCCGACGACCTGCACCTGCGGGAAGTGCTTCTTGACCCAGCTGACGCGGTCCAGCACGCCCTGCGAGTGGCCGTGCGCGGTGTCCACCACCAGCACGTCCACGCCGGCCGCGACCAGCGCTTCGACGCGGCGGTCGGTGTCGCCGCCCACGCCGACAGCCGCGCCGACCAGCAGGCGGGTCGCGATGTCCTTGGCGGCGTTCGGGTAATCGGTGTTCTTCTGGATGTCCTTGACGGTGATCAGGCCGCGCAGGGCGAAATCATCGTTGACCACCAGGATCTTTTCGATGCGGTTGCGGTGCAGCAGCTGCAGGACTTCGTCGGACGCGGCGCCTTCCTTGACCGTGATCAGGCGATCCTTCTTGGTCATGATGTGGCGGACCGGATCGTCCAGCTCGGTCTCGAAGCGCATGTCGCGATGGGTCACGATGCCGACCAGCTGGCCGCCGTCGACCACCGGCACGCCGGAGATGTTGCGCGCCTGGGTCAGGGCCAATACGTCGCGGATGGTGGTTTCCGGACCCACCGTGATCGGGTCGCGGATGACGCCGGCCTCGAACTTCTTGACCTTGGCCACTTCGGCGGCCTGCTGCTCCACGCTCAGGTTCTTGTGGATGATGCCCATGCCGCCGAGCTGGGCCATGGCGATCGCCAGGCGGGCTTCGGTGACGGTGTCCATGGCAGCCGAAAGGATCGGCAACTTCAACCGCAGGTCACGCGTCAGGCGCGTCTCCAGGGTGACGTCCTTGGGCAGGATGGTCGAATGGGCGGGGACGAGCGAGACGTCGTCGTAAGTCAGTGCTTCAGCCTGGATGCGCAGCATCGGCATACCCGAGATGTGGGGAAGCGCGACATTTTACCCTGATTTGGCCCCGATGGGCAGGGGCCAGATGCGACGCTGTGTCGCGCCGCGTGCCGCCATTCAGGACGCTTCAGCAGCCTCGATGGTGTTCTGCATGAGGGTGGCGACCGTCATCGGCCCTACCCCACCCGGCACCGGGGTGATCCAGCTGGCGCGCTGCGCGGCCGCATCGAAGCCCACGTCGCCGACCAGGCGGCCGTCGTCCAGGCGGTTGATGCCCACGTCGATCACCACCGCGCCCGGCTTGACCCACTCGCCCGGCACGATCCCCGGGCGGCCCACCGCGACCACCAGGATGTCGGCGTTGCGCACCGACTGCTCCAGCACGTCCTTGGGGGTGAACTTGTGGCAGCTGGTCACGGTGCAGCCGGCGATCAGCAGTTCCAGGCCCATCGGCCGGCCCACGTGGTTGCTCACGCCGACGATGGTGGCGTTGCGGCCACGCACCGGCTGGTCGGTATGCCCGAGCAGCGTGGTGATGCCGCGCGGGGTGCACGGGCGCAGGCCGAACTCACGCAGCGCCAGATGGCCGACGTTTTCCGGGTGGAAGCCGTCCACGTCCTTGCGCGGGTCGATCCGGTGGATCAGGCGGCTGGCGTCAGGGATGCCCGGCAGCGGCAGCTGCACCAGGATGCCGTGGATCTTCGGGTCGGCATTGAGCTGGTCGATCAGGGTCAGCAGCTGGGCTTCGCTGGTGCCGGCCGGCAGGTCGTAGTCGAACGCTTCGATGCCGACCTTCTCGGCCGCGCGGCGCTTGTTGCGCACGTACACGGTCGAGGCCGGGTCGCCGCCGACCAGCACCACGGCCAGCCCCGGCCGGCTGCCACCGGCGGCCAGGCGGGCGTCCACGCGCACCTTCAGGCTGTCCAGCAGGTCTTCGGCGATGCGGCGTCCGTCCAGGATGCGGGCGGAATGGGGGGCGGCGGAGTCGGTCATCGGGCGTGCGGCGTGGGGCGGCGGGGACCCTATTGTCCCCGATTCGCACGATCCCGTGGCGTCATTCCTCTTCGTCTGGCACTTCGTCGGCGTTGAGGGTGCGCGCCTTGCGCTTCGGCGCGGTGAACGGCGTCGGGGTCGGCACGCCGGGCAGCGCGCTGCCGAACACCATGTGGGCGCCCGCACGCAGGTCGCCACCGGCCATTTCCAGTTCGAAACGCTCGGCGTCGCGCTCGCGGATCTGCTCGGCGATCTCGCGCGCGTCGTCGGCGTCGGCGCCCAGCTCCATCAATGCGGCCTGGCCGAACTGCAGCGCCGATTCGAATGTCTCGCGGATCTGATAGTCGACCCCGGCATGGATCAGCCGCAACGAATGTTCGCGGTCGAACGAACGCACCAGCAGCTTGGCCTGCGGGAACTCGTGCTTGGCCAGCTCCACGATGCGGTCGGCGTCGACGTCGTTGTTGACGCAGATCGCGATCGCCCGCGCGGTGGCGGCACCGGACGCGTGCAGCACGTCCAGCCGGGTACCATCGCCGTAATAGATCTTGAAGCCGAAGCGCTCGGCGTTGTGGATCATGTCCACGTCGTTGTCGATGATGGTCACGTCCACGTCGCGCGCCAGCAGCGACTGGCTGGCGACCTGGCCGAAACGACCGAAGCCGATCATCAGTACGCTGCCGGACATGCCCTCGGCGGTATCCACGCCTTCCAGCGACACCTCGCGCGCCGGCATCAGCCTGTCGTGCAGCAGCACGAACAGCGGGGTCAGCGCCATCGAGAGGACCACGATGGCGGTCAGGTTGGCATTGACCTCCACCCCGATCACGCCGGCGGTGGCCGCCGCCGAGAACAGCACGAACGCGAACTCGCCGCCCTGCGCCATCACCACGCCACGGTCCAGCGCCTGGCGGTGGTCGCTGCCCAGCAGGCGCGCCACGGTATAGATGCACACCGCCTTGGCCAGCATCAGCGCCAGCACGCCGGACACGATCAGCGGCCAGTTGTTGGCGACCACGGTCAGGTCCAGCGCCATGCCCACGCTGAGGAAGAACAGCCCGAGCAGGATGCCGCGGAACGGCTCGATGTCCGCTTCGATCTGGTGGCGGAAGGTCGACTCGCTGAGCAGCACGCCGGCCAGGAACGCGCCCATCGCCATCGACAGGCCGCCCAGCTGCATCAGCAGCGCCGCACCCAGCACCACCAGCAGTGCCGCGGCGGTCATCACTTCGCGCGCCTTGGCTGCGGCCAGGATCCGGAACAGCGGGTTGAGCAGGAAGCGCCCGACCAGCACCAGGCCGATGATCGCGCCGGCGGCAATGGCCACGCTGAGCCAGCGCGAACCTGCACCGGCATCGGCCTGCACCGGCGCCATGAACGCCACCACGGCCAGCAGCGGCACGATCAGCAGGTCTTCGAACAGCAGGATCGAGACGATCTTCTGGCCCGAGGGCAGCGCGATGTCGCCGCGCTCGGCCAGCAGCTGCATGACCACCGCAGTGGAGGTCAGCACGAAACCGGCCGCGCCGATGAAGGCCACCGGCAACGGGAAGCCGAACAGCATGCATACGCCTGTGAGTACCGCACCGCAGACCACGATCTGCAAGGTGCCCAGGCCGAAGATTTCGGTGCGCAGGCTCCACAGGTGCGACGGACGCATTTCCAGTCCGATCACGAACAGGAACATCACCACGCCGAGTTCGGCGGTATGCAGGATCGCCTGCGGGTCGGAGAACCAGCCGAAGCCGAATGGTCCGATCGCCAGGCCGGCGGCGAAGTAGCCCAGCACCGAGCCCAGCCCCAGTCGACGGAACAACGGCACCATCACCACGGCCGCACCCAGCAGGGCGACTACCTTCACCAGTTCACTGGCACCTGCTTCCACCGCCATGCGGTTGTTCCCTGTAGATCCGATCAGCCGTCACGATAGGACAAGTTGACGCAGGGACATAGCACGCCGGTGCGCAGGATCGTGCCGGGAATGGAACGATAGGCCATAAAAGCGCCATGTCATTCCACTATTTGCTGTTACAGAACGCCACGTAGTCGATGTATCCGGGGAACGCCTGCCCCGGCGCACATATCGGGCACGCCGGGTCCGGTGCCAGCCGGAGCTCTCGGAACCGCATCGCCAGCGCATCGAAGGTCAGCAGCCGGCCGACGAGCGGCTCGCCGATGCCCAGCAGCAGCTTGAGCACCTCGGTGGCTTGCAGCAGACCGACCATGCCCGGCAGCACGCCCAGCACCCCGGCCTCGGCGCAGTTGGGCGCGAACTCCGGCGGTGGCGGTTCCGGGAACAGGCAGCGGTAACACGGTGCCTGGCCGCGCTGGCGGCCGGCGTCGAACACCGACACCTGGCCGGTGAAGCGCTCCACCGCGCCATACACCAGCGGTATGCCGTGCTTGATGCAGGCATCGTTGAGCAGGTAGCGCAGCGGGAAGTTGTCCGAGCCGTCCAGCACCACGTCCACGCCTTCCAGCAGGGTGTCGATGTTGTCCGAGGTGACGCGCGCCTGCACGGCGTCCACGTCCAGCCGTGGATTGAGCGCCAGCAAGCGTTCGCGCGCCGACATTACCTTGGGCTGGCCCACGCTGGCGTCGGTGTGCAGGATCTGCCGGTGCAGGTTGCTGCGGTCGACCACGTCGTCGTCGGCGATGCGCAGGTGCCCTACCCCGGCGGCCGCCAGGTAGAAGGCGGCGGGCGAGCCGAGACCGCCCGCGCCGAGCAGCAGCACACGTGCGCCCAGCAGCGTCTGCTGGCCAGCCACGCCGACCTGGGGCAGCAGCAGGTGGCGCGAGTAGCGTTCGTTGAAGTCACGCTCGTCATCGCTCTGCAGTGGTTGCACCAGCGGCAGGCCGGCGGCACGCCAGGCGTTGGTGCCGCCGTGGACCGAGGCGATGCGGGTGTAGCCGAGGTCGTGCAGGAGCGTAGCTGTGTCTAACGAGCGTTTGCCACTCTGGCAGATCAGCAGGATCTCGCGGTCGCGGGCCGGGAGGTGCGTGGCGGGGTCGGCCTGGAGGTCGCCCTGCGCGATGCCCCGGGCGCCTTCGGCCATGCCGGTGGCGCGCTCGTGCGCTTCGCGCACGTCGATCAGCAGCGCGCCGTGGAGGGCGCGTTGGTGGGCGTGTTCGGGGGGGAGTTCGGGAATGGCGCTCATGGCCACATTATCGCGCGCGCCCGAACGGAAGAGCCACGCCCTGCGTGGCTGCCGTACGTTCGGGCGCCGCGAAGCCACGCAGGGCGTGGCTCTACCGGGATCGCCGTATCCGGGCCGCCTCAGCGGCCCTTTACGTGCCGGATCAGGCGCTTCTTCTTGGCGATCTGGCGCTCGGTCAGCTGGTTCTTCTTGCCTTCGTACGGGTTGGCACCCTCGCGGAAGATGAACTGCACCGGGGTGCCGATCAGCTTGAAGCGCTTGCGGAAGAAGTTCTCCAGGTAGCGCTTGTACGACTCCGGCAGTTCCTTCAGGCGGGTGCCGTGCACGATGAAGGTCGGCGGGTTGGAGCCGCCCGGGTGCACGTAGCGCAGCTTGGACACGTGGCCACGCACCGCCGGCGGCGGGTTGGTCTCGTAGGCGATTTCCAGCGCCTTGTTGACTTCGCTGGTGCTGAACTCGTGCGTGGCCGAGGCATGCGCCTGGTGGATTGCACGGAACAGCTCGCGCAGGCCCGAGCCATGCTTGGCCGAGATGCGCACGGTTTCCGCCCACGGCACGAAGCCGAGCTTGCGCGACACCAGCGTTTCGGCCTGCTCGCGCTGGTAGTCGGTCAGCCCGTCCCACTTGTTGATCGCCACCACCAACGCACGGCCGGCATCGAGCACCGCACCCAGCACGCTGGCGTCCTGGTCGGTCACGCCTTCATTGGCGTCCAGCATCAGCACCGCAACCTGGCACTGTTCGATGGCCTGCAGGGTCTTGATGACGCTGAACTTCTCGACCACCTCTTCGACGCGCGCCTTGCGGCGCAGGCCGGCAGTGTCGATCAGCCGGTACTGGCGGCCGTCGCGCTCCAGGTCCACCGCGATCGAGTCGCGGGTGGTGCCCGGCACTTCGGACGCGATCATCCGCTCCTCGCCGAGGATGCGGTTGACCAGGGTCGACTTGCCCACGTTGGGGCGGCCGACGAAGGCGATGCGCATCCGGGCCGGATCGTTGTCCATCTCCTCGGCGCTGCCTTCTTCCGGCAGGCGCTGGACCACTTCCTCGAGCAGATCGTCCAGGCCCTGGCGGTGCGCGGCCGACACGGTCAGCATTTCGCTGAAGCCGTAACGGGCGAACTCGGAGCGGACGTTGTCTTCGTTGGTGCCGTCGATCTTGTTGATCAGCAGCAGGGTCGGACGCGACAGCTTGCGCAGCCAGGACAGGATCTCGTCGTCCAGGGCCGACGTGCCTTCACGGGCATCCACCACGAACAGGATCAGGTCGGCTTCGGCAGCAGCGGCGCGGGCCTGGCGTGCGGTCGCACCGGCCAGGCCCTCTTCGTCTTCCGCGATACCGCCCGTGTCGACGACGAGGAAGTGATTGTCCTCGTCCAGACGGCAGACACCATAGTTGCGGTCCCGGGTGACGCCGGGCTGGTCATGGACCAGGGCGTCACGGGTACGGGTCAGCGCATTGAAAATGGTGGACTTGCCGACATTCGGCCGTCCAACCAGGGCGACCAAGGGCAGCATCGCGGTAACTCCTTATTGTGCCAACCGGAACGCGGTCAGCTTTCCATCAACGTTCTGCACCAGCAGAATCCCATCGGCGACTACCGGCTGCGCCAGCAGGGCATCGCCGCCACTCTTGGCGCGCCCGGCGAATTCGCCGTTATCGGTGCGCAGCCAGTGCAGGTAGCCCTTGTAGTCACCGACTACAACGTAATCGCCCTGCACCACCGGCCCGGTCAGCGAGCGGCGGGCCAGCCCGGTCTGCGACCACATGGCCGAGCCACTGGCCTTGTCCAGGCCGAACACCCCACCCTTGTTGTCGGTGACGAACACATTGCCCGAGGTCAGGGCCACGCCACCGGCGCCGCCATGATCGCGTGCCCACAGCGGACGGCCGGTCGGGCCTTCGATCGCCATGGTCTGGTTCTTGAAGCTGCTCACGAACAGGGTGTTGCCTTCCAGCACCGGGGCGCCGTCCACGTCGGACATGCGCTCCAGCTCGGTACGGCCTTCGCCGTTGGCGACCATCTGATCCCACACGGTGCGGCCGTCCTGCATGGCCAGCGCGGCCACGCTGCCGTCATCGTTGCCGATGAACAGCACGCCCGGGCCCGCCACCACCGGCGCGTTGCCGCGCACGGTCAGCGCAGGCAGTTCGCGCGGGTTGAACCACTTCTGGGTGCCGTTGCCGGCATCGAAGGCGGTTACCCGGCCATCGTTGCTGCGCACGAACACGATGCCCTGGCCCACGGCCGGAGCAGAAATCACTTCGCCGGGTACCTTGGCACGCCACTTTTCGGCGCCGTCGTTGGCGTCCAGCGCGATCACCTGGCCGTCCAGCGTACCGATCACCACCAGGCCTTCGCCGACGCCGGGGCCACCGGACAGGCGCAGCTTCGGCTGCTTCTTGACCTTGGCCGGCTCGTAGGTCCACACGGTCTTGCCGGTCTGCAGGTCCAGCGCATGCACGCCGCCGGTGATGGCCGCCGCGAACACGCGGCCGTCGGCCACGACTGGACCCTGGCGGACGCCGATGCGCTTTTCGCCCTTGCCCAGGTTGGTGCTCCAGACCTTGTCGACCTTCACGGTCGGCTCGAACTTGACCAGCTCAGCCGGTTCCAGCGCCTTCTTGGCCTCTGCGTCCTTGCCCGCGAACCAGCCCTTGACGGTGCTGCAGCCGGACAGCGCCACGCCCATCAGGACCAGGGTGGCAACGCGCTTGATCATGACCATCTGCTTCATTACACCGACTCCGCGGGCTCGGCGACGGTGCCACCGGCATCCATCACCTTGGTTTCAAGAACACGCCGCTGCGGCGCTGCCACGTCCAGCGTCTTGAGCGCCTTCTCATACAGGCCACGGGCTTCGTCGCGCTTGCCCGATGCGATCAGGGCGTCGCCATGGATTTCCAGGCTGGCACTGTCGGTCGCATCGCCCAGCAGCTTGATGGCTTCATCCTGCTTGCCGGTGGCGATCAACAGGCGCGCGATGCGCTGGTCGATCGCGGTCTTGAGTTCGGGGCTGGCCTGGATCGCACGCAGGGTGGCCAGGGCCTCTTCGTTCTTGCCGGCGTCGACCTGCGCCTTGGCCAGCTGCAGCGCGGCCAGGTCGGCATACACGCTCGCCTTGCCGCCGTCCAGGGCCTTGATGCCCTTGGCCGCGTCATCCAGCTTGTTGTCCTGCAGCTGCTTGAGCACCACCTGGTACTCGGCATTGGCCATGGACAGGTGGTTGCCCTGTTCCTTCTGCCACCACTGCCAGCCGGCAATGCCGCCGATGGCGATCGCCACGCCGGCGATGATGCTCACACCATTGTTCCGCAGCCAGCTGCGGACGCGTTCACTTTGTTCGTGCTCGTCGAGCAGGTCGTCGATCGCCATGCGTACTCTCGCCCCTGCCGGTCAGGAGGGACTGTTTGAATTGGACTGTCGAAACAGCGGAAACGCGGCTCAGTGTGAAACCGGAGCCACGGAGCCGTCAGAGGATACCGTAAAGCGCGCCACGTTGGCTCGCTGGTACGGCGAAAGGTCGACGATAGAGCCGGCCTGCTGAACCTCGACCGCCGAGGCATTGCCCAGCACCATGCGGGCCACCTGGCCGGGGCTGAAGGTGCGGGTTTTGCCGGACTTGATCAGGGCCTTCTCGACGGTCGCGCCATCGGGACCGGCAATGTCGACCCAGCTGTCGCCCTTGAACTGCAGGGTCAGCACGCCGGCCGGCGCCGGGGCGGCGGCGGTCGGTCGCGGCACCGGGGTGAGCGAGGCAAGGTACGGGGCCGAAGGCGCGGCCGGTGCCGCGGCAGGCGTTGCAGCGGACGCCGCCGGAGCGGCCGGCGGAGTCGAGCCAGCCACGGGCACCGCGGCCGGAATCACGTCCAGCGAGGCGGTCGCCGGCGCGGTGGAGGCACTGTCGAAATGGCCGCGCGTGGCGAACCACACCGGCACCGCCAGCACCGCGGTGATGCCCACGTACAGGGCACGGCGACCGAGGTTCTCGGCGATGCGCCGGGCCCGCGGGGTGTGCGTATGGCTGACCAGCTGCGGCGGCACCACCGGCCCGATCCGGGCCTGGTCCAGGACATCGCCGAGGTCGACGTTGAGCAGGCGGGCGTAGCTCTTGAGCTGGCCGCGCACGAACACCGGCGCACCGAGGCGGTCCCACTGCTCGGCTTCCAGCGACTTCACCACCTGGACCGGCATGCGCAGCTTCGGACCTACGTCCTCAAGCGTCATCCCTGCCGCTTCCCGCGCCTGGCGGAGGCGAGCCCCACAGCCGGCAGCGGTATCAAGCGCGTTCACAGTCTGGTCATCAATCACAATGCTTCAACCCCGGGAATTAGGAGCCGCATCCTGCGGAAATTCGTCGCGAATTCGCTGCAGATAGCGACCGGATGCCACTGTGTCACCAAGCTGCGCCTCGATTTGAGAGGCAAGTTGTAACACGGAACGTGTGGCCGGTGCAGCCGCGAGACGCCGTTGCACGAAGGCGCGGGCCTCGAAATAACGCGACTGCGCGTACTCATTGCGCGCCATGGATTCCAGCGCGTAGGCGTTGCCAGGTTCCAGCACCAGCGCCTTGCGCAGGTCACGCACGGCCCGTTCGGGCTGTCCGGCCTCCAGCGCGCAGCCCCCGGCATTGGCCAGCGCGGCAGCCGGGGTGCGGTAGCCCGGCGCCACCACGGCGCGGTCGAACAGCGGCAGCGCCTCGGCGGCACGCCCCTGCCCGCACAGCCAGGCACCGTAGTTGTTCAGCACGTCGCCGCTCTGCGGCGCCAGCTCGGCCGCCTTCTGGAACAGCGGACCGGCCTCGGCCACCGCGCCACGCTGGTTGGCCAGGGCAGCGAGCAGGATGTAGGCGTCGGGCTGGCCCGGGTCGAGCTTGAGCGCGCTGCGCGCGCGTTTTTCAGCCACGTCGGGCTGGCCGGCGCGGAAGGCCTCAGCCGCCAGCGTCAGCTGGTCCTGGTAGTTGAACCGGCGCCGGGTGTCGGCGCTGTCACGGGCGACGTACTCCGGGGCGATGCCCAACGGCGCACTGGGGGGTTTGACGCCTTTGCTGCCACAGCCAGCGAATGCCAGCGCGACGAAAACAACGGCTGGCAATCGAAGGTCAGGCAGCGGCATCCCGGTTTTTCCCGTCCTGGAGCGTCTTGTTGAACTCGGCCTGGCGGCGCGTGCGGTCCATCACCTGGCCCTTGAGCTGGCCACAGGCGGCGTCGATGTCGTCGCCGCGGGTACGCCGCACCATGGTCAGCACCTGCTGGTCGAGCAGGATCTTCTGGAACGCACGGATCTCCGCATCGCCGGAGCGCTCGTAGCGCGTGCCCGGGAACGGGTTGAACGGAATCAGGTTGACCTTGCCCGAGTGCGACGCCTGCACCGCGTTGTCGAACTGCCGCATCAGCCGCGCCAGCTGACGGGCGTGTTCGGGCTGGTCGTTGATGCCCTTCATCAGGGTGTATTCGAAGGTCACCGATTCGCGGCGCTTGTTGGCGCGCAGGTAGCGCGCGCACGACGCCATGAGTTCGACGATCGGGTACTTCTTGTTGAGCGGCACCAGGGTCTCGCGCAGCGCATCGTTGGGTGCGTGCAGCGACACCGCCAGCGACACATCGCTTTCGGCCGAGAGGCGGTCGATCTGCGGTACCAGGCCGGAGGTCGACAGGGTCACCCGCTTGTTGGCCAGGCCGTAGCCCAGGTCGTCGCGCATCACGCTCATGGCGCGCACGACGTTGTCGAAATTCATCAACGGCTCGCCCATGCCCATCATCACCACGTTGGTGAGGCGACGCTGCTTGTGCGGGATGTTGCCCAGGTGGCGCGCGGCAACCCACACCTGGCCGATGATCTCGGCGGTGGAAAGATTGCGGTTGAAGCCCTGGGTGGCGGTCGAACAGAACGTGCAGTTCAGCGCGCAGCCGACCTGCGAGGACACGCACAGCGTGCCGCGGTTCTTGTCCGGGATGTACACCGCTTCGATCGCGTTCTTGCCGTCGGTGCCCATGGCCAGCAGCCACTTGTGGGTGCCGTCGGCAGACGGCTTGTCGAACACGATGTTGGGAACGCGGACCTCGGCATGCTGGTGCAGCTTGGCGCGCAGCGCCTTGCCCAAGTCGGTCATTTCATCGAAGTCGGTGACGTAGTGGTGGTGGATCCACTTCATCACCTGGTGGGCACGGTAGCGCGCTTCGCCGAGGGTCTCGGCGAAGAAGCGCTCCAGGCCCGCGCGATCGAGGTCGAGCAGGTTCTGCTTGGCCACCGGCGCGCCTTCGGCGAGCACGATGGGGATGGCGGTGGGCTGTACGACCTCGTTCACGGCATTACTCTCAGCGCGAGACCACGTCGGTCGCGGCGAAGAAGTACGCGATTTCAATCGCGGCGTTCTCGACCGAGTCCGAGCCGTGGGCGGCATTGGCATCGATGGAATCGGCGAAGTCGGCGCGGATGGTGCCCGGCGCAGCGTCCTTCGGATTGGTGGCGCCCAGCAGGTCGCGGTGGGCCAGCACGGCGTTCTCGCCTTCCAGGGCCTGGATCATCACCGGGCCGGAGATCATGAACTCGACGAGCGCGTTGAAGAACGGACGCTCGCGGTGCACGGCGTAGAAGCCTTCGGCTTCGCGGCGCGACAGCTGCTTGTACTTGGCAGCCACGACCTTCAGGCCAGCCTTTTCGAAGCGGGCGTAAATTTCACCGATGACGTTCTTGGCGACGGCGTCCGGCTTGATGATGGAAAGGGTGCGCTCCAGCGCCATGGGAAGTTCTCCGTTGGGCGGGCCACTGATCGGCCCGAGAGTAACATGAAAAAAACCCGCGTCAAAACGCGGGCTTAGCCTGATATACGTGCGTCAATTCTACAGCGTCCCGGCGGCCGGATACAACGTGCCGCATTCATCTGGATGACCGCCCGGCAACCGTTCTGTTGCGCCGCACAATGCAGCCCCGAGCGTCCAGGTCTAATATCAAACAATCGTTTGATTGAACCCTGCCCTGCCCATGGCCAAGCCCGCCCACTTCTCCACCAAGGACCGCATCCTCGGCGCCGCCGAGGAGCTGTTCGCCCTGCACGGGTTCGCCGGGACCTCGCTGCGCCAGGTCACCAGCCAGGCCGACGTGAACATCGCGGCGGTCAACTACCACTTCGGCTCCAAGGAAAACCTGGTCAACGAGGTGTTCCGCCGCCGCATGGACGAAATGACCGCCGCGCGGCTGTCCCAGCTCGAGGCCGCCCGCCGCGAGCACCCGGGCCAGCTGCGCCCGGTACTGGCCGCGTTCGTCGAACCCGCCCTGGCCATGGCCCAGGACCGCCAGACCGGCGGCGCCTTCGTCCGCGTCATCGCCCGCGCCTATGCGGAAAAGAACGACAACCTGCGCAAGTTCCTCTCCGACCACTACGGCCACGTGCTGCGCGAGTTCGGCAAGGCCATCGCGGCCTGCGTGCCGGGCCTGAGCAAGGAAGAGCTGTACTGGCGCCTGGACTTCCTGGCCGGCGCGCTGACCTACGCGATGGCCGACTTCGGGCTGATCAAGCGTCCCGCCGGTGTCACCGAAGCGGCGCATCGTGCCCATGCAGCCCAGGAACTGATCCATTTTGCCGAAGCCGGTTTCCGCGCCAGCGCGGCCACCGCACTCCCCCTCTCCACCCCGTAACGCCAAAAGGCTTATCGACATGTCCAATTCCCTGCTAGTCCGCCGCGCCGCCGTGCTGGGTGCCGGCGTCATGGGCGCCCAGATCGCAGCCCACCTGACCAATGCCGGCGTCGACACCGTGCTGTTCGACCTGCCCGCCAAGGAAGGTCCGGCCGACGGCATCGTGCTCAAGGCCATCGCCAACCTCGGCAAGCTGAGCCCCGCCCCGCTCGCCAGCAAGTCCTACGCCGAAGCGATCACCCCGGCCAACTATGAAACCGGCCTGGAGCAGCTGCGCGACTGCGACCTGATCATCGAAGCCATCGCCGAACGCATGGACTGGAAGCAGGACCTGTACAAGAAGATCGCGCCGTTCGTGGCCGACCACGCGGTACTGGCCTCCAACACCTCCGGCCTGGGCATCAACAAGCTGGCCGACGTGCTGCCCGAACAGCTGCGCCACCGCTTCTGCGGCGTGCACTTCTTCAACCCGCCGCGCTACATGCACCTGGCCGAGCTGATCCCGGCCAGCACCACCGACGGCGCCGTGCTGGAAGGCCTGGAAAGCTTCCTGGTCACCACCCTGGGCAAGGGCGTGGTGTACGCCAAGGACACCCCGAACTTCATCGGCAACCGCATCGGCGTGTTCTCGATCCTGTCCACCATCCACCACACCGAGCAGTTCGGCCTGGGCTTCGACGAAGTCGACGGCCTGACCGGCCCGCTGGTCGGCCGCCCGAAGTCGGCCACCTACCGCACCTCCGACGTGGTCGGCCTGGACACCATGGCCCACGTCATCAAGACCATGGGCGACACCCTGCCCAACGATCCGTGGCACGCCTTCTTCAAGTCGCCGAAGTGGCTTGAAGCGCTGATCGCCAAGGGCGCGCTGGGCCAGAAGACCGGCGCCGGCATCTTCCGCAAGGTCGGCAAGGACATCGTGGTACTGGACGTGGAGAAGCAGGACTACCGTCCGGCCGACCGCACCGCCGCCCCGGAAGTGGTCGAGATCCTCAAGATCAGGAACCCGGCCGAGAAGTTCACCAAGCTGCGCGAAAGCCAGCATCCGCAGGCGCAGTTCCTGTGGGCGACCTTCCGCGACCTGTTCCACTACAGCGCCTATCACCTGGCCGACATCGCCGAGACCGCGCGCGACGTGGACTTGGCCATCCGCTGGGGCTACGGCTGGTCGCTGGGCCCGTTCGAAACCTGGCAGGCCGCCGGCTGGAAGCAGGTGGCGCAGTGGATCGCCGATGACATCGTCGCCGGCAAGAGCATGAGCAACGCCCCGCTGCCGGACTGGGTGTTCGACGGCCGCGACGGCGTGCACGCCGCCGAAGGCAGCTACAGCCCGACCCGCAACGCCAAGCTGCCGCGTTCGGCGCTGCCGGTGTACCAGCGCCAGCGCTTCCCGGATCCGCTGCTGGGCGAGACCTTCAGCCCGGGCGAAACCGTGTTCGAGAACGACGGCGTGCGCATGTGGCACGACGGCGACGGCATTGCCGTGGTCAGCTTCAAGACCAAGATGAACACCGTGTCCGACCACGTGCTCAACGGCCTGCAGGAAGCGATCAAGCGCGCCGAGCAGGGCTTCAAGGGCCTGGTGATCTGGCAGCAGAAGGAGCCCTTCTCCGCCGGTGCCGACCTGGCCGGTGCACTCGGCCTGCTGCAGGCCGGCAAGGTCGACCAGTTCGAAGAAATGGTGCACAACTTCCAGCGCACCAGCCAGGCGATCAAGTACTCGCTGGTGCCGGTGGTGACCGCCGTGCGCGGCCTTGCCCTGGGCGGTGGCTGCGAATTCCAGATGCACAGCGCCAAGAGCGTGGCGGCCCTGGAAAGCTACATCGGCCTGGTCGAGGCCGGCGTTGGCCTGCTGCCGGCCGGTGGCGGCCTGAAGGAATTGGCGGTGCGTGCCTCGCAGGCCGCCGGCCCGGGCGGTGACGTGTTCGCCGAACTGAAGAAGACCTTCGAAACCGTGGCCATGGCCAAGGTCTCCAACTCGGCGGTCAACGCCAAGGAACTGGGCCTGATGCGCCCCACCGACAAGGTGGTGTTCAACAGCTTCGAAGCGCTGTACATCGCCAAGGCCGAAGTGCAGGCGCTGGCCGAGGGCGGCTACCGTCCGCCGATGCCGGCCCGTCGCATCCAGGTCGCCGGCGACGTGGGTATCGCTACCTTCAAGATGATGCTGGTCAACATGCTGGAAGGCCGTTTCATCAGCCCGTACGACTACGAGATCGCCGTGCGCATCGCCACCGTGCTGTGTGGTGGCGAAGTCGACCGCGGCACCCTGGTCGACGAAGAGTGGCTGCTGAACCTGGAGCGCAAACACTTCGTCGAACTGGCCCAGCAGGAAAAGACCCAGGCCCGCATCGCGCACATGCTCAAGACCGGCAAGCCGCTGCGTAACTGATCGGCCCGAACCACATTCAAGAGATCGCCACAATGACCAAGCAGATCCAGGACGCCTACATCGTCGCCGCCACCCGCACCCCGGTTGGCAAGGCGCCCAAGGGCGTGTTCCGCAATACCCGTCCCGACGACATGCTCGCGCACGTGCTCAAGTCCGTGGTCGCGCAGGCCCCGGGCATCGACGTCAACCGCATCGACGACGCCATCATCGGCTGCGCCATGCCCGAAGCCGAGCAGGGCATGAACGTGGCCCGCATCGGCGTGCTGCTGGCCGGCCTGCCGGACACCATCGCCGCGCAGACGGTCAACCGCTTCTGCTCTTCCGGCCTGCAGGCCGTGGCCATGGCCGCCGACCAGATCCGCCTGGGCAACGCCGACCTGATGCTGGCCGGTGGTACCGAGTCGATGTCGATGGTGCCGATGATGGGCAACAAGATCGCCATGGCCCCGAGCGTGTTCGACAACGACCACGTGGCCATTGCCTACGGCATGGGCATCACCGCCGAGAAGGTCGCCGAGGAATGGAAGGTCTCGCGCGAGGAGCAGGACGCCTTCGCCCTGGCCTCGCACCAGAAGGCCATCGCCGCGATCCAGAACGGCGAGTTCAAGGATGAGATCAGCCCGTACGATGTGCGCACCCGCCAGCCGGACCTGGCCGACGGCCGCCGCATCATCACCCGCAACCGCATCGTCGACACCGACGAAGGCCCGCGCCTGGATTCGTCCGCCGAAGGCCTGGCCAAGCTGCGCCCGGTGTTCCGCAACGGCCAGTTCGGCGGCACCGTGACCGCCGGCAACTCCTCGCAGATGAGCGACGGCGCCGGTGCGGTGCTGCTGGCCTCCGAGCAGGCGGTGAAGGACTACGGCCTGAAGCCGCTGGCCCGCTTCGTCAGCTTCTCGGTTGCCGGCGTGCGTCCGGAAGTGATGGGCATCGGCCCGATCGCGGCCATTCCGAAGGCGCTCAAGCAGGCTGGCCTGACCCAGGACCAGCTGGACTGGATCGAGCTCAACGAAGCCTTCGCCGCGCAGTCGCTGGCAGTGATCCGCGACTGCGGCCTGGATCCGTCCAAGGTCAACCCGCTGGGCGGCGCCATCGCCCTGGGCCACCCGCTGGGCGCGACCGGCGCGATCCGTACCGCCACCCTGCTGCATGGCCTGCGCCGCCGCCAGCAGAAGTACGGCATGGTCACCATGTGCATCGGCACCGGCATGGGCGCTGCGGGCATCTTCGAATCGCTGTAAGCGCACCATGAAAAAGGGCGACCCTCGGGTCGCCCTTTTTTTTGTGTGTTTTTCCAGCCAGCGGCCGGAACACCTCAGCCTTCGTCGTCGGCCAGCATCTGCGCCAGCTTCTCGCGTGCCGGCTTGCCCAGCTTGTGGCTTTCCAGCGCGAAGCGGATGGTTGCCTCGACCAGGCCCAGGTGGGTACCGCAGTCGAAACGGGTGCCTTCGAAGCGGAATGCGTCCACTTCCTCGGTCTTGAGCAGTTCGGCAATGGCGTCGGTCAGCTGAATCTCGCCGCCGGCACCGGTGCCGGTGGACTCCAGCAGATCGAAGATCTTCGGGCTGAGCACGTACCGCCCGACCACGGCCAAGTCGCTCGGCGCGTCGGCCGGCTTGGGCTTTTCCACGATCTGCGAAATGCGGCCCTTGCGGCCGTCGAACGCGTCGGTGGCAACGATGCCATAGCTGGCGGTGTTCTCGTGCGGCACGTCTTCCACCGCGATCACGCTGGCGCCGGTGGCCTGGTTGAGGTCGGCCATCTGCTTGAGCGCGCCGGCGCCGCGGTTCCAGATCAGGTCGTCCGGCAGCAGCACGGCGAACGGCTCATCGCCGATCACGGCCTTGGCGCACAGTACCGCGTGGCCCAGGCCCAGCGCTTCGGCCTGGGTGACGAAGATCGCACGCACGCCGTTGGGCAGCACGTGCCGGACCAGTTCAAGCTGCTCGGTCTTGCCGGCACGCTCGAGTTTCTGCTCCAGTTCGTACGCCTTGTCGAAATAGTCGGCCACCGCGTGCTTGTAGCGGTTGGTGATGAAGATCAGGGTGTCGCACCCTGCTTCGATCGCCTCATCGACGGCGTACTGAATCAACGGCCGATCGATGATCGGCAGCATTTCCTTGGGAACCGTCTTGGTGGCGGGAAGGAACCGGGTACCCAGGCCTGCCACCGGGAAAACCGCCTTGCGAATGCGCTTGCTCGTCACAGCCTGTTGGCCTCTCGTGCCGGAAAGGGAACCACATTAGCCGACTCGACGTGAGATTCCTGTTGCAACGGCGAGAACTCCGGCATGGTCGCGAACAGGATGCTGTTGATGGCATCGGTATCGTAATTGGCGATCGCCTCGCGCAGGCGCGGCACGTTGCCCAGCACCTGGTCGCGGGAGAAGGTGCGCACGCCGGCTTCGAGGATCTTCGGGTGCGCGGTCGGCCGATAATCCTCGTCTGAATAGAACAGGGTTTCGTGCAGCTTCTCGCCGGGACGCAGGCCCGTGTAGACGATCGCGATGTCCTTGTACGGCTGCTTGCCCGCCAGGCGGATCATCTGCTCGGCCAGCACCCGGATCGGCACCGGCTCGCCCATGTCCAGGGTGTAGATCGCACCATGCGAAGCCGACGCCGCCGCCTGCAGGATCAGCTGGCAGGCCTCGGGGATGGTCATGAAGTAACGGGTCACTTCCGGGTCGGTGACCGTGACCGGGCCGCCCTTGAGGATCTGTTCGCGGAACACCGGGACCACGCTGCCGGCCGAGGCCAGCACGTTGCCGAAGCGCACGGTGACGAAGCGCGTGTGGCTGGTCTTCTGGTCCAGGCTCTGGCAGATCATCTCCGCGTAGCGCTTGCTGGCGCCGAGCGCGTTGACCGGGTCGACCGCCTTGTCGGTGGAGATGAATACGAAATGCTCGATGCGCGCCTCGACACACGCGCGCGCCACCGTTTCGGTGGACAGGATGTTGTTGCGCACCGCTTCGCGCAGCTGGCGCTCCAGCACCGGTACCTGCTTGTAGGCCGCCGCATGGAACACCGCGTCGACACTGGACAGCGACAGCGCGTGGCGGATCACGGCCGGGTCGCCGCAGTCGCCCAGCACCGCTTCCACCACCAGGTCAGGGAAGCTGCGCTTGAGCTCGGCCTCGATGGTCAGCAGCAGCAGCTCGCTCATTTCCAGCAGCACGACCCGCCCTGCCCCGTGCCGCGCGCACTGGCGGCACAGTTCCGAACCGATCGAGCCACCGGCGCCGGTGACCAGCACGGTGCGGCCGCCCAGCCAGCCGCGGATCAGCGACCAGTCCGGCAGGATCGGCTTGCGCCCGAGCAGGTCCTCGATCGCCACTTCCTTGAGCTCGCCCGGCAGCGAATGGCCGAGCAGCACGTCGTTGAGCTTGGGCACCATCCGGAACGGCACCCCGGTGCTCTCGCACAGGGCCACCACCCGCTGCATGCCCGCCGCGTCGAGCGAAGGAATGGCGATCACCAGAAGCTTGGCCGCGGTTTCGCGGGCCACGGCAGCGGCATCGTCCAGCGTGCCGAGGATGGGCAGGCCCTGCAGCTTGGCGCCCTGCAGGTGCGGGGCGTCGTCGAGCAGGCCGACCGGTTCGAAATCACCGGAGCGGCGCAGGTCGCGGACCAAGGCTTCGGCGGCCTGGCCGGCACCCAGGATCAGCACGCGGCGCGCGCTCGCATCGGACTGCAGCGCCTGGTAGTCCTTCCAGGCCCGGTACAGCAGGCGCGGCGCACCCAGCAGGGCCGACAGCGCGAACGGATAGATCACCAGCACCGACATCGGCACGCCATTGAAGCGCTTGTAGGCAAGCACCACGACGATCGCCAGCAGGCCGATGAAGCTGGATTTGAAGATGTGCAACAGGTCGGCCACGCTGGCGAACCGCCACAGGCCCCGGTAGAGGCCTACCCGCCAGAACACGACGGCCTGGATGGCCAGCACCAGGGTGGTGTCGATGTTCCAGAGCGGAAGCGAAGGGGCGTCGGCCAGCATCGAATAGCGGCCCGCATGCAGCAACTACCAGCAGGCCCAGACCATGAAGAGGTCGTGGGCCACGATGGCGGCACGGGGGAGCAGACTCGTAAAGCGGTCCAGCCAAGGCGTCATAAACCAAGCATTCCTTCTAGTGGCGCATTCCCTTGCGCAGGAGTAGCCAAAGACCGGTCGCGGAGATCATCCACGTTACGGCCACGGCAGCCTCCCACCTCGGCTGCAAATACGTGCAAGCATTAAACACTGTAATACTGAACAAACCAAAAACAAAGTACATCCCTGTAACCGAAGTGTGCGTTGCTCCACCTTTGACGGCGCGCTGGTACAGATGCTGGGTGTGGGGCTCCATCCACCTCTGCCCGGAGAGCATGCGCGCCAGCAGTGTGAAGCCCGCGTCCACGAGGAAGGCGGTCAGCGGCACCAGCAGCAGCAACCAGGACACCGTCGTGGCCACGCTGGCCAGGCAGACCAGGGCCGCCACCGCATAGCCAAGCGCGCCGCTGCCGACATCCCCCATGAAAATCCGGGCGCGGGGGAAGTTGAACGGCAGGAAGCCCAGGCACGCCAGGGCCAGGACCACGCCGGCCAGGGCCAGCGGACCGGGCAGCACCAGCGCGAAGGCGGCGCCGGCCAGGATCGCCTGGGTGGTGGCAATCCCGTTGATCCCATCCATGAAGTTCCAGATGTTGATCAGGGATGTCGTGAACAGCAGGGCCAGCGCGGTCTGCCAGGGGTTGCCGGTGGCATTCCAGACCAGTCCGGCCAACAGGCTGGCGGCGACCACGTGGACCAGCAGCCGGCGCACCGCCGGCAGCGGCCGGTGGTCGTCCCACCAGCCGATCCCGGCCACCAGGGCCAGGCCCAGCCCGAACACCAGGAGCGCGGTGCGGGCCTGCGGCCAGCAGACCGCACCGGCAACGACCGCCAGCAGCAGGGTCAGCACGATGGCGATGCCGCCGCCGCGCGGGGTCGCCACGCCATGGCTGCGGCGTTCGCCGGGCTGGTCCAACAGGTTGCGCCGCAGCGCGTAGTAGCGGGCACACGCGGTAAGCACCGCGGCGACTGCCAGCACCGCCAGCAGCCCGATCCACCCTCCCGGCAGCATGGGTCAGAGCACCGCGTAGTTCAGCAGCGGCTTGACCGTTCCCCACTCCTTGCAGCTGGGGCATTGCCAGTGGTGGGTGCGCGCGCCGAAGCCGCAGCGGGTGCAGCGGTAGGCCGGGTTGCGGACCAGCAGCTGGTCTGTGATGTGCTTGAGGTCGTGCAGGGTCGCGGTGGAATCGGCGCCCTCGGCCAGGGTCAGGTCGATCAGCGCGGACTCGCCACGGACCGACGGACGGTCCTTGAGCTGGCGGCCCAGGTATGCGCGCGCGGGGGCAACGCCTTCCTGCTCTTCCATCAACTGGGTCAATGCCAGGACCGGGGCGATGCCGCGGTAGTGCTCGGTCATTTCCGACAGGAATGCACGCGCGCCACCGAGGTCGCCGACCTTGCGGTAGTTCTGCATCAGCGGCTGCAGGACCTCGGGCAGGTACTCGGGGTCGTTGCGGGCCGCGCGCTCGAAGGCGCGCACCGCCGCTTCGGCATTGCCCGAATCGGTTTCCAGGCGACCTTCGATGATGCCGGCGCGGACCGACATGGCGTCGGCCTGGTAGGCGCGGGCAATGGCCGCACGCGCCTCGTCGATCTTGCCGGCGCCGCGGAAGCGTTCGGCCAGTTCGCATTCGAACTGACCCACCAGCTTGCCCATCGGCTCGCCGGTGACCTCTTCATAGCGGGTGGCGTTGTCGATCGCCTTTTCCCAGTCGCGCTCGGCCTGGTAGATGCCGATCAGGTGCTTGAGCGCCTGCGGGGCGCGCTGGTCGATCTGGGCCAGCTCGGAGAACACGGTTTCGGCTCGGTCGAGCAGGCCGGACTTCATGTAGTCCTCGCCGAGCGCCAGCAGGGCCTGGACGCGCTGGGCGTCGCTCAGGTCGGTGCGGTTGACCAGCCCCTGGTGCAGGCGGATGGCCCGGTCGACCTCGCCACGGCGGCGGAACAGGTGGCCCAGCGCAACCTGGGTTTCAAAGGTTTCCTTGTCCAGCTCCGCAATATGCAGGAACAGCTCGATGGCCTTGTCCGGCTGCTCGTTGAGCAGGTAGTTCAGGCCGCGGAAATAGGTGCTGGAGAGGCGGCTGACCTGGTTGTCGCCGTGGCGCTGCCCGCCACGTCGGCCGATCACCCAGCCGGACACCGCTGCCAGCGGCAGGAACAGGAAAAACCAGAACCACTCGGAGACGAATTCCATCGGCGCTTATTGTCCGTCGAAAGGAGAAGAAGGCATGCGTTCGGTCAAAGAGTAGCCGAAGGGATGTAAAGGGTGCATCCGCCAGGGCGGACGAATTGGCTCAGGCCGGATCGCTTTCCAGCGGCACCACGGCGCTGACGCGCTCACGCAGTTCCTTGCCCGGCTTGAAGTGCGGGACATGCTTGCCCGGCAGTGCGACCGATTCCCCGGTCTTGGGGTTGCGACCCAGCCTGGGCGGCCGGTAGTGCAACGAAAAACTGCCGAACCCGCGGATCTCGATGCGATCCCCGCCGGCCAGCGCCCCGCCCATCATTTCCAGCAACGACTTTACCGCCAGATCGACATCGTCCGACTTCAGATGCGCCTGTCGGCGCGCCAGGATTTCGATCAACTCGGATTTGGTCATTGCGGACTCGCGTCGAGGGTCTCAAACCCTGAAACGGCCCGGACATGTGTCCGGGCCGTCCAGGAAACTACGGCTGCGGCAGGGTCCGATTACTCGGACTTGTTGCCGTTCAGCTGTGCACGCAGCAGCGCGCCCAGCTGGGTGGTGCCGCTGGAAGCCGAAGAGGACTGGTATTCCTCCAGCACTTCGCGCATTTCCGCGTCGTCCTTGGCCTTGATCGACAGCTGCAGGGTACGACCCTTGCGATCCATGCCCACGAACTTCGCTTCAACCTTGTCGCCGACCTTCAGGAACTGGGTCGCGTCGTCGACGCGCTCGTTGGCAACGTCACGAGCCGAGACGTAACCTTCGATGCCGTCAGCCAGTTCGATGGTAGCGCCCTTGGCGTCCACTTCCTTGACCACGCCTTCGACCTTCGAACCCTTCGGGTTGGCAGCCATGTACTGACCGAACGGATCCTGCTCCAGCTGCTTGACGCCCAGGCTGATGCGCTCGCGCTCCGGATCGACGGCCAGGACGACGGCGTCCAGGTTGTCGCCCTTCTTGAAGTTGCGGACCACGTCTTCGCCGGTGGTGTTCCAGCTGATGTCGGACAGGTGCACCAGGCCGTCGATACCGCCGTCCAGGCCGATGAAGATGCCGAAGTCGGTGATCGACTTGATCTGGCCCGACACCTTGTCGCCCTTCTTGTGGATGGCAGCGAAGGTTTCCCACGGATTGGCGGCAACCTGCTTCATGCCCAGCGAGATGCGGCGACGCTCCTCGTCGACGTCCAGGACCATGACTTCAACTTCGTCACCGACCTGCACAACCTTGGACGGGTTGACGTTCTTGTTGGTCCAATCCATCTCGGACACGTGCACCAGGCCTTCGACGCCCGGCTCGATCTCGACGAACGCGCCGTAATCGGTGACGTTGGAGACCTTGCCGAAGACGCGGCTGTTGGCCGGGTAACGGCGGGCGATGTTGTCCCACGGATCCTCGCCCAGCTGCTTCAGGCCGAGCGAAACGCGGTTGCGCTCGCGGTCGAACTTCAGCACGCGCACGTCCAGCTCGTCGCCGACGTTCACGACTTCGGACGGATGGCGCACGCGCTTCCAGGCCATGTCGGTGATGTGCAGCAGGCCGTCGATGCCGCCCAGGTCCACGAACGCGCCGTAATCGGTCAGGTTCTTGACGACACCCTTCAGGATCGCGCCTTCCTGCAGCTTGTCCATCAGCTGCTCGCGCTCTTCCGAGTGCTCGCTTTCGACGACAGCGCGGCGCGAGACCACGACGTTGTTACGCTTGCGGTCCAGCTTGATGAGCTTGAATTCCAGCTCCTTGCCTTCCAGGTAGGCCGGGTCGCGCACCGGGCGCACATCCACCAGCGAACCGGGCAGGAACGCGCGGACATCCTTGATGTCCACGGTGAAACCACCCTTGACCTTGCCGCTGATGCGGCCGGTGATGGTTTCGTTCTTTTCCAACGCTTCTTCCAGCTCGTCCCACACCATGGCGCGCTTGGCCTTCTCGCGCGACAGGACGGTTTCACCGAAGCCGTTCTCGATCGAGTCGAGGGCGACCTTGACGACATCGCCTTCGGCAACGTCGATTTCGCCAGCGTCGTTACGGAACTGTTCGATCGGCACGATGCCTTCGGACTTCAGGCCGGCGTTGATCACCACGACGTCGCCGCGGACTTCAACGACAACACCGCTGACGATGGCGCCCGGCTTCAGCTTGGCCAGATTGGCCTGGCTGGCTTCAAACAGTTCGGCAAATGATTCGGTCATTAGATTTACTCTGTTGGACACATGGGCATTGGTTCCCGGAAGGGTTCCGTTTACTGCCCGCCTGTTGGTCGACCCCGGAAACGCAGGTCGTGTGTTAAGTAGGAAAACCGCCACGCATCATTGCGGGACGGAGCTTGTGTTGCCTTGCATTGGTGCGACTACCGCCGATGGATTGACGGCCTCCTTGCAACGGATCAGGCACCCGAAACCGGAAGCAGATCCAGTACCTTGGCAACGACGGTGTCGATGCCGATACCACTGGTGTCGATGACGACGGCATCGTCTGCCGGCTTCAGGGGCGCCACTGTGCGCTGTGCATCACGGGCGTCGCGGGCCATGATCTCGCGCAGGAGGTCATCAAAGTTAACAGAAACCCCCTTGTCTTTCAACTGGTTATGCCGACGCTCCGCGCGCTCTTCGGCGCTGGCGGTCAGGAACACCTTGAACGGGGCGTCCGGGAAGATCACGGTGCCCATGTCGCGGCCGTCGGCGACCAGGCCGGGCAGAACCCTGAATGCGCGCTGGCGCTCCTTGAGGGCGGCCCGGACCTCGGGGATGGCGGCGATGGCGGAGGCCAGCGCGCCGGTGGTCTCCAGGCGCAGCTCGTCGGTGGCGTCGGTCTCATTGACGATGACACGCAGCCCGCCGTCGGCGGCTTCGACGAACTTCACATGGGTATCAAAGGTGCAGCGGACCAGCGCGGAGGCGTCGGAGGTGTCGATATCGGCCCAGCTGGCGGCCACGCCCACGGCGCGGTACAGGGCGCCGGAATCCAGGTAATGCCAGCCCAGCCGGCGTGCGACAATGCGGCTGACGGTCCCCTTGCCGGCCCCGGACGGGCCGTCGATGGTGAGCACGGGAGGTAGCTGGTTCATGGGTTTCCCTGTGTATTTGACCGCCCATTCTAGCCCCTGGCGGGTCGGTACCGAGACTTTTTTGGTGCAACCACTTGAAAGGATGGAAAAAAGCCCGGTAGAATGGCGGGCTTGAACGAGCGTCACCTGCCGATTGTCATCTGCATATCGCGGCCGCGCTCCACCCGAATCCACGTTTACGCCGAGGTATGCAATGAAAGTCCTGTCTTCCCTGAAGTCGGCCAAGTCCCGTCACCGCGACTGCAAGGTCGTCCGTCGTCGCGGCAAGATCTTCGTGATCTGCAAGTCGAACCCGCGTTTCAAGGCTCGCCAGCGCTGAGCCCAAGGGCGTCCCGACCCCGTGGTCGCGACCTGCCTGAATAAAAAGCCGCCTCCGGGCGGTTTTTTATTGCCGATTTTGTTGTAATTGGCCCACACCGTTCTTGATGACTGGGGAGTAGATCGAGATGAAGCGTTACCTGTCCACCCTGCCGTTGCTTGCCCTGCTGGCCTGCGCCAGCGTCCACGCCGACACGCTGCTGATCGACCGCACCAAGGAGCAGCCCACCACGGCCGTTCCGGTTCGCGGCCAGACCGCCAGCCAGGTCCAGGCTGCCTTCGGCGAGCCCAGCGAACGACTGGATCCGCGCGGCGGCCAGAAGCGCCAGTGGCCGACCATCAACCGCTGGGTCTACCCGCAGTTCACCGTCTACTTCGAAAAGTCGAAGGTGATCGACGTGGTGGTCAACAAGGCCGACAGCAACGAAGTCGGCCCGAGGCCGCCGATCCGCTGATCCACCCTACCCCGCCCGCCGGCATCCGGCGGGTCATTGCATAGAGACCATGAACGACACGCTCCGTTTTCCGGCCGAATGGGAATCCCAGTCCGCCATCCTGATCGCCTGGCCCCACGCCGACACTGACTGGGCCGACCGCCTGGGTGACGTCGAGGACACCTACATCGCGCTGGTCGCGGCCATCACCCGCTTCCAGCCGGTGGTGATCATCGTGGCCGACGACGACCTGGAGGCGTACGCGGACGCGCGCCTGCGCTCGAACCGGATCGACACGGACCGGGTGCGTTTCGTCACGGCGCAGTACGACGACACGTGGCTGCGCGATTCGGGCCCGATCACGCTGCGCCGTGCCGATGGCGGCTTCCGGCTGCTGGATTTCCGCTTCACCGGGTGGGGCGGCAAGTTCGAGGCGAGCCTGGACGACCAGCTGGTGGGGGTGCTGCACGAGGCCGGTGTCTTTGCTGACGCGGAGCTGCAGAGCATCCCGTTCGCACTGGAAGGCGGCGCGATCGAAACCGATGGCGCCGGCACCCTGCTGACCACCTGGAAGTGCCTGCACGAGCGCCACCCGGAGCGCGACCGCGCTTCGCTGAGCGCGGACATGGCCGGCTGGCTGGCGCAGGACCGGGTGCTGTGGCTGGACCACGGGTACCTGGAAGGCGACGACACGGACGCGCACATCGACACGCTGGCGCGTTTCGCGTCGGTGGACAGCATCGTGTACCAGGCCTGCGATGACAGTACGGATTCGCATTTCGCGGAGCTGCAGGCGATGGGCAAAGAGCTGGCGGCGCTGCGCACGGCCGAGGGCGAGCCGTACCGGCTGTTCCCGCTGCCGTGGGCACGCCCGGTGATCGACGAGGGCCGCCGGCTGGCGGCGTCGTACGCGAATTACCTGATCCTCAACGGCGCGGTGCTCATGCCCGCCTACGGCGACGTCGCGGACGACGCGGCCCGCGACGTCCTGGCCCGGGCCTACCCGAATCACGAGATCGTGCAGGTCCCCTGCCGCTCGCTGATCTGGCAGAACGGCAGCCTGCACTGCATCACCATGCAGTTGCCTGCGGGTGTTCTTGCCGCGTAAGCCGTTGTCGGTATTCGATGGTTTCCCAGGCGCCGGGCTTTGCCCGGCGCTTTTGGTTTTGGGCGAACAGCCGCGGTTTGCGCGGTTTCCCTGGCTTGGGCCGCCCGGTGCCGGTTTGCGGGGTCGCCGTAAACCCATCCATGGGGGCTACGCGGACGCCATCCATGGCGCCGAGTCCCCCGCAAACCGACCCCGGTCGACCCTTTGACAGTGTGGCGGTGGCCACGGGAGACGCCGGTGCCGGCCGTCGGCCGGCCGTTCGGTGCCGATCATTTCCATGCGTTACCGGGCGCGGGTGATTTCACGGCGGTCGTTTGGGAACCGACCCTACCTACGCAGGCCAGCGCACGGTCTCGAACTCGCGTAGGGACACGCCATGCGTGTCCGCTCTTGAAGTCGCCGTAGTGCTGTCTGGAGAAAAGCCCCCTTCTTGTTGAAGGGGGCGCGCCGAAGGCGCGGGGTTAAGGTGGAATGCGCGGATAACACGGGCCGAAGGCACGTGTTATCCCGGAGCGGGGCTGCCCGGCGGCCGCCCCTGCACGTAGCAACTGAGACGCCGGCTTTGGCTTTGGCTTTGGCTTCAACCCATTTAACCCCCAGCACGCCCTACACACCCATCCGCGATAAACTGCGTTTTTCCCCCTGCAGGACCCGCCCCGGATGAGCTCACGCCACACCCTTTCCGTCGCCCTGATCCAGGAGCGCAACCACGGTGACGCGGCGGCCAACCTGGCCGTGATCGAAACGCGCGTGGCTGAAGCGGCTGCCCAGGGTGCCAAGCTGGTCCTGCTGCAGGAACTGCACAACGGTGCGTACTTCTGCCAGCACGAGTCGGTCGATGAGTTCGACCTGGCCGAGCCGATCCCGGGCCCCAGCACCGAGCGCCTCGGCGCGCTCGCCAAAAAGCATGGCGTGGTGATCGTCGGCTCGCTGTTCGAGCGTCGCGCCGCCGGCCTGTACCACAACACGGCGGTGGTCTTCGAGAAGGACGGCACGCTGCTGGGCAAGTACCGCAAGATGCATATCCCGGACGATCCGGGCTTCTACGAGAAGTTCTACTTCACTCCCGGCGACATCGGCTTCAAGCCGATCGACACCTCGGTGGGCCGCCTTGGCGTGCTGGTGTGCTGGGACCAGTGGTATCCGGAAGCGGCGCGCCTGATGGCGCTGGCCGGTGCGGAACTGCTGCTTTATCCCACCGCGATCGGCTGGGACCCGGACGATCAGAAGGACGAACAGGGCCGCCAGCGCGATGCGTGGGTGCTGAGCCACCGTGGCCATGCCGTGGCCAACGGCGTGCCGGTGCTGAGCTGCAACCGCGTGGGCCATGAGGCATCGCCGCTGGGTGCTTCCGGCATCCAGTTCTGGGGCAACAGCCATGTGCTCGGTCCGCAGGGCGAGTTCATCGCCGAAGCCGGTGGCGAACCGACCGTGCTGGTCTGCGACGTCGACCTGCAGCGCAGCGAACACGTGCGCCGGATCTGGCCGTTCCTGCGCGACCGCCGCATCGACGCCTATGGCGACCTGCTCAAGCGTTACATCGACTGATCCCAGAGGACCCCTGCCCCGTGACCGTGCAGCTGCGCGATGCCACCGACGCCGATATTGCGGCCATCACCGCGATCTATGCGGTGGAAGTGACCGACTTCGTCAACACCTACGAGTACGACGTTCCCGATGCGGCCGAGATGCTGCGACGCATGCATGACATCGTTGCGCGCGGCTTCCCCTACATCGTGGCCGAGGTCGATGGCCAGGTTGCCGGCTATGCGTACGCCAATACCTACCGCGGGCGCATCGCCTACCAGTGGACCGTGGAGAACTCGGTCTACGTCGATGCCGCCTTCCAGGGCCGTGGCGTGGGCACCGCGTTGATGCAGGGCCTGATCGACGCCTGCGTCGCGCGCGGCTACCGGCAGATGGTCGCGGTGATCGGCGAACCGTCCAACACGGCGTCGATCAAGCTGCACGAACGCTTCGGTTTCCATACCGTCGGCATCTTCCGTGGCCTGGGCCGCAAGCATGGGCGCTGGCTGGATACCGTGCAGATGCAGCGCGCGCTCGGCGACGGCGCCGACAGCGCCCCTTCCAATGAATGACGAAATGACTGAAAACCTGATGGACCCCAACGGCGACGCCCTGTTCGCCGGCCAGCCCGTGCGCGTGGTCGAACGCGACGGCGTGCGCTACACCCTGCTTGGCACTGCGCACGTTTCGCAGGCGAGCGTCGAGGTGGTGGAACGCGCGATCAACAGCGGTCGCTTCGATGCCGTGGCAGTGGAGCTGGATCCGCAGCGCCTGCAGGCGCTGACCAACCCGGACGCGCTGGCCAAGCTCGACCTGGTCGAAGTGATCCGCAAGGGCCGGGTCGCGCTGTTCGCCGCCAACCTCGCCCTGGCCGCTTACCAGCGCCGCCTGGCCGAGCAGCTGGGCATCGAACCGGGGGCCGAACTCAAGCGTGCGGTCGGCCTGGCCAACGAACGCAACCTGCCGGTGCACCTGATCGACCGTGAAGTCGGCCTGACCTTCAAGCGCGCCTCGCAGCGGCTCGGGTTCGTCGGCAAGATCAAGCTGGTGATGGGCCTGGGCACCGGCCTGTTCGCGTCCGAAGATGTTGGCGAAGACGAGATCGAAAAGCTCAAGCAGGGCGACATGCTGGAGGCCAGCTTCGGCGAGTTCGCCAGCGAGAGCCCGGCCCTGTACGAAACCATCATCGGCGAGCGCGACCGCTACATGGCCACGCGCCTGCGCGAGGTGCATGACCCGGCCCAGCGCGAGGTGCTGGCGGTGGTGGGTGCCGGGCATCTGGCCGGGCTCGCGAAGTACCTGGAAACCGATACCGATGCGCCGGGTCCGCTGCGCGAGTCGCTGGAGTCGGTGCCGAAGAAGCGCAACATTCCGTGGATCACGCTGGCCATCCTGGCCATCGTGCTGACCGGGATCGCGGTGGGCTTCTATCGTGGCGGGCTTGGCGTCGGGACCGAGCTGCTGGCGGTGTGGGCGATGTATACCGGCGGCCTGGCGGGGCTGGGCTGCCTGCTGGCGGGCAGCCATCCGCTGAGCATCCTGACCGCGATCGTGGTCGCGCCGTTCAAGCCGTTCCGGTTGAGCATTCCCACCGGCGCATTCGCCGCGCTGGTGGAAACCCGGCTGCGCAAGCCGGCGTACGAGGATTTCCTCAAGCTGCGTGATGACGCGCAGAGCGTGCGCGGCTGGTATCGGAACCGGGTGACGCGGGTGGTGCTGACCTTCATGCTGACCAATCTGGGCAGCATGCTGGGATTGTGGCTGACCGGGTTCCAGGTCTGGCACAAGGTCGGCGGATGAACAAGCGCCGACCTGTTGGCGGCATTCAATGTGAAATGTAGTTCCAAGGAGAGTCGATGGACGCAATGGAGAGTCTGGAGCGGGACGGCTACGTGGTGGTTCGGGGTGCGGTAGACGCCTCCCTGGTCAACGAACTCAACGAACGCATCAACCGCTTCAAGCAGCGCAACGCCAAGGCCGCGGCGCGGAACCTTGACGAGCATGGGCGGTTGTATCGCGTGGTCAACCTGCACCTGGCCATCGATGCGATGACGCGGTTGCTGACAGAAAATGCGGCCATCGCCGTGTGCGACGCCTTCTTCGGAGAGCCTACCTCGCTGTACACCAGCCTGTACTACGAGCGCGGATCGGAGCAGTCACTGCACCGGGATACGCCCGTGTTTGCCACCAATCCGCTGGGTCGCTACATGGGCGTCTGGGTGGCGCTGGACACGGTCTCCGATGACAACGGTCCCCTGATGGTCGTCCCGGGTAGTCATGCGCTGCCCCCGATCGACGTGCAGGCCATTCGCCAGCGGCTCTTTGGCGAGGGCCCGATCGATCCGATGTCGCCGGAAGGCTGGACTGCCTACCAGGACGCGGTGGCCGCCCAGTGCGACGCCGCCGGACTGATGCCGCAACCGGTGCACGTGTCGCCGGGCGACGTCATCATCTGGCATCCGCAGTTGTTCCACGGAGGCGCCCCGCACGCTGCGACGCGCACCCGGCGCAGCGTCGTCATGCATGTCACCCCCAAGGGCATGCCGGTGGGCCACATGGACGTCTTCTATGATCCGTCCAAGGCCCGCCAGCATGCCCCCTGGCGCTACTACCAACGCGATGGCCGCCATGTAGCCCGCTTCAAGCACGTCGACTTCGGCCACGAGTACAAGGTCCGGACCTGGTTCCTGCGCAAAGGGTGACCGAACCCTAGGCCGGTTCGATCACCGCGTCGCTGCCCTTGGGCGGCAGGCCCCTTGCCCGCCGCACGATGCGGGCCACGCTGATGCTCATGTCGTCGAGCATGGCGTAGATGGTCGGCAGGAACAGCAGGCTGACCACGGTGGAGAACGCCAGGCCGCCGGCGATGGCGCGGGCCATCGGGTAGTACGGCGGGCCGTCGCCGAGCAGCTGGGTGTCGGTCAGCGAGATCGGGATCATCGCCAGGATCGCGGTGCCCATCGTCATCATGATCGGGCGCAGGCGCTCGCGTGAGCCCTCCACCAGTGCCTGGGTGCGGGCCATGCCGCGCCGGCGCAGGTTGTTGATGTGCTCGATCATCACGATGCCGTTGTTCACCACCACGCCCATCAACACCAGGATGCCAATGAAGGACATGATCCCGAACGAGGTGCCGGTCAGCCAGAACAGCCAGAACACGCCGAAGATCGAGAACAGCACCCCGCTCATGATCGCGGCGGGGAACAGCAGCGATTCGAACACCGCCGCCATCACCACGTAGATCATCACCAGGGCGATCAGCAGGTTGAACATCATCTGCTGCATCGCCTCGTTGTCGTCGCCGAAGTCGCCGCCGTCGAAGGTGAAGTTGTAGCCGGCCGGGAAGCTCATCGGCTTCAGCGTCTCCTCCATCGCCTTGCGGCCTTCCGGCGCGGTGACCTTTTCGGCCAGGTTGGCCTTGATGGTCAGCGTGGTCTGGCGGTTGGTGCGCCCTACCCGCGTGGCCGAGGGCGTGATGCTGACGTCGACCAGGCTCAGCAGCGGCACCGAACGTCCGTCGCCGGTGCGTACGGTGAAGCTGGCCAGGTCTTCCGGGCTGCTCTGCTCGGCACCGGCGAAACGCACCCACACCGGCACCTCGCTGTCGCCGCGACGGAACTCGCGCAGCGGGGCGCCACGCAGCGCCAGGCCGACGAAGCTGGCGACCTGCTCGGCATTGAAGCCGAACGCCGCCGCGCGCTCGCGGTCGACATGGATGGACAGCTCGCTGCCCTTTTCGCCATTGTCGATGCGCACGTCACGCAGTTCCTTGCGCTGGGCCAGCAGCGGCACCACGTCTTCGCCGATCTCCTGCAGCATCTGGGTGGAGTCGCCGATCAGCTGCACTTCCACGCCCTTGCTGCCACCGCCGCCACCGCCGTCGCCGCCCTGGTTGCCGACGATGTAGTCGGCGCGCGCCGAACGCGGCAGCCCCTTGCGCAGCGACTCCTGCACCGCCGCCATGTTGCCGGTGTGCTTCTCGTCCAGGGTCACGATGGTGCTGCTGCCTTCCTGCTCGCTGTACCAGGAATACACCTGGGTGATGTGCAGCTTTTCGCGGTTCTGCTGCAGGTACTGTTCGACCCGCGCCACCTCGTCGGACATCTGTTCGCGGGTGAACGCGCCCTTCCAGTTGTAGCCGATGAACACGTCGGTCCCACCCTCGCCGCCGAACATGTCGATCTTGGTCAGCTTCATCGGCACCAGGCTGATCAGCACCACCATGATGATGCCGAACACACTCCAGCCACGGTGCTCCAGCGTCCACTGCAGCACCGTGGCGTAGCGGCGCTGCAGCCGCGCGATCACGCCGGTCTGCGAGTGCACCAGCTTGGGCGTCTGCATGCGCGCCGACAGCATCGGGATCAGGCTGACCGCCACCAGCCACGACGCCATCAGCGAGACCGAGATGGTGATCGCGATCTGCGCCATGAAGATGCTGATGTTGTTGGTTTCGCCGAACAGGTTGGGCACGAACACGATGCAGTGGCACAGGGTGCCGGCGCTGAGCGCGATGGCCACGTTGCGGGTTCCGACGATCGAGGCCTGCACCGGCTGGTCGGGCATGCGCTCGCGTTCCTGGTAGATGCTCTCCACCACCACCACCGCGTTGTCCACCAGCATCCCCACGGCCAGCAGCAGGCCCATCATGGTCAGGATGTTGAGGGTGACCCCCACGAAGTACATGAAGCCCAGGGTGATCACGAAACAGATCGGGATCGCCAGGGTCACCATCAGCGTGGACGGCCAATGGCGCAGGAAGAAGAACAGCACCGTCACCGACAGCAGCAGGCCAACCGCGCCGGCCTCGGCCAGCTCCAGCAGCGAGGACGTCACCGTCTTGCCCTGGTTGTTGATCACCTTGATGTTCACGTCGCGCATCGACGGCTGCTTGCGGATCGCCTCCACTTCCGCCAGCGCACCGCGCGACACCTCCACCAGGTTCGCGCTGCGCTCCTTGTAGATGTCCAGGCCGACCGCCGGGTTGCCGTCCAGGCGGCGACCGTAGTTCATGCGGGTGGGCTTTAGCCGGATCTCGGCGATGTCGCCCAGGCGCAGGCCCTTGGTGTCGATCACCAGGTCGCGCAATTCCTGCAGGTCGGTGATTTCACCGACCGGCTGGATCCGCACGCGCTGGCCGTTGTCGTCGATCTGTCCGGCCGAGATCGAGAAGTTCAGCGTGCGCAGCCGCTCGCTCAACTCGTTGATGCTCAGGTTGTGCGCGGTCAGGCGATCGGCGTCGATCGCGATCTCCACCTCGTTCGGCGGCGCACCGGAGATCTCCACCCGCGCCACCCCGGGAATGCGTTCGATGCGCCGCTTGAACTCGCGGTCGAGCATGTCGTACGCACCGGTGAGGTCGGCAGTGCTGGCCAGGCGCACCTTCAGCACCGGCTCGTCGCTGCTGGACCACTTGAACACGTTGTAGCGCTGCAGGTCGTCGGGCAGGTCGGTGCGGACCGCGTCGATGCGCTCGCGTGCGTCGGAGGCGGCGATGGCGATGTCGCGGTCCCAGTCGGTGAACTCGATGAAGATGCTGGCACCCTCAGACGTGGCCTGGGAGCGCATGCGCTTGATCCCGGTCATCGTCGCCAGTGCTTCCTCGGTCGGCCGGATGATGGTGCGCTCCACTTCCTCGGGCGTCGAACCCGAGTACGGCACCTGCACGAACAGGAACGGTGCGGAGATGTCCGGCAACGCTTCCAGTGGCAGCCGGAACGCGGCGATCAGGCCCACCACCACCAGTGAGACGAACATCATGATGGTGGTGATGGGGCGGCGGATGGAGAACTCGGCGATGCTCATGCCGGCTCCTGTGCCGCGTCGCCGGCCGTACCGGGAGTGGCCGCGACATCCATGTGGTGCTTGCGGCCGCGCTCGCGGTAGTAGGCATCGCCACGACGGTCGAGCAGGTCGTACACCACCGGGATCACCAGCAGGGTCAGCAGGGTGGAAACCAGCAGGCCGCCGATGACGGTGATCGCCATCGGTGCGCGCACTTCGGCACCCTCGCCCATCGCCACCGCCAGCGGCAGGAAGCCGAACAGCGTGCACAGGGTGGTCATGATGATCGGGCGCAGGCGCGAACGTGCACCTTCCACCAGCGCCTGGTGCTTGGCCACGCCGGCCTCGCGCAGCTGGTTGACCTTGTCGATCAGGATGATCGCGTTCTTGGTGACCAGCCCGACCAGCAGGATCAGGCCGATGAACACCACCACCGAGATCGGCTTGCCGGTCAGCATCAGCGCGAGGATCGCGCCGACCAGGGCCAGCGGGATGGTGAACAGGATCACGAACGGATGCAGCAGCGATTCGAACTGCGAGGCCATCACCAGGTAGACCAGGAAGATCGCCAGGCCGAAGGCGAAGATCAGCGAACGCGCCGACTCGGCCAGCTCCTCGCCCTGCCCGCCGATATGCATGCCCACGCCCGCACCCAGCGGCTCCTTGGCGACCATGTCCTGCACTTCGCGCACGGCGCCGCCGAGGTCGATGTCACGCAGGTTGGCCGAGACCACCGCCACGCGGGTCTGGTCGGCGCGATGGATCTCGCTCGGGCCATTGGTGGCGACCACTTCCGCCACCGCATCCAAGGTGACCGGCCGCGAGCTGCCCGGATTGACGATCAGCCGGCGGATGCTCTCCACGCTGGCGCGGTCGCCTTCCTGGGCACGCACCAGCACGTCGATCTTGCGGTCACGGAAGCTGTAACGCGTTGCCACGTCGCCGCGCACCTTCTTGACCACCACGTCGGCGATCTGGCGCGTGGTCAGGCCCAGCGCACCGGCGCGTTCCTGGTCGAAGCGGATCTGGATTTCCGGGAAGCCCTCTTCCACCGTCGACTTGACGTCGGCGTAGTGCGGGTTGGCACGCAGCCGTGCGGCCAGCGCCTGGCCGGCATGTTCCAGCGTCGCCATGTCCTGACCGCGCAGTTCCACTTCCAGCGGCGTGGAGAAGCTGAACAGTGCAGGCCGTGCGAAGTCGACCTGCACGCCCGGATGGCCCTTCATCGACGCACGCAGGCGTTCGGTGATCGCCGCTTCGGTGCGCGCACTGCCGCCGTCGGCCATGACCACGGTGAGCTTGCCGATGTTCTCGCCACTCTCGGTCGGGCTGGCGTCCAGCCGCGTGCCGCTGCCACTCACGCCATACAGCGAGGTGATGCTGTCGTCCTTGGCATGGGCCAGCTGCAGCTCGCGCACCAGCGCATCGGTCTGCTTCAGCGGCGTGCCAGCGGGCAGTTTGGCGGTCATTTCGAACCGGTCCTGGGCCAGCTGCGGAATCAGGTCCGCGCCCAGCATCGGCACCAGCGCCATCGTGGCGACGAACGCCAGCGCGGCCAGCCCCAGCACCTTGCCCGGATGGGCCAGCGCGCTGGGCAGCAGCTTCAGGTAGCCGCGCTCGGCACCGGCATACGGCTTCATCGCCAGGTCGCTGGCCTTGCGCATCACCGGACCAATGACGGCGGTGAGGCCACGCCACACTTTGACGATTGCCCAGGCGATCCCGAACACGGTCCAGCGCACCAGTGCACCCAGCCCGCGACGACCGCCGGCCACCGGCTTGAGCCAGCGGTTCTGCGGCTGCCAGGTGGCGTGCGCCGGTTCTTCCGGGAACGCCAGCGGCGGGCGGCCCTTGAGCGAGCTCAGCATCGGAATCAGGGTCATCGCCACCAGCAGCGAGATCGCAATCGCGATTGCCACGGTCAGCGCCTGGTCGCGGAACAGCTGGCCGGCGATGCCGTCGACGAACACCAGCGGCAGGAACACCGCGATGGTGGTCAGGGTCGAGGCGACCACCGCCATGCTCACTTCGCGGGTACCGGCAATGGCGGCCTGCAGGATGCCCAGGCCACGTTCGCGCGCCTTGGCGATGCTCTCCAGCACCACGATCGAGTCGTCCACCACCAGGCCGGTGGCCAGCGCCAGGCCGCCCAGCGACATCACGTTCAAGCTCAGACCGAGCTGGCCCATGAAGAAGAACGTGGTGATGATCGAGACCGGCAGCGACAGGCTGATCACGAAGGTGCTCCAGCCATCGCGCAGGAACAGGAAGATGATCAGGATCGCCAGCAGGCCACCGATCACCGCGTCCTTCTTGACGTCGCTGATCGCGTGTTCGATGAAGCGCGACTGGTCTTCAATCGTGGTCAGTTCGGCATCGCCGGGGATCTGCGCCTTGATCTGTTCGAGCTTGGCACGCAGTGCTTCGGCGGTGGCCACGGTATTGGCGTCGCCTTCCTTGTAGATCGCCAGTTCCACCGCTTCGCGACCGCCCAGGCGGATGATCGCCTCGCGTTCCTTGAAGCCCTGGCGCACGGTGGCGACATCCTTCAGGCGCACCGGCACGCCGTTGGCGATGGTGGTGGAGCTGCTGCTGGAGGCGCTCTGCGCGGCGGAGGCGGCGGCGATGGCCGCGTCCGAACCGCTGGAGGCGGCAATCGCGAACATCTGCTGCATGGCCGAATCGGCCGCACTGCCGGTGCTGCTCTGGGTGGTCACCAGCAGGTTGCGGATGTCCTCCAGGTCGGCGAACTGGTTGACGGTGCGCACCAGGAAGCGCTGCGAGCCCTCCTCCAGGCGGCCGCCGGAAATGTTGATGTTCTCTTCCTTGAGGCGCTTGATGACGTTGTCGATCGGCAGGTTGAGCTGGGCCAGCTTCTGCTGGTCGATGTCGACCTGGATCTCGTCCTCGAGGCCACCGCCGACCTTCACCGCCGCCACGCCGGCCACCGGTTCCAGTTTCTTCTTCAGGTCTTCGTCGGCATAGCGGCGCAACGCGGTGAGCTGGCGCACGGCGTCGGCGTCGCTGGCCGGGTCGGCCTTGGACGCGATCACCAGGCGCATGATCGGCGCGGTGGACGGGTTGAAGCGCAGCAGCACCGGGGCCTTGGCCTCCAGTGGCAGGTTCAGCGCTTCCATCTTGTCGCGCACCTCCAGGCTGGCCTGGTCCATGTTGGTGCCCCAGGCGAATTCGAGCACCACATCGCTCTGCCCGGTGCGCGAGATCGACTTGAGCTTGCGCAGGTTCTTGACCACGCCCACGGCCTCTTCGACCGGTTCGGTGATCAGCGTTTCGATCTCGGTCGGGGCTGCACCGGTGTACTCGGTGCGCACGGTCAGCGTGGGATAGCTCAGGTCGGGCAGCAGGTTGACCTTGAGGTTGCCCAGTGCGATCAACCCGAACAGCACCAGGGTGATCATGAACATGAAGATGGTGACGCGGCGGCGGGTGGCGAACTCCACCAAGCCGCCGCCGGGGGCGTCCGGGTGGTCGTGGCCGGCCGGACTCATTGGCGGGTCTCCGCCTTGGCCGGGGCGGCCTTGCTGGCCACGGTGGCCGCCGGCTTGTCGCCGATCACCTGGACCGCGGTACCGTCGCGCAGCGCGACCTTGCCGGCCGTCACGACCTTGTCGCCGGCGACCAGGCCGTCGCGGATCTCCACCCACGGGCCTTCGGCGTAGCCCAGCTTGACCGGGACGCGCGCGACCTTGCCGTCACGCACGCGGAACACCGCCGGGTCGCCATCGTCGAGCAGGGCCAGGCGCGGCACCACCAGTGCGTCGGCGCGCTGGTCGTAGTCGATCCGGATGCGGCCGAACATGCCCGGCTGCAGGCCTTCGGCACCTTCGCCGAAGCCGCTCACGACACGGAAGGTGCCGCTGCCGGCATCGACTACCGGCGAAATGCGGTCGACCTTGCCGGGGAAGGACTTGCCCGGCAGCGCGTCGGCCACCAGGGTCACCGGCTGGCCCGGACGCAGCGTGGCCAGTTCGCGCTCGGGCACGTTGAGGGTGGCCTCCAGCCGCGAGTTGTCGACGATGCGGAAGATCGGCGTGTTGATCTGCACGAAGTTGCCGGTCTTGATCGACCGCGAGGCGATCACGCCGGAGATCGGCGCCACCACCGTGGTGTAGGACAGCTCCAGCGTGGCCAGGCGGTACTGCGCGCGCACGTTTTCCAGGTCGTAACGCAGCTGGTCCACGTCGGCGGCACTGACCATCTGCTGGCCGACCAGCTTCTGCGCACGCTGGTAGCTGTTCTCCAGCTTGCGCATCTGTGCCTCGCTCTGGGCAACGGCCAGGCGCGCACGGTCCGGGTCCAGCCGCACCAGCGGCTGGCCGGCACGCACCTGCTGGCCTTCCTCGACCAGCACGGCCAGGGCCACGCCCGAGGTCTTGGCCACCACCTGCGATTCGGCGCGGGCTTCCAGCGCCGCAGTACCGGTGTAGCTGGCGGCAACCGCGCGACGGGTGGCCGCGGCGGCTTCGACCGGCACCGCTTCAGCGGCCTTCTCGGCCTTGGGGTCCTTTTCGGCGGCCGCCGCTTCGCCGGCCGGGCCACCGGCGCCGCAGCCGCCGAGCAGCAGCGAGGTGGAGATGATCAGCGCCGCGGCGCAGGTTCCGGTGCGGCCGGGCAGAAGAGAGATTCGCAACATCGTCGTGTCCCTGAAGGATGCGTGGGCAGGTGTGGTAGCAAAGTAATGCACCACGTCACGACTACACCATATCCCAAAGGTCATGGTGACCTGCGGCCGCCTGTCGGCAATGCCCGGTTTCAGCAAGATGAAAACGCAGGCTATACTCGGGTCAGTTCCGTACCCCACGCCGGAACGACCAGAACCCGTATATCGGAAACGACATCATGCGCCCGCAGCCGCTCGCCGCTTGTCTTGCTCTGGCCGTCCTCCTGCCCTTCGGGGTTGCCGTCCAGGCCGCACCTGCTCCAGCTCCAGCCGTACCCGCAGTACCCGCCGCTGCCCCGGCAGCCGCGCCCGCCGCCCCGGCCGCCCTGACCGGGCAGTTCGACAACGGCCGGGTGCTCGCCTACACCTGCCAGGGGTGCCATGGCATCACCGGGTACAAGAACGCCTACCCCAGTTACCGGGTGCCCAAGATCGGTGGGCAGACCCAGCAGTACCTCAGCCAGGCGCTGAGCGAGTACCGCACGGGCAAGCGCCGGCATCCGACGATGCAGGCGCAGTCCATGAGTTTCAGCGAACAGGAGATCGCCGATCTCGCTGTTTACCTGTCCACCGTCAAATAAGCGCGCTCATGACGAAAGCCACGCGATTCAAGCGTTACGCCATCGCCCTGTCCGTTACCCTGCTGCTGGCTGCCTGTTCGCAGTCGCAGGTGGAAAACAGCGCAGATTCCGCCGCCGACCCGGGCCACGCCAGTGGTGAGCACGGGTCAGGCTCCTCTGCCGGCCTGCCGGCCGGACGCATCGCCGCCGGTGAAGCCCGGGCCCAGGTCAAGGGCAAGGCAACGAACCAGAGCTGCATCGACTGCCACGGCGCCGACGGCAACCATCCGATCGACCCGACCTACCCGAAGCTGGGCGGACAATACGGCGATTACCTGGCGCATGCATTGCAGGCCTACCGTGCCGGCGACCGCCAGCATGCGTTGATGACGCCGCAGGCGACGGACCTGAGCGATCAGGATATTGCCGACCTGGCTGCGTATTTTGGTAGCCGTCCGAGTCAGTTGCGGGATCTGCACGGGTTGAAGTGACCCGTGCGGGCGATGCGTGATTGCACGCATCGCTGCCGGGCAGAGCCCGGCACTACGGCGTAGAGCCGGGCTCTGCCCGGCTGTTCCTCAATTGTCGAGCTCTTCCCAACGCTTGTAGGCGGCGTCCAGCTCCGCCTGCACCTTGCCCAGCTGCTGGGTATGCGCAGCCATGTCCGGCGCGCTGCGCTGGTAGAAGGCCGGATCGTTCATCGCGGCGGTCAGGCCTTCGACGTCCTTCTCCAGGGTTTCGATCTTCTGTGGCAGCTGCTCCAGTTCGCGCTGGTCCTTGAAGCTGAGCTTGCGCTTCGCCGTCGGCGCCGGCGCGGCAGCCGCCGCGACCGGGGCCGTAGCGGGTTTCGCCACTGCAACCGGCGCGGCCGCCGCTTCCACGCGCGCCGCGTGGCGCTGCCAGTCGCTGTAGCCGCCGACGTACTCGCCTACCACGCCGTTGCCTTCCATCACCATGGTGGAGGTCACCACGTTGTCCAGGAAGTCACGGTCGTGGCTGACCAGCAGCAGCGTGCCGGTGTAATCGCCGAGCAGCTCTTCGAGCAGTTCCAGCGTCTCCACGTCGAGGTCGTTGGTCGGTTCGTCCATCACCAGCAGGTTGGACGGCTGCGCGAACAGCTTGGCCAGCAGCAGGCGGTTGCGCTCGCCACCGGACAGACGGGTGATCGGCGCGCGCGCGCGTTCGGGGGTGAACAGGAAGTCCTGCAGGTAGGCATGCACGTGCTTGCGCTTGCCGTTGACCTCGAGGAAATCACGGCCTTCGGCCACGTTCTCGATCGCGGTCCAGTCTTCGCGCAGCACCGAACGGTACTGGTCGAAATAGGCGATCTGCAGGTTGGTGCCGGCGCGCACTTCGCCGCTGTCCGGCGCGAGGTCGCCCAGCAGCAGCTTGAGCAGCGTGGTCTTGCCGCTGCCGTTGGGGCCGATCAGGCCGATCCGGTCACCGCGCAGGATGGTGGTGCTGAAGTCCTTGACCATCACCCGGTCGCCGAACGCGAACGAGATGTCCTTGACGTCGATCACCTTCTTGCCGGAGTTCTCCGCCTGGGAGGCCTCCATGCGCACGTTGCCGCCGAGCTCGCGACGCTGCGAACGTTCGGTGCGCATCGCCTTGAGGCGGCGCACGCGACCTTCGTCACGGGTGCGGCGGGCCTTGATGCCCTGGCGGATCCAGACTTCTTCCTGGGCCAGCAGTTTGTCGAAGCGCGCGTTTTCCTGCGCCTGTGCGTTCAGCCGCTCTTCGCGGCGACGCTCGTAGTTCGCCCAGTCGCCCGGCCAGCTGGTGACCTGGCCGCGGTCGATCTCGACGATGCGGGTGGCCAGCGCGCGCAGGAAGCGGCGGTCATGGGTGACGAACACCACGCTGCCGTTCCAGTTCTTCAGGAACATTTCCAGCCAGTCGATGGCTTCGATGTCCAGGTGGTTGGTCGGTTCGTCCAGCAACAGCAGGTCCGGTGCCGAGACCAGCGCGCGGCCGAGCAGCACGCGGCGCTTCATGCCGCCGGACAGGCGCGCGAACTCGGCATCGCCGTTGAGGTCGAGCTTGGTCAGGGTCTCGCTGACCCGCTGGTCCAGGCCCCAGCCGTTGGCGGCGTCGATCTTGGCCTGCACGGCCGCCAGGGCGTCACCGTCAAACTCCTCGGCCACGCTCAGGTGGTGGAATTCGGCCAGCCACTGGCCCAGCTCGCCGAGGCCGTCGGCGACCACGTCGAACACGCTACCGGCGGCGCCATGCGGCACTTCCTGCTCCAGCCGGGTGATGCGAACCCCCTGCTGCACGCGCACTTCTCCGTCGTCGGGCTTGTGGTCGCCGGACAGCAGCTTGAGCAGGGTGGACTTGCCGGCGCCGTTGCGGCCGATCAGGGCGATGCGTTCGCCCGGTTCGATCGACAGTTCGGCTTTTTCCAGCAGCAGCGGGCCGCCGACGCTGAAGTCGACGTTTTGCAGAGTAATCAGAGGCATCCCGCCATTGTACGGGCTGGCGGGGCGCGGCGTCGCTCGCGGCAGCCCGAACGGGTAGAATGTGGCATGAACGAATTCTCCGAACTGCCCCTGTCGGCCTCGCTGGCGGCGGGCATCGACGCGCTGGGCTATACCCAGATGACTCCCGTGCAGGCGCAGGCGCTGCCGGCGATCCTGGCGCGCCGCGACCTGATCGCACAGGCTCCCACCGGCAGCGGCAAGACCGCTGCGTTCGGGCTGGGCCTGCTGCAGGCGCTGGACCCGGCGGTGATCCGCGCGCAGGCGCTGGTGCTGTGCCCCACCCGCGAACTGGCCGACCAGGTCGGCAAGCAGATCCGCAAGCTGGCCACCGGCATCCCCAACCTGAAGCTGGTGGTGCTCACCGGCGGCATGCCGCTGGGCCCGCAGTTGGCCTCGCTGGAAGCGCATGACCCGCACGTGGTGGTGGGCACCCCGGGCCGGATCCAGGAACTGGGCCGCAAGCGCGCCCTGAAGCTGGGCGGGGTGACCACGCTGGTGCTGGACGAAGCCGACCGCATGCTCGACATGGGCTTCGAAGAGCCGATCCGCGAGATCGCCGGGCGTACCAGCAAGGACCGGCAGACGCTGCTGTTCTCGGCGACCTACCCCGACGAGATCCGCGAGATCGCGCGGGTGCTGCTGCGCGACCCGGTCGAAGTGACCGTGGAAGGCGCCGACCACGCGCCGGCGATCCGCCACCTGTTCTGCGAGGTCGACCTGGCCAGCAAGCAGAAGGCGCTGGCTGGCTTGCTGCTGAAGTACACCCCCGAATCGACCGTGGTGTTCTGCAACACCCGCCGCGATGTGGACGACGTGGCCGTGTCGCTGCAGGAGTTCGGTTTCTCGGCGCTGCCGCTGCACGGTGAAATGGAACAGCGCGACCGCGACGAAGTACTGGTGCGCTTCGCCAACCGCAGCTGCAACGTGCTGGTGGCCAGCGACGTGGCCGCACGCGGGCTGGACGTGCAGGACCTGGCGGCGGTGATCAATTACGAGCTGCCCACCGACATCGAAACCTATGAACACCGCGTCGGGCGCACCGGCCGCGCCGGTGCCACCGGGCTGGCGATCAGCCTGGTGACCGGGCGCGAACGCAACCGCGCCGACGCGCTGGAAGCGGCACAGGGCAAGCCTCTGGACTGGCAGAAGACGCCGCTGGCCACGGCCCGCCCGGCGGTGCTGCCGCAGGCGGCCATGGCCACTCTGCGCATCGACGGCGGCAAAACGGACAAGCTGCGCCCGGGCGACATCCTCGGCGCGCTGACCGGCGACGCTGGATTGTCGGCCAAGGTGATCGGCAAGATCGACATCTATGCCACGCGTTCGTACGTGGCGATCGCGCGCGAGCACGTGGGCAAGGCCATCGCGCGACTGGAAGCCGGGAAGATCAAGGGCCGGCGGTTCCGCGTTCGCAAGATGTAATCGCGCGGGTCTGGCACCGCGTGGGACACGCATGGCGTGTCTCTACGCGGGGCCGCAATCACCGATGGATGCGATGACCGATTGCGGCGACGTTCGATGCAACGACCGGTGGCGGCAACGATCGGGCGTAGCGACACGCCATGCGTGTCCCAAGCGGTCTCAATACACCAGGTTGGCCACCAACGGCACGTCGCTGTTCCAGCGCTCACGCCCACCCAGCCCGGCCAGTTCAACCAGCACCGCCGCGCCCACCACTTCGACCTGCAGCTGCCGCGCCAGCGACAGCGCCGCCAGCAGCGTACCGCCGGTGGCCAGCACGTCGTCCACCACCAGCACGCGCGCTCCCGGCGGCAATGCGTCGGCATGTACTTCGATGCTGTCGGTGCGGTATTCCAGGGTGTACTCCTGCTTCAACGTGCGCCCGGGCAGCTTGCCCGGCTTGCGCACCGGCACGAAGCCCACGCCCAGCACCTGCGCCATCGCCGCGCCCAGGATGAACCCGCGCGATTCGATGCCCATCACCGCGTCCAGGGTCGCATCGCGCCACGGCGCGACCATCGCGTCCACCGCGGCCGCGAAATCCGGGCCGTTGGCCAGCAGCGGCATGATGTCCTTGAACAGGATGCCCGGCTTGGGGAAATCGGCGACGTCGCGCAGGCGGCCGGCCCAGGCCGGAACGGGGGCGGAAGAATCGGTCATGGTCACGCAACAGCAGAGGGTGGCATAGGGTAACCCCTCAGGAACTGCAGGACAGCATCGAGCAGCCGGCCTTGTTCCGGGCCCATTCCGGACGCTTGCCGGCGTAATGCGCGCGGCCCGGCTGTTTGTCATAGGGATGCCGCAGCACCTCCTGCAGGGCATGCACACCCCCCAGGTCGCCCTGCTCCGCCCGTTCGATCGCTTCCTGCGCCAGCCAGTTGCGCAGCACGTACAGCGGATTGGCCGCGCGCATGCGCTGCTGCCGCTGCGCGGGATCCAGCCCATCGGCCTGCAGCCGCAGCGCGTAGGCCTGCAGCCACGCCTGCAGCGCCGGCAGCACTGCGGCGCGCCGGTCCGGGCTGTAGAACGCGTCGTCCAGCACGGCCACGTCCGGCGCCAGCGGATCGAACGCGATCAGGCCGCGGAACGCCAGGGTCATGTCCATCTCGCCCTCGTGCAGCAGTTGCAGCCAGTCGGCCATCAAGCCGAGGTCGGCATCGCCGCACGCCGCCAGGCCGAGCTTGGCCGCGATGTCGTCGCGCTCGCGCTGCGCGTGCACGGCCTGGAACCGGGCCAGGCCGGCGTGCAGCGGCGCCACGTCCTCGAACAGCGGCGCCAGCGCCTGTGCCAGCCGGGTCAGGTTCCAGTACGCCACCTGCGGCTGGGTGCCGAAGCGGTAGCGTCGGCCCTGCGCGTCGGTGGTGTTCGGGGTCCAGTCCGGGTCGTAGTCGTCCACCCAGCCGTACGGGCCGTAGTCGATGGTCAGGCCGAGGATGGACAGGTTGTCGGTGTTCATCACGCCATGCACGAAACCGACCCGCATCCAGTGCGCGACCAGCACGGCGGTGCGTTCGCAGACCTGCGCAAACCACGCGCCGTAACGGTCCGCGCCGGCCTCGGCCAGTTCGGGGAAATCGCGCGCGATGCAGGCATCGGCCAGCTGCCGCAGCAGGGCCACGTCGCCGCGCGAGGCCGGCAGCTCGAAACTGCCGAAGCGCAGGAATGAAGGGGCCACCCGGCACACCACCGCGCCGGGTTCCGCCTCGGGGTGACCGTCATAGAACATGTCCCGCACCACCGGGTCGCCGGTCGCCACCAGGCTGAGCGCGCGGGTGGTGGGCACGCCCAGGTGATGCATGGCTTCGCTGCACAGGAATTCGCGGATCGACGAGCGCAGCACCGCACGGCCGTCGGCGCCGCGCGAGTACGGCGTGCGCCCTGCCCCTTTCAGCTGCAGCTCCCAGTAGCGCCCATCCGGCGCCACCAGCTGCCCCAGCGAGATCGCGCGGCCGTCGCCGAGCTGGCCGGCCCAGTGCCCGAACTGGTGCCCACCGTAGTTGGCCGCCCACGGCTGCATGCCTTCGTACAGCGCGTTGCCGCCGAACACGCGGGGGAAATCGGGACTGTCCAGCAGGTCCTGGCCCAGGCCCAGCTGGGTAGCCAGCTCGGGGGAATACGCCAGCAACTGCGGCGCCGCCACCGGCGTCGGCATCACCGACGACCAGAGCGCGCCGCGCACCTCGCGCACGCGCGGGCCGGTTTCATCGTCGCCGGGCAGGTCCCGGAGGAAGCGGTTGTCGAAGCGCAGCGTTTCAGTGCTCATCACGACAAGGTGGGGGCGTCGGGATGCCCCCACAAGCTCAGGCCGCGCCGGCGCCCAGGTTTAACGGGCCGCCCCGCTCCACCGCCCGCTGATACGCCGGCCGCTGTTCGATGCGCTGCAGGAAGCCCTTCAGCTTCGGGTACGCCTCCATGCTGCCCGCGCGCGACGCCGCGGCCTGGATCGGGAAGCTCATCTGGATGTCGGCGGCAGTGAAGCGCTCGCCGGCGAACCACGGCGCGGCCGTCAGTTCGCGCTCCATCCAGTCCAGGTGGAGCTTCAGCTGCGGGCCCACGAAGGTCTTCATCACCTTGTCGGCAATGCCACGCGCAATGGGCCTGGCGAAGAACGGCATCGGCGCCTTGCGCACCCGCGCGAACACCAGGCTCATCAACAGCGGCGGCATCGCCGAGCCTTCGGCGTAATGCATCCAGTAGCGGTAGCGCACGCGCTCGGGCGCCTGTGCGGGCAGCAGTTCCGGCGACAACTGGCGGCCGCTGTCATAGCGGTCGGCCAGGTAGTCCAGGATCGCCCCGGACTCGGCCAGGACCAGCGCGTCGTCCTGCAGCACCGGTGATTTGCCGAGCGGGTGGATGTCGCGCAGGGCCTGCGGCGCCAGCCAGGTTTTCTCATCGCGCTGGTAGTTGACCAGCTGGTACGGCAGGTTCAGTTCTTCAAGCATCCACAGCACGCGCTGCGAACGCGAGTGGTCCAGATGGTGCACCTTGATCATCGACAGGTCCGCGAAGGCAAACCGTCATGCTACCCGTCGGCGCGTCTGCACCGCGCAATAAAAAACGCCGGAAGCTTTCGCTTCCGGCGTTCCTGGCAACCTTACGGTTGCAGGGGCAATTAAGCCGCCTGCACCTGGTCAGCCTGCATGCCCTTCTGGCCCTGCACGGCGACGAAGGTGACCTTCTGGCCTTCCTGCAGCGACTTGAAGCCGGTGCCCTGGATGGCGCGGAAGTGGACGAAGAGGTCCGGGCCGCTTTCCGGGGTGATGAAGCCGAAGCCCTTGGCATCGTTGAACCACTTGACGGTACCGTTCTGACGATCAGACATGTTACTAACTCCTGAAACATAAGTTGAAATAATCGCGGCCGCCGGAGTTCCGGAGCCGAGACTGAGTTGCAGGCGTTGGTAAAGCGGATCGATGAGCGGATCGTGAGATCAACTGCACCAGGCCACGATTCACGGTGACCCTAGCAAACACAGTGTGGGGGACGATACGCGCCTTTTACCGAAAAAGCGATAGCTGATTTATTCAGCCATCTCCCCGGTCCCGCCTGACAGGACAAGGGATGGGCGAATCCTACACGAAAAGGCGCTCCCCATTCATGTATTTCCAGGCTTAATTTCAGCCAAACGGGGGCCGCATGTTGATTAAGGATGGGTAGACGGGGCGCCGATAAGAGGGGTAGAGCCACGCCCGCGTAGCTCTACAGGGTCAATTCGCTCGAGAAGCGTCTTGGCTCCCCCGTCAGCGGATCGTCAAACGCCAGCGCCCGCGCCAGCAGCTGCAGCGGGTGCCCGTCCACGCCACACGCCTCCCCCAGCTCCGGATACAGGTCGTCACCCCGGATCGGCGCGCCGAGTGCAGCCATGTGGACCCTCAGTTGGTGCTTGCGGCCCGTCTCCGGGTGCAGCCGGTAGCGCCATATCGGGCCATCGGCGTCGATCACCTCGATCCGGGTCAGCGCATTTGGCTCGCCCGGGGCCTCCGCCATGCGGAAGAAAGGTTCTCCGGGCACCAGCCTGCTGCGCCGCTCCAGCGGAAAACCCACTCCGGGCAGGGCCGGCGCCAGGGCCTCATAGGTCTTCTCAATGCGCCGCTCACGAAACAGCCGCTGGTAGGCATCGCGCGTCTCAGCGCTGGTGGAGAACAGCACCAGACCGGCGGTCAGCCGGTCCAGCCGGTGCAGCGGCGCCAGCGCCGCGTTGCCGGTTCGCGCCACCAGCCGCGCCAGCAGGGTCTCGCGGACGTAGCCGCCGGCCGGGGTGACCGGCAGGAAGTGCGGCTTGTCGGCCACCAGCAGGTGCGCGTCGACGTGCAGGATCGCCTCTTCGAAGGGAATCACCGGCTCGTCGCTTACCTCGCGGAAGTACTGGATCTCCAGCCCGACCTGCCAGGGCTGGTCGGGCGAGAGCGCCCTGCCCTGCGCGTCACGGACCCTGCCCCGCGCGAAACGGTCCTGCCACTGGGCCCGGTCGATGCGCGGAAAGCGTTCGCACAGCCCGTCCAGCAGGCACCGCCAGTCACCGGGCGGCAGCTGCAGGCGGCTGGGACGTTCGGTCGTATGAATGGAATCGGGCGCAGTCATGGCCCACCCATTATCATGGCGCTCTTTGTTCACGGTACCCCCATGGCCCTCACCGCCACCATCCGCAAGGCCGAACTGCAGATCAGCGACATGGATCGCGGCTACTACGCCAGCCATAACCTGACCCTGGCCCAGCACCCTTCCGAGACCGATGACCGGTTGATGGTTCGCCTGCTGGCGTTCGCGCTGAACGCGGAGGACCGGCTGGAGTTCGGCCGCGGGCTGAGCGTGGACGACGAACCGGACCTGTGGAAGCAGGACTACACCGGCGCCATCGAGCGCTGGATCGACCTGGGCCAGCCGGACGAGTCGCGCCTGCGCAAGGCCGCCGGCCGCGCCGGCGCGGTGCAGCTGATCACCTACGGCGGTCGCGCGGCCGATATCTGGTGGGAGCGCAATGCCTCGGCGCTGAACAAGCTGAAGACCCTGGAAGTGCTGGACCTGCCCGGCGAGTTCGTCGAGCAGTGGGGTGCGCAGATCGAGCGCAGCATGCGCTGGACGGTGATCATCCAGGACGGCGAGGTCCAGCTGATGTCCGACAAGGCCGAGCTGAGCGTCATTCCCACCTGGCGCAAGCCCGCTCCGCAGGCATGAGCAACGCGGCATGAGCACCACCCGCTGCGATGTCCTGGTGATCGGCGCCGGCGCTGCCGGCCTGATGTGCGCGCTCACCGCCGGCCGGCGCGGGCGCATGGTGCAGGTGATCGACCACGCCAACAAGGTCGGCAAGAAGATCCTGATGTCCGGCGGCGGCCGCTGCAATTTCACCAATACCGGCACCACCCCCGCCAACTTCCTGTCGGCCAACCCGCATTTCTGCAAGTCGGCGCTGGCGCGCTATACGCCGTGGAACTTCATCGAGATGGTGGAGCGGCACGGCATCGCGTACCACGAGAAGGAACTGGGCCAGCTGTTCTGCGACATTTCGTCCAAGCAGATCGTGCGCATGCTGATGGACGAGTGCACGGCGGCCGGCGCGCAGGTCCGCACCGACTGCACGGTGGAGAAGGTCGAGCGCAGCAGCGACGGCTTCCATGTGCAGACCACGCAGGGGCGCTTCCATGCGGCCTCGCTGGTGGTCGCCACCGGCGGGCTGTCCATTCCCAGCCTGGGCGCCACGGGATTCGGCTATGAGCTGGCCCGCCAGTTCGGCCACGAGGTGCTGCCGACCCGGGCCGGGCTGGTCCCGCTGACCCTGAGCGGCAAGCACCAGGAACGCTTCCAGGACCTCAGCGGGGTCGCGCTGCCGGTGGCAGCGCGCTGCAACGACGTCGAGTTCCGCAATTCGCTGCTGATCACCCATCGCGGCATCAGCGGACCGGCGATCCTGCAGATCTCCTCGTTCTGGCAGCCGGGCGACGACCTGCGCCTGGACCTGCTGCCCGGCCAGGACGCCGAGGAGTGGCTGCGCACGATGAAGCGCGAGCGCGGCGCGGCCGAGCTGCGCACGGTGCTGTCGGAGGTGCTGCCGCGCCGGCTGGCGCTGCGCCTGTGCGAGCACTGGCTGCCGGACCGGCCGGTGCGCCAGATCGACGAGCGCGAGCTGCGCCAGGCGGCGGCCCTGCTGCAGGACTTCCCGCTGGTCGCCAGTGGCACCGAGGGCTACCGTACCGCGGAGGTCACGCTGGGGGGCGTGGACACGCGCAGGGTGTCGTCCAGTACGTTCGAGTCGCAGCTGGTTCCGGGCCTGCATTTCGTGGGTGAGGTGCTGGACGTGACCGGCTGGCTGGGCGGCTACAACTTCCAGTGGGCCTGGGCCAGCGGCCACGCCGCTGGCCAGGTCGTATAGGCGCGCACGCATTCCGTGACCGGCGCCCGCCGCCGGCATGGACGAAGCGGCACGCATCGTGTATCAAGTTTGCAGTCTGGGGAGTAGTGAATGCAGAACGCGAATGACATCACCGTCCGCCTGCTGATCGTGGATGACAGCGGCGAGAACGCCGAAACCATCGTCAGCCTGCTGCGCAACAGCGGCATCGCGGTGCGCCCGGCGCGCCCGCAGAACGCCGAGGAGCTGGCGCAGATCATCGGCAGCCAGCCGATCGACCTGGTGCTGGCGGCGCCGGCGCAGAGCATTCCGCTGCTGCAGGTGACCCAGCAGATCGCGGCCAGCGGCAAGGACATCCCGATGATCCTGCTGGCCGAGAGCATCAACGAGTCGGAATGGGTGGAGGCCAGTGCCAACGGCATCCGCGCGGTGGCCCTGCGCAACCGTCCGGAACACCTGCTGGCGGTGGTCCGCAACGAGTGGACCGACCTGCATGCACGCCGCGGGCTGCGCCGGATCGAGGCGCAGATGCGCGAGACCGAGCGCCGCTGCGATGCGTTGATCGCGTCCTCGCGCGACCCCATCGCGTACGTCCACGAGGGCATGCACATCCGCGCCAACGAGGCCTACCTGGAGATGTTCGGGTACGAGGCGTTCGACGACGTGGAAGGCATTTCGCTGCTGGACATGGTCGCGCCGCAGCACGTGGAAGGCTTCAAGCAGCTGCTCAAGTCGCTCAGCAAGGGCGAGCCACCGCCGCCGCAGTACCAGGTGGATGCGCGCAACCAGGACGGCGCGGTGTTTGCCGCGACGATGGAATTCACGCCGGCGACCTATGAAGGCGAGAGCTGCCTGCAGGTGGTGTTCCGCCGCCGCATGGAGTTCGACCCGGAACTGGCGCGCGAGGTGGAGGACCTGCGCCAGCGCGACCAGGTGACGGGGCTGCTCAACCGGCAGACCTTCATGCTGCACGTGGAAAATGCGGTGGCGCAGGCCGGTCGCAGCGAGGGCCGGTTCGGGCTGCTGCTGGTTGAGCCGGATCATTACGCGCGGCTGTTGCCGGACATCGGGCTGGATTCGGCGGATGCGCTGATCGCGGCGCTGGCGAAGGTGCTGGCGGACACGGTGGGCGACAGTGCGCAGCTGGCGCGCTACGGCGAGCACAGCCTGGCGGTGCTGACCGAGGGCGCGTTCGCGGACACCGAGGCGCTGGCGGACCGGATCCGGGAGGCCTTCGCGGCGCAGGTGTTCAGCATCGGCGAGCGTTCGGCGACGGTGACGGTAAGCATTGGCGGCGTGCAGGTGGGCGAGAAGATCGCGAGCGTCGGGCAGGTGCTGGCGCGTGCGACAGAATGCCAGCAGGCGGCGTCGGAACTGGGCAACACGAGCCGGATCTTCGACCCGGCGGCGGTGGACCGGGTGGAGGAAGAGCGCATCCAGCGTTGGGTGGCGCGGATCAACGAGGCATTGGCCGGTGATGGTTTCCAGCTGCACTACCAGCCGGTGCTGAACCTGGGCGGTGAGCCGCTGGAGCTGTACGAGGCGTACCTGCGCCTGGACAACAACGGGGAGCTGGTGAGCCCGGCGGCCTTCCTGGGCATTGCGGAGGAACACGGGCTGCTGGCGGACATCAACCGCTGGGTGGTGGGGCATGCGATCAGCGTGCTGGGCCAGCGGGCGCGTGCGGGCCATGCGACGCACATGATGGTGAAGATCACGCCGGAGTCGTTCAACGACCCGCAGATGGTGGCGACGATCCGTCGCGAGCTGGAGGCACACGGGGTGCCGGGCGAACGCCTGTGGCTGCACGCGCCGGAAGCGAAGGTATTCACGCACCTGCGCAACGCGCAGCAGTTCCTGGCGGACGTGGCGCCGCTGGGCTGCCGGATCGGGTTGGAGCAGTTCGGTTCGGGGCTGGATTCGTTCCAGCTGCTGGCGCACTTCCAGCCACAGTTCCTGAAGCTCGACCGCGACTTCACCAGCGATTTTGCCCGCACGCGGGAGAACGCGGACAAGATCAGCGAGATCACCACGCGCGCGCAGGAAGCCAACATCCGCACCATCGCCGAGTTCATCGCGGACGCGAACTCGATGAGCATGCTGTTCAGTGCTGGCGTCGATTACGTGCAGGGCGAATTCGTCGGCCCGGCCGGCCCGGTGATGAACTTCGATTTCGGTTGATGCGATTGGTGGTTGGAGAGCGCCGGTAGAGCCGGGCCCTGCCCGGCTGCTGTTGGATTCGTGCGAACAGCCGCCGCCTGCGCGGTTCCCCTGGTCAGGGCCGTCGGGTGCGGGTTTGTGGGGGACGCTGCAAGTACGTCCATGTAAGCTCATCGCCGCATCCATGCGGCTCGTGCCCCCTCAAACCCACCCCCGCCGACCCTCCGATAGTTGGCAGGTGGCCACGGGAAACCCCACTACGCCGACGGACCATCCGCGTAGTGACACGCCACGCGTGTCCGCCGTTTCCAACCGCACACGACCATGTTTGGGGGCGGCCGCCGGGTAGCCCCCGGAGAGACGCTAGAAAACATGGATGTTTTCTAGCAGCCCCCATGGACGGGTTCACGGCGTGTCTCGGAGCGGGGCTGCCCGGCGGCCGCCCCTGCACGTATGAACTGAGACGCTGCTCTTGGCTTCAGAAACGAAAATGCCGCCACAAGGGCAGCATCTCGTTTTCGAACTCAGGTTCGAATCAGGTCAGGTCTACGATATCCGGAATCGCCACATCCGTCGCCACATCCGCTTCGTAATCCACGCCTTCCACGCCGAAGCCGAACAGACGCAGGAAGTCGGCCTTGTAGCCAGCCAGGTCGCTGATCTCGTAGAGGTTCTCGTTGGTCACCTGCGGCCACAGCGCGACGACTTCGGCCTGCACGTCCGGCGCCATTTCCTTGTAGTCCGCACGCAGGCGGCCGGCTTCGTCGACCAGCTCCACCGTGCGGCCGTCAGCCAGCAACTGGTGGCGCAGGCGCTCCACGGCGGTGCCGCTGTCCTTGCCGCCGTAGACGATGTCGTACAGCGTATCCAGCTGCTCGATGCAGCCTTCGTGCGTACCGCGTTCCTTCATCACCTTGAACAGCAGCGACAGGTACAGCGGCATGGTCGGAATCGCCGAGCTGGCCTGCGTGACCACCGCCTTCAGCACCGACACGCGCGCGTCGCCGCCCAGCGGCGCGAGCTTGGCGCGGATGCCCTGCACCTTCTGGTCCAGGTCCTTCTTCGCCGCACCGATCGAACCGTTCCAGTAGATCGCCTGGGTGATTTCCTCGCCCACGTAGGTGAAGGCCGTCGTGGTCGCGCCTTCGGCCAGCACACCGGCCTCCAGCAGCGCGTCGATCCACATCTGCCAGTCTTCGCCGCCCATCACAGCCACCGTCCCGGCGACCTCTTCCGGAGTGGCCGGCTCGATCGTGGTTTCGGTGATCACTTCCTTGTCGGTGTCCAGGCCGCGCAGGGTGATCGGCGCGCCGATCGGCTTCAGCGTCGAGCTGATCACCTCACCGGTCTTCGGGTGCTTGCGGCGCGGCGCGGCCAGGCTGTACACCACCTGGTCGACCTGGCCCAGGTCCTGCCGGATCAGCTCGATGACCTTGGCCTTCACCTCGTCCGAGAACGCATCGCCGTTCACGCTGCGGGCGTACAGGCCGGCATCCTTGGCGTACTTCTGGAAGGCCGCCGAGTTGTACCAGCCCGCCGTGCCCGGCTTGGTTTCGGTACCCGGACGCTCGAAGAACACGCCCAGCGTCGCCGCGCCGCTGCCGAACGCGGCGGTGATGCGCGCAGCCAGGCCATAACCGGTGGACGCACCCAGCACCAGCACGCGCTTGGGACCGTTCTGGATCTTCGGCTGCGCCTTGATGTAATCGATCTGCTGCTTGACGGCTGCGTCGCAGCCGACCGGATGGGTGGTGACGCAGATGAAGCCGCGCACACGCGGTTTGATGACCATGGAAACCTCGTCAGGAACGGTGCGGCCACGGGAACGGCCGCACGCAACCCCGAAATCGTAGTGCGCACGGGCAGACAGCACAACCGACGCCCCGGTACGGTGGCAACGAAAAAGCCGCGCAGTGCGCGGCTTTTTCGTCTTACCGGAGTCCGGCCAGCGGCCGGACCTGCATCTTACGGGCGTCGGGCGAGGGCTTCGACGTCCTTGGCCTTCGGCAGCAGGTCCTGCTTGCTCACGCGCAGGAAGCCGATCGTCAGCATCGGCACCGCGACCAGGATCGAAGAAAGCACCACGATCACCGCACCCACCATGTGGGTTTCGGCCAGGCCTTCCATCGACGCGCCGCCGTACATGTACAGCGCCAGCGCCGACAGGAAGAACATCACCGCAGTGATCACCGTACGCGACAGCGTCTGGTTGATCGAGCGGTTCAGCACTTCCAGCGGTTCCACGCGCAGGCTGCGGAAGTTTTCGCGGACGCGGTCGAACACCACGATGATGTCGTTGATCGCAAAGCCCATCACCGACAGCAGGCCGGCCAGCACGTTCAGGTCGAACTCGCGGCCCATCAGCGACACGTAGGCCAGCGTCACCAGCAGGTCGAACAGCGCCACGATGCTCGCGGTGACCGCGAACTTCCATTCGAAGCGGAAGCCGATGTAGATCAGGAAGCCGGCCAGCATGAAGATCGTCGCGTACAGGCCGTTCATGGCCAGGTCCTTGCCGATCTGCGGGCCCACGAACTCATTGCGCAGGATCGTGGCCGGGTTCTCGCTGGTGGTGATCGCCTTGAGCACCGCCGCACCGGTGGCCTTGTCCTCGGCACTGGCTGCGCCGGTGCCGGGGGCATGTTCGCCGTGCGGGGCCAGGCGGATCAGAACGTCGGTGTTGCCACCGAAGCTCTGCACCTGGGTGCCTTCGAAGCCGTTGGCTTCCAGGCGCGAGCGGACTTCTTCCACGTCCACCTGGCGATCGAAGCGCGCTTCGATCAGGGTGCCGCCGGTGAAGTCCAGTGCGAAGGTGAAGCCCTTGATGCCGATGATGGCAACCGAGGCCAGGAACACCGCGATGGTGACCGCCATGGCGACATGGCGCCACCGCATGAAGTCGATCGTGGTGTCGTTCGGGAGGATGTGCAGCGGAAACAGTTTCATTGTGCGAGTCGTCCCGTCAGATGGCCACGTTCTGGAGCTTCTTGCGACGACCGTAGATCAGCGTCGCCAGGGCGCGCGACACGGTGATCGCAGTGAACATCGAGGCGAAAATACCGATGATCATGGTCAGGGCGAAGCCCTTCAGCGGACCGGTACCGAACGCGAACAGGGCCACGCCCACGATCAGGCCGGTCAGGTTGGCGTCCAGGATGGTGCCGCTGGCGCGCTCATAACCGGTGACGATCGCGGTCTTGCCCGGCACGCCGGCACGCAGCTCTTCACGGATACGCTCGTTGATCAGCACGTTGGCGTCGACCGACAGGCCCACCGACAACGCCAGGCCGGCGAAGCCCGGCAGGGTCATGGTGGCGCCGAACAGCGACATCACCGCAACCACGATCAGCAGGTTGAACAGCATCGCCGCCGAGGTGATCAGGCCGAACATGCGGTAGTACACGGTGAAGAACACCAGGGTGAACATGAAGGCGTAGATCACCGCGGTGATGCCGCGCTCGACGTTCTCGGCACCCAGGCTGGGGCCGACCACGCGCTCTTCCACGAAGTCCATCGGCGCGGCCAGCGAGCCGGACTTCAGCAGCTTGGCCAGTTCTTCGGATTCCTTCTTCTCCAGACCGGTGGTCTGGAAGTTCTTGCCGAACACGCCGTTGATGTTGGCCACCGAGATCACTTCCTCGTTGACCCGGAAGCTGCGCACTTCCTTGCCGTCGACCATGGTCACGGTCGGCACGCGCTCGGTGTACACCACCGCCATCGGCTTGCCGACATTGGCGCTGGTGAAATCGAACATGCGCTGGCCGCCGACGCTGTTGAGCGTCACGCTGACCGACGGGGTGCCGGTGGTGGCGTCGTTGACCGCCTGGGCCGCGACCATCTGGTCGCCGGTGACGATCACGCGCTTGTTCAGCAGGATCGGGGCACCCGTGTCACGGCGCGTGTAGACCTTGGCTTCCGGCGGGATGCGGCCGGTATCGATGGCGTCCTGCGCGTTGCCGTCGACCACCGCACGGTACTCCAGGGTGGCGGTCGCACCGATCATGCGCTTGGCTTCGGCGGTGTCCTGCACGCCCGGCAGCTGCACGACCACGCGGTCGGCGCCCTGGCGCTGGATGATCGGCTCGGCCACGCCCAGCTGGTTGACGCGGTTGCGCAGGGTGTTGATGTTCTGCTCGATCGCGCCGTTGGTGATCTGGCTCAGCTCGGTTTCCGGCACGGTCACGGTGATGCGCTTGCCTACCACGTCGTAGCCCAGGGTCGGCTGCGCCTTGGCCAGCGCCACGCGGGCGCGGTCCACGGCCGCGTCATCGGTGGACGGGCTCAGCGTGGCGACGATGGAGTTGTCCGGGCGGCGCTCGACCGACTGGAACGGAACGCGCGACTCGCGCAGCGTGCCGCGCACGTCTTCGGCGTAGGCGTCCATGCGCTTGTCGATGGCCGCCTTCTGGTCCACCTGCAGCACGAAGTGCACGCCACCCTGCAGGTCCAGGCCCAGCACCATCGGGCGACCGCCCAGGCGCTGCAGCCAGTCCGGCACGGTCGAGGCCAGGTTCAGCGCCACCGTGTAGTTCTCACCCACGCTGTCGCGCAGCCGGGCGCTGGCCGCAGCCTGCGTCTGCAGGTCCGGCAGGCGCACGATCAGGCTCTCGCCTTCCTTGTCCACGCCGATGTTGGCGATCCCGGCCGCCTTCAGGTCGGCCAGCACGCGCTCGCGAAGGGCCTCGTCGACCTGCCCGCCACGGTTGGCGGTGATCTGGACGGCGGGGTCCTTCTGATAGATGTTGGGCAGAGCGTACAGCGCGCTGAGCGCCAGTACGATCAGGATGACGACGTATTTCCAGCGTGGAAATTCAAGCATTGCCAGGTTCCTGCGCGGCGCCATTCCCGGCGCCGCGGTTGTGCTTCGGAAAGGAGGTGACTCAGTTGGCCGACTTCAGCGTGCCGGTCGGCAGCACGTTGCCCACGGCGCCCTTCTGCACGCGGATGTTGACGTTGTCGGCCACTTCGATGGTGACGAAGTTGTCGCCGATGCCCTTGACGGTGCCGGCGATGCCGCCGTTGGTCAGGACTTCGTCGCCGATCTTGATCTTCTCCAGCATCGCCTTGTGTTCCTTCTGGCGCTTCATCTGCGGGCGGATCATCAGGAAGTACATGATCGCGATCAGGATGATCGGGAACAGCAGCGTGGTCAGGCCCATGCCCTGCGGCTGGCCACCGGCGGCTTGGGCGTGGGCGGCGGGAATCAGGAAGGCGATCAGGTTCATGGTGTGTCCTTGGGTTGGGAGGCGCCCTTCCCCACATGGGGTCGGGTGTCGCCGCGAAACAGGGGTCAGCCGCGAAGTATGCCACGGCCCCGGGCGGGTTACAGCGGCGGCGTGGCCATGCCCCGGGCCGCATAGAAGGACTCGCGGAAGGCCCCGAAGGTTCCCGCCGCGATCGCCGCGCGCATGTCGGCCATCAGCTTCTCGTAATAGAAGAGGTTGTGCATGGTGCCCAGCATCGGTGCCAGCATCTCGTTGCAGCGGTCCAGGTGGCGCAGGTAGGACCGGGTGTAGCCGCTGGTGCAGGCATGGCAGCCGCAGCCCGGCTCGATGGTGTCCATGTCCCGTTCATAGCGGGCATTGCGGATCCGCACCGTGCCGGTGGAGGTGAAATAGTGGCCGTTGCGGGCGTTGCGGGTCGGCATCACGCAGTCGAACATGTCCACGCCACGGGCGACCCCTTCGACCAGGTCTTCCGGCCGGCCCACGCCCATCAGGTAACGCGGACGGTCCGCCGGCAGGATCGGATGCATGTGGTCGAGCATGGCGTTGCGCTCGTGCTCCGGCTCGCCCACCGCCAGGCCACCGATGGCGTAGCCGTCGAAACCGATCTGCTGCAGGCCCTCGGCCGAACGGGTGCGCAGGTCGTGGTGGACCCCGCCCTGGACGATGCCGAACAGCGCCGCGTCGTTGCCCAGTTCGTCGTGCGCGTTGCGGCTGCGCTGGGCCCAGCGCAGGCTGAGCTCCATCGAGGTGCGCGCCACCGGCTCGGTGGCCGGGTACGGGGTGCACTCGTCGAAGATCATCACAACGTCCGAATCGAGCACCTTCTGGATCTTCATGCTCTCTTCCGGGCCCAGGAACACCCGGGCGCCGTCGGTCGGGGAGGCGAAGGTCACGCCCTGCTCGGTGATCTTGCGGCGATGGGCCAGCGAAAACACCTGGAAACCGCCGGAATCGGTCAGGATCGGCCCGTTCCAGCGCGCGAAGCCATGCAGCCCGCCGTGGTCGGCGATCACGTCCAGGCCCGGGCGCAGGTACAGGTGGAAGGTGTTGCCCAGGATGATCTCGGCGCCCAGCGCGCGGATCTGCTCCGGCAGGATGCCCTTGACCGAGCCATAGGTGCCCACCGGCATGAATGCCGGGGTTTCCACCGTCCCGCGCGGGAAGGTCAGGCGGCCGCGGCGGGCACGCCCGTCGGTGGTCTGGAGCTGGAACTGGAGTCGGGACATCGGCGGAATCGGGGCAAATAATCCTCGATTATCGCCCAAAACCGCCGCGCCCGCTTTCAATCCCCCTGCGGGAACAACAACATGGCGTCGCCATAGCTGAAGAACCGGTACTTTTCCGCGATTGCCGCGCGGTAGGCCTCGAACACCCGCTCCTGCCCGGCGAAGGCCGAAATCATCATCAGCAGCGTGCTTTCGGGCAGGTGGAAGTTGGTGACCATGGCGTCCACGCTGCGGATCCGGTAGCCGGGCGTGATGAAGATCTGGGTTTCGCCGGCATACGGCAGCAGTTCGCCGTCGCGCATCGCGCTTTCCAGTGCGCGCACCACCGTGGTGCCCACGCCGATCACCCGCCCGCCGGCCGCACGGGTCTGGCGGACCTGCTGGACCAGCTCGGCGCCGACGTTCAGCCACTCGCGGTGCATGACGTGGTCTTTCAGGTCATCGGCACGCACCGGCTGGAAGGTGCCCGCGCCCACGTGCAGGGTGACGTGGCCGAAACCAATGCCCTTTTCCTTGAGGGCGGCGAGCAGGGCCTCGTCGAAGTGCAGCCCGGCGGTCGGCGCGGCCACCGCGCCCACTTCGCGGGCGAACACGGTCTGGTAGCGCTCGCGGTCGTCCAGCCCCGGCTCGCGCTGGATGTACGGCGGCAGCGGCAGGCGGCCGGCGTGCAGCAGCCACTGTTCCAGCGACTCGGGCACATGGAACTGCAGCACATAGAACTCGCCGTCGCGGCCCAGCACCTCGGCTTCGCCGCCGGCGTCCAGCGCGATCCGGCTGCCCGGCTTGGGCGACTTGCTGGCACCGACCTGGGCCCGCGCCTGCTGCCCGCCGAGCAGGCGCTCGATCAGGATCTCGACCCGGCCGCCGCTGGCCTTCTGCCCGAACAGGCGCGCCGGGATCACACGGGTGTCGTTGAACACCAGCAGGTCGCCGGGCTGCAGCAGGTCCGGCAGGTCGCGCACCTGGCGGTGGTCGAAGGCTGCCGGGGCCGGCGGCACCACCATCAGGCGGCTGGCCGAGCGCTCGGCAAGCGGGGCCTGGGCGATCAGTTCGGCGGGCAGGTCGTAATGGAAATCGGACTTCTTCAAGGGAGCGCACGGCAACGTGTAGGCAATGTCGCGCATTGTACGACTGGCTCCCGGTAGCAAAGAGCATGGCGGCGAACGTCGCGCAAAATGCTGCTATGCAACAGTTTTTGCCGGGGTTATCGCGCGAAAAAGCGCGTGCTAGCATCGAACCGGAAGTCTTGATGCACGAGCCGCATTCCCCCAAGCGCGCGCCACGGTCGCGCGTTTTGCATTTGCGCCGTGCCGCCAATCGTTTCAGGAGATCTGCAATGAGCTTCATCGAACGCCTCGCCCCCCTCCGCGCCCAGCCCGGCACCCGCCTCACCGCCGGCCTGGATGACGCCACCCTCGACCGCCTGGCCGCCGGCCACCCGCAGCTGTTGGCTGCCGTGGACGCCGCCGCTGCCGAATTCGAGCGGGTCCGCGCCGACCTGGCCGACCTGCTGGCGCTGGACGAACGCGCCCAGATCGATGCCATGCAGGACGGTTTCGTCAATTTCTATGCCGACGACGCGGTGACCCCGTACGTCGCCCTCGCCGCCCGTGGTCCGTGGGTGGTCACGCTCAAGGGTGCGGTGCTGTACGACGCCGGCGGCTACGGCATGCTCGGCTTCGGGCACACCCCGCAGGCGGTCCTGGACGCGATGGCCGCGCCGCAGGTGATGGCCAACGTGATGACCCCGAACCTGTCCCAGCATCGCTTCATCCAGGCGCTGCGCCGCGAGATCGGCCACCGCCGCGGCGGCTGCCCGTATGCGCGGTTCATGTGCCTGAATTCCGGCTCCGAAGCGGTCGGCCTGGCCGCGCGCATCGCCGACGTCAACGCCAAGCTGCAGACCGATCCGGGCGCCCGCCATGCCGGTGCGAAGATCAAGCGCGTGGTGGTCAAGGGCAGCTTCCATGGCCGTACCGACCGCCCGGGCCTGTACTCCGATTCCAGCCGCAAGACCTACATGCAGCACCTGGCCAGCTACCGTGGCGAGGACAGCGTGATCGCCATCGCGCCGTACGACGAAGACGCGCTGAAGCGGGTGTTCGCCGAGGCCGAACAGAACCACTGGTTCATCGAAGCGGTGTTCCTGGAGCCGGTGATGGGCGAAGGCGACCCGGGCCGCTCGGTGCCGCCGTCGTTCTACGCACTGGCCCGCGAGCTCACCCGCCAGCACGGCAGCCTGCTGCTGCTGGACTCGATCCAGGCCGGCCTGCGCGCGCATGGCGTGCTCTCGATCGTGGACTACCCCGGCTTCGAAGGGCTGGAGGTGCCGGACATGGAGACCTACTCCAAGGCACTGAACGCCGCGCAGTTCCCGCTGTCGGTGCTGGCCGTGACCGAACATGCCGCGCAGCTGTACCGCAAGGGCATCTACGGCAACACCATGACCTCCAACCCGCGTGCGCTGGACGTGGCCTGCGCCACCCTGGGCCTGCTCACCCCGGAGGTGCGCGAGAACATCCGCCAGCGCGGCGATGAAGCGGTGCGCAAGCTGGAACAGCTGCGCAGCGAGCTGGGTGGCCTGATTACCAAGGTCCAGGGCACCGGCCTGCTGTTCTCCTGCGAACTGGCCCCGCAGTTCAAGTGCTACGGCGCCAATTCGACCGAAGAGTGGCTGCGCAACCATGGCATCAACGTCATCCATGGCGGCGAGAACTCGCTGCGCTTCACCCCGCATTTCGGCATGGACAGCGAGGAGCTGGACCTGCTGGTGAACCTGGTGGGTCGCGCCCTGAAGGAAGGCCCGCGCCGGGAACAATCGCAGGCGGCGTAAACCCCACCATGCGACAATGGGTGGTTTCCACCGGGAACCACCCATGAAGTCCATCTGCGTCTACTGCGGCTCCAACGCCGGCAGCAAGCCCATCTACACCGAACGCGCGATCGCGCTGGGCGACCGCATTGCCCGTGACGGCCTGCGCCTGGTCTATGGCGGCGGCAATGTCGGCCTGATGGGCACGGTGGCCAATGCGGTGCTCGCCGGCGGCGGCGAAGTGACCGGGGTCATCCCGCAGCAGCTGGCCGACTGGGAAGTGGCCCACCGCGGCCTGACCGAACTGGAAATCGTCGGCTCGATGCACGAACGCAAGTCGCGCATGTTCGACCTGTCCGACGCATTCGTGGCCCTGCCCGGCGGGTTCGGCACCATGGAAGAGATCTTCGAGATGCTCACCTGGCGCCAGCTCGGGATCGGCAACAAGCCGTGCGCCTTCCTGGACGTGGACGGCTTCTACGCACCCCTGATCGGCATGATCGACCGCATGGTCGAAGAGCGCTTCCTGCACCCCGACCAGCGCGCCGACCTGTGGTACGGCCAGGACATCGACGCGATGCTGGAGTGGATGCGCGCGTATGAGCCGGCGCAGGCCTCGAAGTGGATCGACGAGAAGCGGCGTACCGCGTTGCGTTGATCACGCGGTAACGAACGTTTCCATCGGCGCAGGGCGACCCAGCAGGTAGCCCTGCCCGTAATCGCAGCCCAGCTGCAGCAGGGTCTCGCGCTGGGCGGCATTTTCGATGCCCTCGCCCACCGTTTCGATGCCCAGCGTGCGCGCCAGCGACAGCACGCCCTGGACCAGCGCGTAGGTGCTCTGCAGGTCCTGGCCATGCAGCCCGGCGATGAAGCTCTGGTCGATCTTCAGCGTGGAGATCGGGAAGCGGTGCAGGTAGGACAGCGCCGAGAAGCCGGTACCGAAATCGTCCAGCTGCACCAGCACGCCGCGCTCGCGCAGCGCCTGTAGGATCCGCAGCGTGCGCGGGCCGTCGTCGAGCAACGCCACTTCGGTGATTTCCAGGCGCAGCCGGCGCGGGTCGGCACCGGCCGCTTCGATCAGGCCGAACAGCCGTGAGCTGAAATCGGGCGAACGGAAATGCCGCGGCGACACGTTCACCGACAGATAGCCTTCGCCACCGCGCGCGAGCTGGCCGATGACTTCCTCATACAGCAGCCAGTCGACCTGTTCGATCAGGCCACTCTCTTCGCCCAGGTCCAGGAACGCGCTAGGCAGAAGCAGGCCGCGCCGCTCGTGCTGCCAGCGCAGCAGCGCCTCATAGCCTACCACCTGGCCGTCGGTGAGGCGCACGATGGGCTGGTAGAACGGCATGAAGTCGCGGTTGTTGATGGCCCGGCGCAGGTCGGCTTCCAGGTCCAGGCTGCGCAGCGCTTCTTCGCGCATGGCTTCGTCGAACACCGCCCAGCGGTCCTTGCCCTGCGCCTTGGCACGGTACATCGCCGCGTCCGCGTCGCGCACCATCTCCTCGCCGTTGCGGTAGCGCGGGCTCCACATCGCGATGCCGAGGCTGCCGGACGGGAACAGCTCGCGCCCCTGCACCCACATCGACTCTTCCAGCGCCACCAGCATGCGCTGGGAGAACTCGCGGGCCGACTCCAGGCCCTGCTCGCACTCGAGCAGGATCGCGAACTCGTCGCCGCCCAGGCGTGCCACCACGTCATCGCCACCGACCATCGACACGATGCGCTTGGCCACCTCGACCAGCATCTGGTCGCCGGCGGCGTGGCCGATGCTGTCGTTGACCAGCTTGAAGCGGTCTAGGTCCAGGAACAGCACCGCGAACCGCAGGCCGTCGCGCGAGCGTGCGCGGGCGATGGCATCCTCCAGGCGATCCAGCAGGTGCGCGCGGTTGGGCAGCCCGGTCAGGGCATCGTGCAGGGCCTGGTGGGTCAGGCGCTGTTCGGCGCGCAGGCGCTCGCCGATCTGGCCAAGCAGCTTGTCGTTGACCTCGGCCAGCTCGCGGGTGCGCTCGTCGACGCGTATTTCCAGCTCGGCGTGCGCGTTGCGCAGGCGCTCCTGGTCGCGCTGGCGGGCCAGGCCGTTGCCGATGTTCTGCGCAACGAAGGTCAGCAGGCGCTGGTCGTGCGCGGTGAAACTGATCTCCGGCGAGTAGCTCTGCACCACGATCACGCCGACCACGTCGTCATCGCTCAGCAGCGGCACCCCCAGCCAGCAGTGCGAGCGCGCACCGAACTCGTTGACGGTACCCGAGGCGCGCAGCGCGTCGATATGCTCGCGCGACGCCAGCAATGGCTGCCGGTTGCGCACGATGTACTCGGTCAGGCCCATGCTGAACGGCCGCGGGGCGCGGGCCGGGTTGTATTCGTCCACCGAGTAGACGAACTCCAGCCCTTCGCCGGATTCGTCGACCAGCGCGATGTAGAAATTACGCGCGTCCAGCAGCGTGCCGACCACGCCATGCACCTGCACGTAGAACTGGGCCAGGCTTTCAGCGCTCATCGCCATTTCGGCGATGTTGAACAGCGCCAGCTGCAGTTTCTCGGCGCGGCGGCGCTCGATCACTTCGTCCTGCAGGCTGTGGTTGGCGCGCTGCAGCTCCAGCGTGCGTCGCTCCACCTGGCGCTCCAGCTGCACCTGCGCCTGGCGACGGTCCATCGCGGTGAGGATGTGCTGGGCCACATAACCGAGCAGGGTGCGGTCGGCTTCGTTGTAGCGCACGCGCTGTTCGTAGCTCTGCACCACGATGGCGCCGCAGACCCGGCCGTCGCGCAGCATCGGCACGCCCAGCCAGTCCAGGCTCTCCGGCCCGCGGCTGGGGTCGTACTCGTCGCTCATCGCCGCCAGCAGTTCGTTGGACGGCCCGCTGAGCGGCTGGCCGTGGCGCAGCAGCGCGAAGGTCAGGCTGCGCGGCATTTCATGTTCTTCGTAGCTGCGGTCCGGATCGGCCACGAAATTGTCGCGCTGGTCGGCGAAGTACAGGAAGCGGATCCGCCGGCGCACATCGTCGTACTCGACGATGTAGCAGTTCTGCGCGTACATCAGCGAATTGAGCACGCGGTGGAAGTGGCGCAGCATCTCGCTCATTTCCAGGTCTGCACCGGCCAGGTCGGCGATTTCATACAACGCCTGCTGCAGCCGCTTGGAATTTTCCAGCGAGCGGATCTGCTCGCGTTGCCGGGCCAGCGCCAACGCGTCCTGCAGGCCGCTGCGAGCCACGCCCCACCAGGCGTCGGGCGGGCTTGCGCCATCGTCCAGCAGGACGTGGATGACCAGCTCGCCGCCCTGGTGCTGCCAGCGGTACACCGCCCCGCCCTGCGGGCAGACCGGCGGCGAGGCCAGCAGCGTATCCAGGAGCGCGCGATCCGAACCGGCCCGCGGCGGATGCCGCAGGCACCCTTCGCCCAGCGTGGCGTCGGACCAGCCCAGGGTGAGCTGGGCGCCGGCCGGCAACAGCGCGCACAGCGTGCGCCCAAGCGCTGCCGATACCGCTGCGCTGCGGTCCTTCTGTCCCGAAGTCGACACTGCCTGGCTGGACAACATGTTCATCTCTTTTGACGCCGGATACCCGGCGCCTCCCCTGTCCCCCGAGCATAACGCGCAAACCGGGGGTGAATGGAAGTCCTTCACCCCATTGCCTGCCCTCGGCCGTTGTTGTGAGGGTGTGCCACCCCTGTCGACGCCTTGAACCCCGCCACTGCCCCTGCCCAGCGCGGCTATGCGCAGACCCCTCCAGCGCTTACTCTGTGCGCCGTGGATGCTGCTGCCCTGCCAACCGACGAGTCTCTGATGCTGGCCTGGGCCGGGGGCGACCTGCGTGCCTTCGAAAGCCTGTATGCGCGCCACCGCAACCGCCTGTACAGCTTCCTGCTGCGCCAGCTGCGCGATGCGGCGCTGGCCGACGAGATGTTCCAGGACGTGTGGCAGCGGGTGATCGCCGCCCGTGCGGGCTGGCAGCCGGAGGCCGCCTTCACCACCTGGCTGTTCCGGATTGCCCATAATCGGCTCAACGACCATTGGCGGGCGATGCGCCACCGCCCGGCCGCGCCTGGCGACGCCGACGAGCGCGTGGCGCGCATGAGCGATACGCGCACGCCGGAAACCCAGCTGTCCGAATTCGAACAGCGCCGCCGCCTGCAGCTGGCCATGGAGCAGCTGCCCGATGACCAGCGCACCGTGCTGCAGCTGCGGCTGGAACAGGAGCTGAGCCTGGAAGAGATCGCGCAGGTCACCGGCGTGGGCCGCGAAACCGTGAAATCGCGGCTGCGCTACGCGATGGACAAACTGCGCGCGGAGTTGAGCCCATGAACCGCCCCGATCCGCTGACGCCGGAAGAACGCGAACTGGCCCGCCTGCTGGGTCGGCCGGCGTCCAGTGCACCGCCGGCGGCGGTGGACGATGCGGTGCTGGCCGCTGCGCGTGCGGCAGTGCAACCGGTGGCCGCAACACCCGCTGCCGAACCGTCTGCGCCTCCTGCTGCGCCCGTGTCCACCACGCCGCCGCGCAGGCGTTCGCGCTTCCCGGCAGCACTCGGCTTGGCCGCCTCGCTGGTGTTCGCGGTGGGCATCGCCTGGCAGCTCAAGCCGGAGGGGCCACCGCCGGCCGCACCGGCACCGATGGCGAGCGAAATGGCCACGGAAGCGCCACCGCAGGCCGAAGCCGCCGCCAGCGCCGACACGGCACCTGCGGCTGTACCGGCCGACGCGCCGGCTGCCGATGCGGCGCCCCAGGAGAAACCTGCCGCTGCGTCGGCGCGGGTACTGTCAGCGCCCAAGCCGGCACCCCTGCCAGCGCCACCGCCGATGCCCGCTGCGGCACCGATGGCCATGCCCACTCCCCCGGCGCCCCCTGCGCCGATGGCGGCCCCGGTCCTGCAGAACGAGCAGGCCGATGCAGTGCAGTCGGCCGACCTGGACCGCGTGGAAGTGACGGGCAGCCGTGCCACCGATGCGCGCGAGCGCGCCAAGCTGGCCGCGCCTGCCCCTGCACGCACACAGGGAGCCCCCGGGGTCATGCGCCGCACCGCACCGGCACCGGTGGACGCGTACGGCGCACTGGCATCGCCGGATGCGCTCACCCGCGCGGTCGATGCCGACGCCGCGCTGCCACGCCGACAGTGGATCAAGCGCATCCGCGAGCGCCGCGATGCGGGCGATCTGGACACGGCGCGGGCGAGTTTGGAGCGTTATCTGCAGGCATATCCGGAAGCGCGTATTCCGGGCGACCTGCGCGCGTTGTTGGATCCGTGATGCGTGCCCGGTAGAGCCGGGCCCTGCCCGGCTGGCAGCAATGCCGCATTACAATAATCCCGATGCCCGATACGCTCGCCACCACCGTCAGCCACAGCCTGGACATCAAACACAGCCGTTTCGTCGCGCACGCCGCGCCGATCGAGGCGGCCGCCGATGCGCTCGCTTTCCTGCAGCAGGTCGCCGTGGCCGACGCCACGCACAACTGCTGGGCCTACCGGCACGGCAACGAGTACCGCTCCAGCGACGATGGCGAGCCGGCCGGCACCGCCGGTCGCCCGATCCTGGCCGCCATCGACGGCCAGGGCTTCGACCGCATCATGGTGGTGGTGATCCGCTGGTACGGCGGCATCAAGCTCGGTGCGGGCGGCCTGGTGCGGGCCTATGGCGGCACCGCCGCCGAATGCCTGCGCACCGCGCCGCGTCTGCCGCTGGTGGCGCTGGCCGAGCTGACCGTGCACGCCGGTTTCGAGGACCTCGGCGCGCTGCATGCGGCGCTGGCGCAGCACCTGGCCGACAAACTGGACGAAACCTTCACCGCTTCCGGGGTGGAACTGCACGTCCGGCTGCCCGCCGACCAGGTCGACCCGTTGAAAATCCGCCTTCGCGACGCCACCCGTGATCGTATCCGGGTGCACGCACGCACCGAACCAGGCCTTGCCCATGACTGACCCCGTTTCCCCGCCGGCCCCGACCCTGCGCCGCCTTGGCAGCCTGGGCACGCTGTGGCCGTTCGTGCGCCGCCATGGCGGGCTGTTCGCGGCCTGGCTGGTGGCGCTGGCGGTGTCCTCGGCGGCCACGCTGAGCCTGCCGCCGGCGGTGAAGCAGATGATCGACCATGGCTTCAACAGCGGCGGCCAGATCAACCGCGCCTTCGCACTGCTGTTCCTGGTGGCGGTGGTGCTGGCGCTGGCCACGGCCGCACGCTTCTTCTTCGTCTCGCTGCTTGGCGAAAAAGTGGTGGCCGACCTGCGCAGCCGCCTGTACGCGCACCTGATCGCACTCGGCGCCGGTTTCCACGACCGCAGCCGCAGCGGCGAACTGGTCTCGCGGCTGACCGCAGACAGCGAACTGCTGCGCAGCGTGATCGGCTCGACCATGTCGGTGGCCTTGCGCAGCAGCGTCACGGTAGTGGGCAGCCTGGTGATGCTGTTCGTCACCAGCCCGCGCCTGGCCGCGTGGTCGCTGGTCGGCATTCCACTGGCGGTGCTGCCGATCATCATCGGTGCACGCCGGCTGCGCGGCATCTCGCGCGCCAGCCAGGACCGCATCGCCGATGCCAACAGCCTGGCCGCCGAAACCCTGGGCGCGGTGCGCACGGTGCAGGCGCATGCGCGCGAGCCGTACGAACGCAGCCGCTTCAACGCGGCGCTGGGCGAGTCGATCCGCGCCGCCCGGCGTCGCATCGGGGCACAGTCGCTGGTGACCGCCACCGCCATCGTGCTGGTGTTCGGTGCGATCGTGGGCGTGCTGTGGCTCGGCGCGCACGACGTGATCGACGGCCGCATGAGCGCCGGCACGCTGGGCCAGTTCGTGCTGTACGCGCTGATCGGCGGTGGTTCGGTAGGTGCGCTGGCCGAAGTCTGGAATGAACTGCAGCGTGCCTCCGGCGGCATGGGCCGGATCGCCGAACTGCTGCAGGAGGACATCGAGATCACCAGCCCGGCCGACCCGCTGCCGCTGCCGCAGCCGCTGCGCGGCGAGATCCGCTTCCAGGACGTGGTCTTCCACTACCCGCAGCGGCGCGACACCGCCGCGCTGGACCACTTCGACCTGCACGTGCGCCCGGGCGAAACCGTGGCGCTGGTCGGGCCGTCCGGCGCCGGCAAGAGCACGGTGCTGTCGATGCTGCTGCGCTTCCACGACCCCGCCGCCGGCAGCGTGCAGGTGGACGGCGTGGACGTGCGCCGGGTCGACCCGGCACAGCTGCGCGCGCAGATGGCGCTGGTGCCGCAGCAGCCGACCCTGTTTGCCAGCAGCGCACTGGACAACATCCGCTACGGGCGGCTGGAAGCCAGCAATGAAGAGGTGCAGCGCGCGGCCGAAGCGGCCGAGGCCGATGAATTCCTGGAGGCGCTCCCGGACGGCTACCTGAGCGAACTGGGCGAGCGCGGGGCGCGCCTGTCCGGCGGCCAGCAGCAGCGCATCGCCATTGCACGCGCACTGCTCAAGGACGCCCCGATCCTGCTGCTGGACGAAGCCACCAGCGCGCTGGACGCGCAGAGCGAGCGCGCGGTGCAGCAGGCACTGGAACGCCTGATGGCCGGGCGCACCACGCTGGTGATCGCGCACCGGCTGGCGACGGTACTGAAGGCCGATCGCATCGTGGTGATGGACCACGGCCGCATCGTAGCCCAAGGCACCCACGCAGAGCTGCTGGCCGAGGGTGGCCTGTATGCTGAACTGGCGAAACTGCAGTTCATCGATTGATGACGCACCGCTAACACCTGCGGTCGCATGGTGACACTCGTCCCATCAGACCGCTGCAGGAGGTGTTGCATGTCGTTCCGTCAGTTTCCCGCTACCGATGCGAACGGTGACGATTACGTCGTCATCGAATTCAAGGATGAGCTGGCCGCCACCGCAAACACCGCGGCCGATCCGCATGTGCGTTACGAGCTGGCCGACGGCCGGCATCTGGTCCGCGATGGCAGGACCTTCCGCACCAGCGGTGGCGAGCTTACCTTGACCACCTGACCGGCATGGTCAATTAATCGCCACCCATCTTGACAGCCTTGCGGTACGGGGGCTGCGCTCGCTTATCCACATGCTTGTCCGCATTTCATCCACACCCCCTGTGGATGAATGCGGCAGCGCGTCAGCGTGGCAGGACCCGGCCGATGCCACTGGCGTCGATCTCCACCGCCGCCCGCTGCATCGCCTGCAGGTCGCTGCCCGGCACGAAGCCCATGCGGAAATGCACTTCGCCACCGGGCGTGCGCGAGGAATGGATCGAGGCCAGGCTCACCCCATGCCGTTCGAACACATGCAGCAGCTCGCGCAATGAGCCGGGGCGATCCTCGGGCAGGTGCACGCTGATCGCGTTGCGCTCGGTCAGGTCGGCCAGCAGGTAACCGACCCGTTCGAAGGTGTAGTTGCCGTCGGCCAGCAGCGCGGCGCCCTGGTGTTCGCGGTTGTCGGCGAGCAGCTGCTGGCGGAACGCGGCGCGCGCTGCGTCATCGCCCTGCTCCACCTGGCTGCGCAGCGTCTGCAGCTGGGCCAGCAGCCGGTCCAGCATCGGCGCCACGTGCGGATTGCCGAACTGGATGTCCTCGTAGATGGCCGGGTTGAGCGACAGGATGCGCGCGATGATCGCGGTATCCAGCTCGAACGAGGCCGACCGGTATGGCATCAGGTCCTGCAGCGGGCCCAGCAGCTCGGCGTAGTCGCGCAGCACGCCGGCCTGGGCCAGGTGGGTGGCATGCACCATCGCCTGCACCAGCGCCATGACCTGGTCGTGGTGCTCGGGCGTGGCGCGCACGCATTCGGCTTCCAGCGCGGCGCACAGCTGCGCCACCCACGGCTGCCACGCCGACAGGCGCGCCTCGCACACCACCATCACCCTGCCCTTCAGCGTCGGCGCCTTGGGCGGGGCGGTCATCGGGTGCAGGCCTGCCACCTCCGCCTGCGACCGCAGCATCGCCGCGACCGGTTCGCTCTTGACCGAGGTGACGTCCAGCCACAGGCGTCCGGCCTCACGGCCCGCCGAGCGCTGCACGTATTCGGCAATCAACGCCGGGGTGTGCCGGATCGGCGCGGAGAACACCAGCACCTGCGCGCGTTCCAGCAGCAGTTCGGGACCGTCGGACGCCGGATCGGCCGGGTCGTGGCCGATCACCTCCAGCCCCATGCGCTGCTCGAGGAAGGTGCGCAGCCAGCGCCCGTAGGCACCGGCGCTGCCAACGATGCCGACCACCGGACGCTGCATCACGCGATCCGCTCGGCGGTGAAACGGTGCGGCTGCGCCAGCGCCGCCGGTGCGGCTGCGAGCACATCGAATTCTTCGTGGTCGTTGGCCAGGGTCGCTTCCAACGCGGCATGCACGCCGGAAATCGAGCGCGACAGGGCCTGCTCGAAGCGCTCGCCGCGCAGCAGGAAGGCGACCAGCAGCGACATCAGCACGTCGCCGGTGCCGGCCACGTCGACCGGCAGGTGCGGCGAGGACCAGCGCCAGACGGCGTCGCGGCTGACCGCCAGGGTCACCAGTTCGCCCGGATCGCCGCCCACGCTGTGCGCCAGCACCCATTCCGGCCCGCGCTGCAGCAGCGCGCGCGAGGCCGCGATGGCGTCGGCTTCGGCCAGGCTTGGCAGGCCGGTCAGACGACCCAGTTCGAATGCATTGGGCGTGACCAGCCATGCATGCGGCAGCAGGCGTTCGGCGAAGATGGTTTCCAGCCCCGGCTCCACGTAGGGACCGGTATGGGTGTCGCCGATCACCGGGTCCAGGCAGTAGCGCAGCTGCGGCGAGGCCGGCAGCACGCGTTCGAGCCAGTCGGCGAACGCCGCACCGTTGCCGACACTGCCGAAGTAGCCGGACACCAGCATCTTCGCGCGCGCCGGCAGGCCTCGCTCTTCCGCGCCCAGCAGCAGGTCGGCGAACCAGTCGGCCGGCAGCACGCGGCCGCGCGTGGTCGGATAGAACGGCGCATTGCTGAGCAGCGTGGTCGGCACTTCGGCCACGCGCACGCCGAGGGCGCGCAGCGGCGGCACGGCGGCGCTGTTGCCGGCATGGCCGTACACGAGCTGCGATTGAACCGAGATGACGTCGACCGGCGACGGACCGTCCGGGCGCTGGCGGCGACCGTGGACCAGGTGGCTTTCGAGGGAATCGTTCATCAGGGGATTTTAGCGCCGCAGACACGAAAACACCGGGACATGCCCGGTGTTTTTGTGTTGCAGGTGAAACGATCGGTTACGAGGTCATGCGGTCCCAGAAACCTTTCACGCCGTCCATGAAGGTGGCCGACTTCGGCGAATGCTTGCGCGCTTCCTCGCCGGTGAAGGTGGTTTCGAACTGCTCGAGCAGCTTGCGCTGTTCGCTGGTCAGGTTGACCGGGGTTTCCACCACAACGCGGCAGTACAGGTCGCCTTCGCTGCGGCTGCGCACCGAACGCACGCCCTTGCCGCGCAGGCGGAACAGCTTGCCGGTCTGGGTTTCGGCCGGGATGCGAATTTCCGCATAACCGCCCAGGGTCGCCACGCGCACGGTGTCGCCGAGTGCGGCCTGCGAGATGCGGATCGGCACTTCGCAGTGCAGGTCGTCGCCATCGCGCTGGAAGATTTCGTGCTCGCGCACGCGCACTTCCACGTACAGGTCGCCCGGCGGCGTACCGGCCGGACCTGCCTCGCCCTCGCCGGCCAGGCGGATGCGGTCGCCGGTGTCGACGCCGGCAGGCACCTTCACCGACAACACCTTGTCTTCCTCCACGCGACCGTTGCCGTGGCAGGTCTTGCAGGGGTTCTGGATGATCTGGCCACGCCCGTTGCAGTTGTGGCAGGCCTGCTGCATGGCGAAGATGCCGCGCTGGATGCGCACCTGGCCACGGCCCTGGCACACGCTGCAGGTTTCGACCTTGCCATCGTCCGACCCACTGCCGTGGCAGTCGTCGCACTCGGACAGGGTCGGAATGTCGATGCGGCGCTCGATGCCGCGCACCGCTTCTTCCAGGTCCAGCTCCATCACGTAGCCGATGTCGGCGCCGCGACGGGCCTGGCGCGGACCACCACCGGCGCCACCGAAGATGTTGCCGAAGATGTCCCCGAAGATGTCGCCCATGTCCGGACCGCCCGGACCACCACCGCCCATGCCGTGCTCGAACGCGGCGTGGCCGTGGGCGTCGTACATGCGGCGCTTGTTGGCATCGGACAGGGTTTCGTAGGCTTCCTTGCACTCCTTGAAGGAGGCTTCGGCCGCGCTGTCGCCCGGATTGCGGTCAGGGTGGTACTTCATCGCACAACGGCGATAGGACTTCTTCAGTTCTTCTTCGGTCGCGGTGCGGGAAACACCCAGCACCTCGTAGTAGTCGCGCTTGCTCATGGTTTGAATCGGGTTCCGGCAGTCAGGCGTTCATGGATACGACAACGGGACGTTGCCTGCGCAACGTCCCGTCTTGGCGTCCGGATCAGGACTTCTTGTCGTCCTTGACTTCGGTGAACTCGGCGTCCACCACGTCGTCCTGCGCGCCGCCGTTGCCACCGGCACCGGCGTCGGCACCCGGGGCACCGCCCTGGTCACCGGCCGAAGCCGCAGCGAACAGCGCCTGGCCGGCTTCTTCCAGTGCCTTCGACTTGGCTTCGATCTGCGCCTTGTCGTCGCCCTTCATCGCCGTTTCCAGGTCGGCCAGCGCCGACTCGACCTTGCCGATGACGTCGCCACCGACCTTGCTGCCGTGTTCGGTGATCGCGGTACGGGTACCGTGGATCAGCGCGTCAGCCTGGTTGCGGGCCTGGACCAGCTCGTGGAACTTCTTGTCTTCTTCGCGGTTGGCTTCCGCGTCGGCGACCATGCGTGCGATCTCGTCCTCGGACAGACCCGAACCGGCCTTGATCTCGACCTTCTGTTCCTTGTTGGTCTTCTTGTCCTTGGCCGACACGTGCAGGATGCCGTTGGCGTCGATGTCGAAGGACACTTCCACCTGCGGCAGGCCACGCGGGGCCGGCTCGATGCCGGAGAGGTCGAACTTGGCCAGCGACTTGTTGTAGCGGGCCTGTTCGCGCTCACCCTGCAGCACGTGCACGGTCACGGCCGACTGGTTGTCCTCGGCGGTGGAGAACACCTGCGACGCCTTGGTCGGGATGGTGGTGTTCTTTTCGATGATCTTGGTGAACACGCCGCCCATGGTTTCGATGCCCAGCGACAGCGGGGTCACGTCCAGCAGCAGCACGTCCTTGACGTCGCCGCCCAGCACGCCGCCCTGGATCGCAGCACCCAGTGCCACGGCTTCGTCCGGGTTGACGTCCTTGCGCGGTTCCTTGCCGAAGAACTCGGTGACCGCCTGCTGCACCTTCGGCATGCGGGTCTGGCCGCCGACCAGGATCACTTCGCTGATGTCGCTCGAACGCAGGCCGGCATCGTTCAGCGCGATGCGGCACGGCTCGATCGACTTCTTGATCAGGTCTTCGACCAGCGCTTCCAGCTTGGCGCGGGTCAGCTTGATGTTCAGGTGCTTCGGACCCGAGGCATCGGCGGTGACGTACGGCAGGTTCACTTCGGTCTGCTGGCTGGTCGAGAGCTCGATCTTGGCGCGCTCGGCCGCGTCCTTTAGGCGCTGCAGGGCCAGCGGATCCTTGCGCAGGTCGATGCCCTGGTCCTTGTTGAACTCGTCCACCAGGTATTCGATGACGCGGTTGTCGAAGTCTTCGCCGCCCAGGAAGGTGTCGCCGTTGGTGGCCAGCACTTCGAACTGCTTCTCACCGTCGACGTTGGCGATTTCGATGATCGACACGTCGAAGGTGCCGCCGCCCAGGTCGTACACGACGATCTTGCGGTCCTTGCCGTCGCCCTTGTCTAGGCCATAGGCCAGGGCCGCGGCGGTCGGCTCGTTGATGATGCGCTTCACTTCCAGGCCCGCGATGCGGCCGGCGTCCTTGGTCGCCTGGCGCTGGCTGTCGTTGAAGTAGGCCGGCACGGTGATCACGGCCTCGGTGACGGTCTCACCCAGGAACGCTTCGGCGGTCTTCTTCATCTTCTCCAGCACGCGGGCGGAGATTTCCTGCGGGGCCATCTTCTTGGCGTCGCTGGTCTGCACCCAGGCGTCGCCGTTGTCGTGGGCCAGGATGCCGTAGGGCACGTGCGCGATGTCCTTCTGGACTTCAGCGTCGGTGAACTTGCGGCCGATCAGGCGCTTGACGGCGTAGAAGGTGTTCTTCGGGTTGGTCACGGCCTGGCGCTTGGCCGAGGCGCCGACCAGCACTTCGCCGTCCTTGGTGTAGGCGACGATGGAAGGCGTGGTGCGGTCGCCCTCCGAATTCTCGATGACGCGGGCCTTGCCGCCGTCCATGATCGCCACGCACGAGTTGGTGGTGCCGAGGTCGATACCAATGATCTTGCCCATGGGGGAGACTCCTGAAATGTGGGAAACGTCCGGCAGCTGCCGGGTTATGAATGGGATGTGTGGGACGCAGTTGTCACTTTCAAGCCATGAATCGGACGCTGTGTCCGATCACGACCAAACACGTTCAGGTCAGTCGCGGGCGACCACGACCAGGGCCGGGCGCAGCAGGCGGTCGTTGAGCTGGTAGCCCTTCTGGAACACCTGGACCACGCTGCCCGGGGCGGCGCCGGGGGCGTCGACCTGGCTGATCGCCTGGTGGTGTTCGGGGTTGAACGGCTGGCCGGTCGGGTCGAGCAGGGTCAGGCCGTTGTCGGCGGCGACTTTGAGCAGCTGCTTGTAGGTCAGCTCCAGGCCTTCGCGCAGCGGGCTCGGCTCGGCACCGGCGGCGTTGAGCCCGGCGTCCAGGCTGTCGAACACGGGCAGCAGCTCGCCCAGCAGCTTTTCATTGGCGAAGCGGCGCGCCTGTTCGACGTCGCGGGCCACGCGCTTGCGCTGGTTGTCCAGGTCGGCGCGCTCACGCAGCGACTCGGACCGGAGCAGGGCCAGCTCGTTGTGCAGGCTGTCCAGCTGCTGCTGCAGGGAATCGCCCGGGGCGGCGTCGCCGGCCGGGGCCTGGGATGCGATATCGGCGTTATCTTGGTTCATTGTCGGATCCTTGGCGGTGACTCTCCGCCTCCACCCACCCCTATGTGGGCGGTCGGACCCGATTCAAGAGCAAAAAGCGCGTTTATCCGCGATCGCGGGACAATCCGGCGCCGCCTGGCGAATCCAGCGCCGCGCCCAGCACCTGGGCGGTGGCTTCGACCAGCGGGATCATGCGGTCGTAGGCCATCCGCTTCGGGCCGATCACGCCCAGCACGCCCAGCACCTGGCCGCCGGCCGAATACGGCGCGGTGACCAGCGAAATGTTCTCCAGCGGCATCACCCCGGTCTCCTCGCCGATGAAGATGCGCACGCCCGGGGCCTGGATGGTGCGCTCCAGCAGCTGCAGGATCTCGCGCTTGCTGGCGAACAGGTCGAACAGTTCGCGCAGCCGGTCCAGGTCGGACAGGTCCTGCACCCCCATCAGCCGGGTCTGCCCGGCCAGCACGATATCGTCGGCCGGCGGCGCCATGGCCTGCTCGGCCAGCTCCACGCTGTGCGCCAGCAGCTGTTCCATCTCCGAGCGCGCGTCGCGCAGCTCGACCAGCAGCCTTGAACGGATCTCGGACAGCGGCCGCCCTGCACAGTGGGCATTGAGGTAGTTGGCGACCTGCTCCAGCTCGGCCGGCTCCCAGCTGCGCCGGGGTTCGATCACCCGGTTCTGCACCTCGTTGTCGGCGAACACCAGGATCGCCAGGACCCGGCGCGCGTCCAGCGCCACGAAATCGATATGCCGGAACGCGAACTGTTCGCGCTTGGGCGCACCGACCACGCCGACGAAGTGGCTCATCGCCGAGAGCAGTTCCGACGCGCTGCCCAGCAGGGCCTGGGTGCCCGCCCCGCTCGAGAGCTCACTGCGCAGCCGGCTCAGCTCGCCCTCGCCCGGCGGCTGCATCTTGACCAGGCTGTCCACGAACACCCGGTAGCCGTGCGCGGTGGGCACGCGCCCGGCCGAGACGTGCGCCGAGCTGAGCAGGCCGAGGTCTTCCAGGTCGCCAAGGATGTTGCGGATGGTCGCCGGGCTCACGTCCAGCCCGGCCAGCCGCGCCAGGGTCTGCGACCCGACCGGCTCGCCATCCTGGATATGGCGCGCGATCAGCGTCCGCAGCAGGTGGCGGGCGCGCGGGGCGAGATGGGGCGCGGACGGGTGCATGGAATCAACCTGTGAGACGCGGGACTGGATAATGACAGGAGCACGGCCTGCCCCTCCCATGCTAGCGTTGCGCGGCTCAAGAAACGAACACCATGCTCAGACATCTATCGATCAAGGATTTTGCCGTGGTCCGCGCCACCGAACTGGAGTTCGGCGCGGGCATGACCGTGGTTTCCGGCGAGACCGGCGCAGGCAAGTCGCTGATGGTCGACGCGCTGGGCTTCCTGTCCGGCCTGCGCGCCGACAGCGGCGTGGTCCGCCACGGCGCGGCGCGCGCCGAGCTGTCGGCCGAATTCGCCCCCGGCGACGACGCCCCGGCCCGGCGCTGGCTGCGCGAGAACGAGCTGGACGACGACGAACAGTGCCAGCTGCGCCGGATCATCCGCGCCGACGGCGGCTCGCGCGCCTGGATCAACGGGCGCCCGGTGACCCTCTCGCAGCTGAGCGAACTGGCCGGCATGCTGGTCGAGATCCACGGCCAGCACGAGCAGCAGGCGCTGCTGGCGCGGCCGTCGCAGCTGGCCCTGCTGGACGCCTATGCGCGCAATGACGCCGAACGCGCCCAGGTGCGCCAGGCGGCCGCGCGCTGGCAGGCACTGGTGGACGAAGCCGACGCGCTCTCGCGCCAGGGCGATGTCAGCGACCGCATCGGCTTCCTCGAACACCAGCTCGGCGAACTGCAGCGCGAAGACCTGGAGCCGGCGTCGATCGCCGCGCTCGGCAGCAGCCACCGCCGCCAGGCCCATGCGGGGGCGCTGGTCAGCGCCTGCGACGTGGCCGCCGCACGCCTCAATGGCGACGATGACGTGTCGGTGCTGCAGCTGCTGCAGCAGACCCGGCACGACCTAGCACGCGTGGCCGAGCACGACGCCCGGCTGGGCGAGGTGGACGCGCTGCTGGACAGCGCGGTGATCCAGCTGCACGAAGCCCTGGCCCTGCTCGACCGCGTCCACGACGACCTGGACGCCGACCCCGAGCAGTTCGAGGACATCGAACGCCGGCTGGGCCGCCTGCACGACCTGGCCCGCAAGCACCGCGTGCCGATGGAAGGCCTGGCCGAGCACCGCGACGCAATGGAGGCCGAGGTTGAGCAGCTGCGCGGCGCCGACACCCGCCTGCAGGCGCTGGCCGGCGAGATCGAGCGCGCCGCCGGGCAGTGGCAGGCTGTGGCCGCCACCCTCAGTACCAGCCGCAGCACGGCCGCCAAGGCCTTGTCGGAGACCACCACCACCCTGATCGGCGAGCTCGGCATGGGCGGCGGCCAGTTCCTGATCGAGATCGAACCGCACGCGGCGGCCAAGCCGGACCCGAACGGGGCCGAGCGGGTCGAATTCCTGGTCGCGGCCAACGCCGGGCAGCCCCCGCGCGCACTGCGCAAGGTCGCCTCCGGCGGCGAGCTCTCGCGCATCTCGCTGGCGATCGAAGTGGCCGCGCTGGGCCTGGACGCGGTACCGACCATGGTCTTCGACGAAGTCGATTCCGGCATCGGTGGCGCGGTGGCCGACATCGTCGGCCAGAAACTGCGTGCGCTGGGAGAAAAGCGCCAGGTGCTGTGCGTCACCCACCTGCCGCAGGTCGCCTCCAAGGGCCACGCCCACTACCGGGTCAGCAAGGCCCCGGTGGAAGGCATGACCCAGAGCGCGGTCGAAAAGCTGGACGCCCGCGCCCGCGAAGAAGAACTGGCACGCATGCTCGGCGGCGTGGAAGTCACCAAGGAAGCCCGGGCCGCCGCCCGCAAGCTCCTCCAGGCGTAGAGCGGGGCTCTGCCCCGCTGCTTCACCCCACAGGCGCCCCCAGATCCACCCGCTCCACCAGAAAATCCAACAACGCCCGCACCCGCAGCGGCAGGTACCCCCCCTGCCCCACGAACACCGCATGCACCTCCTCGCGGTCGCCGGGATTGGCGTCCTCCAGCACCGGCACCAACCTTCTGGCCGCCACATCGGCCTGCACCTGGAACGCCGCCAACCGGGCCAGCCCCAGCCCGGCCACCACCAGCCGACGCAACGCCTCGCCATCGCTGGCGCGCGCATTGCCGCTGGGCGGCACCACCTGTACCTGCCCCCCATGCAGTACCGGCCAACCGGTCTGCGCCCGCGCATGGCCGATATCCAGCCGGTTGTGCGCCAGCAGTTCCACCGCATCGCGCGGCAGCCCATGCCGTGCCGCATAGCCCGGCGCGGCCACGATCATCATCCGGGTCGACCCCAGCTGCCGGGCGACCAGGCTCGAGCTCTTCAACGGCCCGGCCCCCACCGCCACGTCGGTGCGCTGCTCGAGCAGGTCGATCACCTCGTCGGTCAGCACCAGGTCCACGCCCACCTGCGGATGCCGCTCCAGGAACGCCGGCAGCAGCGGCAGCAGGAAGTGGTGCCCGAACGGCACGTTGCTGTTCACCCGCAGCCGCCCCCGCGGTTCGGCATGCGCGCTGGCACAGCGCTCGGCCTCGTCCAGGTCGGCCAGCACGCGCAGGCCGCGCTCGTAGAAAGCGCAGCCCTCAGGCGTGAGCTGGAGTTGGCGGGTCGATCGCTGCAGTAGGCGCGTACCCAGCCGCTGCTCCAGCCGCGCCACCAGCTTGCTGACCGCCGAAGGCGTCATGTCCAGCGCGCGCGCCGCCGCCGAAAAACTGCCGGCCTCGATCACCCGCACGAAGATCTCCAGCTGGCCGGAACGGTTGATGTCAGGCGTCGGCATTGGCGAATCCAGTTCACAGATGATTGTCCGCACGCAGTCTAGTTCACAGATGGAGTGCCGCGCACGATGGCCTCCTCTTCCTCTGGATGCCTGTCATGCGCCCCCTGGTTCCCTTTATCGCCGCCACCCTGATCGCCTTCGCCGCCGTTGCGCCGTACCCGGCCCGGGCCGCACCGCCGCCGCACTGGGTGGCCAGCTGGCAGGCCAGCCCGCAGCCGGTGTGGGGTTCCGACTTCATCTTTCCCACGAACCTTCCGCCGGCATTGAACGACCAGACCTTCCGCCAGACCGCGCGGATCAGCCTGGGCGGCCCGCGCCTGCGGGTACGACTGAGCAATGCCTACGGCACGGCGCCGCTCAAGATCGGTTCCGCCAGCGTGGCCAGCGCAGCAGGAGCCCGGCCCGTGGCGCTCGCCTTCGACGGGCACCCCGGCATCGAGATCGCCCCCGGGCAGGAGCGCCTCAGCGACCCGGTCGCGCTGCGCACCGAAGCCCTGCAGGCGGTGCAGGTCGACGTGTACGTGCCCGGCCCCACGCCGCTGCAGACCTTCCATTGGGACGGGCGCCAGACCAGTGCGATCGCGCCGGGCAACCAGTCCCGGGCCAGCGCCCTGCGCGACAGCACGCCAACCACCGCCCGCCTGTTCGTGACCGGCATCGAGGTCGAGGCCCCCGCGTCCGCGCGCAGCGTGGTGGTGATCGGCGATTCGATTACCGACGGCGCCACCGCCAGCCTGGACCGCGACCAGCGCTGGACCGACCACCTGGCCAGTCGGCTCTCACCGAAGGGGGTGGCGGTGGTCAATGCCGGCATTTCCGGCGGCCGCCTGCTGAGTGACGGCATGGGCGAATCGGTGCTGGGCCGCTTCCAGCGTGACGTGCTGGACCAGGCCGGTGTCACCACGGCGATCGTGCTGATCGGGATCAACGACATCAGCTGGCCGGGCACGGCCTTCGCGCCGGACCAGCCGCAGCCGTCACTGGCCGAACTGCAGGCCGGCTACCGCCAGCTGGTTGAACGCGCCCATGCCGCCGGGGTGCGGGTTGTCGCAGCCACCCTGCTGCCATTCGTCGGGGCACTCTCCGGGACGCCGCTGGAAGGCTACTACCAACCGGATAAGGACAGGCTCCGCCAGCAACTGAACGCCTGGCTGCGCACCGACGCCCCGTTCGACGCGGTGATCGACCTCGACCAGGCCCTACGCGACCCGGCCGATCCGGCGCGGATGGCGCAGGCCTTCGACTCCGGCGACCACCTGCACCCGAGCGACGCCGGCAACCGGGCCATGGCCGAGGCGGTGGACCTGCAGGCAGTGCCCGGAAAATGAAAAAACCCCGGCGTGGCCGGGGTTTTCAGGGGCGCAGGCAACCGCAGGTTACTTGCGCTTCTTGCGCACGTAGAGCACCAGCGAGTGCTCTTCCAGCTCGTAGCCGTGGTCTGCGGCGATCTTGCGCTGCAGTTCCTCGATCTCGTGGCTCTCGAACTCGATGATCTTGCCCGAGTCCACGTCGACCATATGGTCGTGGTGGCCGCCGCGGTCCAGTTCGTAAACGGCCTGGCCGCCTTCGAAATTGTGCTTCAGCACCAGGCCGGCGGCCTCGAACTGGGTCAGCACCCGGTACACCGTGGCCAGGCCGATCTCGTCGCCGTGCTCCAGCAGCTGGCGGTAGATGTCTTCGGCCGTCATGTGGTGCTGGTGCTTCTGGGCGTCCCGCTGCTCGAGCAGGGCAAGGATCCGCATACGCGGATGGGTCACCTTCAGGCCAACTTTGCGCAGGTCGTGGGTTTCCATAGGTCTCCGTTCATTGGCGATTTAGCGCCAGCTGCCTCGGATCGGGTCGCGGCGACACGTTCGGAGTGTATCATCGACTGGATTTCCCCAAACGCCATTCCCGATGCGCAATCTCCTGCTGGTCGCCGCCGTTGCCCTGTCCACCACGGGCTGCGGCATCATCTACAAGCAACCCATCTACCAGGGCAACCTGATCCGGGAGCAGTCCGTCGGTCAGCTGCAGGTGGGCCAGAGCAAGCAGCAGGTCAACGCCCTGCTTGGCACCCCCTCCATCGACGACCCGTTCCACGCCCAGCGCTGGGACTACACGGCCAGCCAGCGGCTGGACCGCCTGGGCCGGACCGAGACCAAGAATTTCGTGGTGTTCTTCGAGAACGACCAGGTGACCCGTTGGGAGGGTGATTTCTTCCCGAACAACGACGCCCAGCTGGCCCGCGACCAGGTGCGCCAGTTCGGCCGCAACCTGGCCAAGGACAAGAAGAAGCAGCGCGGCCGGTAATCGGAACGGCTAAGTAGCGCCGGGCTCTGCCCGGCCGCTATCACCGTTCGCGAGCCCGCCGCCGCCGATTGTCTTTGGGGTCCGCCACCAACGGCCTCAACAGCTCCACCCGGTCACCGTCACGAAGCACCTGGCCGGGTTTCGCCAGCACCCCATGCACAGCCATGGCCGGGCAATCCGCACTCCCCTCGATCCCGGCCGCCGCAACCGCCTCGCCCACGGTAGCGCCCTCGCCCAGCTCCAGCAGGCGTGATTTCACCCGCTCTGGCCAGGCCAGCACCACCTCCACCCGGATCACCGCTCAGTCCTGCGTGTCGGCGACACGGACGAAATCATTGACCATGCGGTCGGCCAGGCCCTGGAAGCCCAGCGCCAGCGCCGGCCCGAGCAGGCGCGAGTTCGGTTCGAACTCCAGGGTCAGGGTCACCTTGCAGGCGTCCTCGGCCAGCGAATGGAACTCCCAGCGGCCGTGCAGGCGCTTGAAGGGTCCATCACGCAGCTGCATATCAATATGGTGCGGACGCTGCAGGGTGTTTTCGGTCATGAACCAGGTCGAAAACGACCCCAGGCCCAGATCCAGCCGCGCCACCACCCGGTCCGGACCCGTTTCCAGGACCTGCGCGGCCGAGCACCAGCGGAAGCGGCGCGGGTAGGCGTCGATATCATTGACCAGGTCGAACATGCGGGCAGCCGAATGTTCGACCAGGGCACTACGTTTGATGGTTGGCATGCGATGGCTTGGCTGGCGAATCGACCACGTGGGGCCCGAATCGGAGACAATAGGTAAATGAGCAAGAACAGCGCCAAGGATAAAGCAAAGAACGCGACGGCCAACAAAACCATCGCGCTCAACAAGCGTGCCCGCCACGAGTACTCGCTGGAGGACCGCTACGAGGCCGGCCTGGCCCTGCAGGGCTGGGAGGTCAAGTCGATCCGCGCCGGCCGCGGCAACATCATCGACGCCTATGCCTACGTCAAGGACGGCGAGATCTTCCTGATCGGCGCCCAGATCACCCCGCTGATCCAGGCCTCCACCCACGTGGTCGCCAACGACCGCCGGGAGCGCAAGCTGCTGCTCCACCGCGCGGAGATCGACAAGCTGGTCGGCAAGGTCGAGCGTGACGGCTACACCATCGTGCCCACCGCGATGTACTGGAGCAAGAACAAGATCAAGCTGGAAGTGGCGCTGGCCAAGGGCAAGCAGACCCACGACAAGCGCGACGCCGAAAAGGACCGCGACTGGGCCCGCGAAAAGCAGCGCACCATGCGCCGCCACAACCGCGACGCCTGATTTCTCAATGCAGCGCCGGGCTCTTCCCGGCCGCTTTACCCCCGAATACCCCGGAGCGTCCCCGTGACCGAAGAAACCACCCTGGAATCCGCCCCCACCGCGGACCCCACCACCACGCTCCAGGCCGACGTGGCCGCCTACGAGACCATCTTCGGCGAGCTGGCGCGCGCCATGGACCCGGCCGCCCTGCTCAAGGTGCTGACCTACACCCTGCGCAACGCCAAGCGGATCGCCTCCGAAAACCAGAGCTACGACTCCCTCGAGCACCGCCGCCTGGTGGCCCGGATCGAGGCCCTGATGGCCCGGGCCGAACCCGAAGCCCGCAAGCAGGCCATGACCCAGCGCAATGCCGCCAACCACGACCGCAAGGTCCGGGCCAAGCACCAGGCCGACAGCAAGCGCCAGCGTGAAGGCAGGTAAAGCCGACAGGCCCCTGACGCTTTCGGGTGACTGTTCAGCTGAATTGGAGTAGCATCGGGCCCGTCAAGTAATGTCCGGGTCGCTGGACAGCTTGCAGGTCTTGAAGAAACCGGGGGTGCATTGGTTTCGACGAGGGTTGTGAAGTTACTTGGTGCATGCCGAGGGGGCAGCTTTCCTCGTAAATCCAGCGGCAAAACTCTAGTTGCCAACGACGACAACTACGCTCCGGTCGCTCTCGCAGCCTAAAAGCTGTTTGAGTTACCTTCTGCCGACTTAGGCGGAGCCCCGAACCCACTTGTGTCCGTGCTCGTCGGTGTAGGGTCATTATCATGGAATCGGTTGTGATGGCTGCCTGTCAGTCACGACCTAACCTAAAGCAGGCTGATCCTGGAGTGCGTTTCGCACACCGTACTTCTTCAGGACGACACCGAACGGTGAGCTAAGCATGTAGAACCGGGGATGGAGTGCCTTCGGACGGCGGTTCAATTCCGCCCACCTCCACCAACGCTGGGTCCCACGGGGCCCACAGAAGCCGAGAAAGCCTTATAAAACGGGCCTCTCGGCTTTCTTTTTGTCCAGTGCAGTCCGGGGGTATCCGTTGCAGCCCATGCGACTGTGGGGGTATATCTTGGGGTATCGCCTCCGCCCCAAAACCCGATACCCCCATGCCCCTGACCGACGTCGCAATCCGTCGCGCCAAGCCCTCCGACAAGCCACAGAAGCTGGCTGACGGCGGCGGCCTTTACCTCTTGATCACCACGGCCGGCGCCAAGAGCTGGCGCTGGAAGTACCGGGTCGCTGGGAAGGAGAAGCTGCTGACGCTGGGGCTGTACCCGGACGTCACCCTGGCCAGCGCCCGCGAGGCGCGCGACGACGCCAGGCGCCTGCTGCGCTCCGGCCTCGACCCGGGCCTGCAGCGCAAAGCGGTGGCTGCCTCCCCCGCCGGCATACCCGTCGACAGCTTCGAGTCGATCACCCGGGAGTGGCTGCGCGGCCGCCAGTGGGTGCCCGGGTACGAGAGGAAGGTGGTGGCCTGGTTCGAGAACGACGTGTTCCCGGCCATTGGGGCGCGGCGCGCGGCCGACCTGAAGGCGTCGGACTTCCTCGCCATAGCCAGGAAGATGGAGGCACGCGAGGCATTCGAGTCGGCGCACCGCGTGATGCAGAACTGCGGACAAGTCATGCGGTATGCCGTGGCCACCGACCGGGCCGAACGGAATCCAGTGCAGGACCTACGCGGCGCGCTGGTTCCGGCGCCCGAGCGTAACCATGCGGCGGTGGTGGATCCGGTCCAGCTGGGCGGCCTGCTGCGGGCTCTGCACGCGTACCGGGGCATGGGCGTCGTCAGCGCCGCCCTGAAGCTGATGCCGCTGGTGTTCGTTCGCCCGATTGAGCTGCGCGCGGCAGAATGGACGGAGGTCGACCTGGACGCGGCCCTATGGAGCATCCCCGCCGGCAGGATGAAGATGCGCCAGCCCCACGTGGTGCCGCTGGCCCGGCAGGCTGTGAACATCCTGCGGGACCTGAAGGAAACGATGCCTACGGACTATGCCGGCCGGTACGTGTTCCCAGGCTTGCGCACGGACTCCCGCCCGATGTCGGAGGTGGCAGTCCTCGCCGCTTTACGGAGCATGGGTTTCGACAAGGATACGGTCACCGGGCACGGGTTCCGCGCCACAGCTCGCACGCTGCTGGACGAGGTTCTGGGCTTCCGACCGGACATCATCGAGCACCAGCTGGCCCACGCGGTCAAAGATCCTAACGGTCGCGCCTACAACCGCACCACGCACCTGGCGGAGCGGGTGCGGATGATGCAGGAATGGGCCGACTACCTCGACCGGCTTCGACACGGAGGCGTGGTGCAACTGCGGGCGGCATGATCTACTTCCCCCAGACCGGATGGAGCCCAGCTATGAGAGCTATAGTCGCCGCAATCCTGCTGGCGCCAGTTGCAGCCCAAGGTGCGCCACTCATATGCGAGGTCAATACTCCCTCGACCTATGCCCAAGGGTCTCCAGTTCAAATTCTCATCAATGTCGATACCCAGACGGGAAGAGCTGAATTTCACACGCTGTCTGAGCTTGTCGAGGGGACTGTGAAGGTGTCGGATGGTGAATTCTCGGGCACGGTGACGGGCGCCAGTGGTCAGCGCTATTGGCTGTCCATTGATCGATACACCGGCACGCTTGCGCTCACGAAGGAAGGCCACGTCAGTGGTCAGAAGGCGGAAATGTGGGGCGAATGTCGCGCCGCTAAGCAGAAGTTCTAACCCTAAGCACGCCATCTCAAACTCACGCTGCTTCGTCAAACGCGCAGGGATCCAGTCGGCTCGCGATGCTCTCGAATCGTGCCGCCTCGGCGCGAAGCCGTGCAGCTCCCCTGTTCCGCTGCGCCCACGCGCGCCAGTCGCCGCTTCGATCGAGGTCCAGGGCGTCGGCCTGCTGCCATAGCGAAGCCGCCCGCGCGCGCGCCCAGCGCGCCTTGCCGATGTCTGCTTTCGTCATCCGGCCATGTTGAATGGGCGCGGTCGCACAGCGTGCGCCGGCGGCAACCGCAGCTGACTGTGGAGCGTCAGCGCATCAGGAAGGGCTTGTTGGCCTTCAGTCGCTTGATTCTCTGGTCCACCTCGGCGCGCAGCCGCACCTGGTGTCGTTCGGCCCACAGCTCGGCACCGGCCTTGCCCTGCGCGTAGCTGCTGCACTCTCGGTGCTTCCGGAGGTTCCAGTCGTCGCGCTGGTTGTTCAAGCTCACCCACCAGGTGCCGTCCACCCGTCGATGTAGGCGCAGCACTTCGGTGCTGTCCAGCAGCAGCGAGTTGGGCTGGTCGAATGGGGCAGTGCCGACGGCATGCCAGCGAAAGTCGGGCGGGAGCATGGGCGGCAATCCTACGGCTCCAGGTCTCAGGCGATGCGACGCTGGCTACGGATCGACCATCGGCGGATCCGCAGGCCACGCCCAGCCAATCTATTACGGCAAGGGAGTGCCTGCGAATCCGCCAGACGTCCTTCGGAGCTAGCCTGCCAGTACGGCCAGGATGTCTCCCCCGTCACTGGAGCGGAATGTCTCTCCCGCGCTGTGAAGGAGGCGAAAAAGTGAGTCGTTTGTCAGAACAGCGCGCTGCCGCCTGGTCCCATGATCGGCCCCAAGCCGACGTAGGGGTCAACCAGGTAGGTCATCCTCTCAACGCCAGTTGGCACCTGATTCATGTCTACTTCCTCCCGGAACGGCAAGCCCCTCCAGTCGCTCACTTCAGCTATGCGAAGGTCCTCGGGCTCAACCGGCAGCCAACGCATCGACCAGTACGGGAAGCGACGGGGGCCGCCCCGACTGCGGCCGAGTTCCACGATGCTCATGTGGCTGGTGGCATTGGTGATCCGGGAGTACGCCAGTGCGACGCCCTCTTCCGGCCCCTCTATGTACTGGAGGAACTTCTTGCCGTCCGTGAGCAGAACCCCCGTCACGCCCGCGATGAGGTTGTGCGCAGCGGCATCCTTGGCCAGTTCGTCGATCTGGTATAGGGTCAGCCCGGGCAAAGCCTGGCTGCAGTAAACGAGCGCGTGCAGAGGCATCGTGCCTCCCTCCCTGATTATCGGCCCCCCCGATAGGCGCGACCCTACACCCGTCGGCGGGCGGCGTGTACGCGGCGCGACGGATTTCGGATAAACGGTAGGGTATGTTCCGCGTCATGTGCGGCCGATTCGTCCAAACCCCGATCCGCGATGCAGCCAGCTTGGGCTTCCCCCAGCTGGTTGGCGACCTGCTGTCGATGCCGGCCAGCTACAACCTGGCGCCGACCCAGCGCGCGACCGTGGTGCTCGACCGGGGCGAGGGGCTGATCGCCCAGCGGCTGGCGTGGGGGCTGCTCCCGTTCTGGGCCAAGGCGAAGGGCCTCCAAGGCTCGACCATCAACGCCCGCATCGAGACCGTGGCCACGAAGCCGGCGTTCCGCAGCGCTTTCAAGGCGCGGCGGTGCCTGATTCCGATGGCGGGGTATTACGAGTGGTCGGTGAGCCCGGTGGATCAGAAGAAGGATCCGTGGTTCATCCACGCGGCCACGCCACTGTGGGCTGCCGGGCTTTGGGAAGACTCGAGCCAGCTGCTCGGCGAGGACAACCTGGGCACCTTCACCGTGATCACCGGCGATAGCAGCGGCGTATCAGCGGACATCCATGATCGGATGCCTGTATGGCTGGCGCCCGGCCAAGCCGCCGAGTGGATGACGGCCGACGCCGATGAGGCCATGGCAATGCTCCTGGCCAGCGAGGCACCCGCAATGGAGGCCTACCGGGTCAGCCGCGCCGTCAACACGCCACGCAGCAACACTGAGAGCCTGCTGCAGCCTATCGGGTAGGGCCGGCCGAGATCGCGGGCACGAAGATCGGGACCAGTTGGCCGGCGATCAGCTCATGCCCTTTCCGGTTTGGATGGTTCGACGTAGCCATCAGCGAGGCCTTGTCGCCGGGGAAGTCGGCAAACGCCTTCTGCGCATCGGCGACCGGAACGTCCAAAGCAGCGCCAAGGTCACGGATCATCGCAACTTGCGCTTTGAGGTTCTTGGCATTGTCCGGCTCGTCCGCACCTACGTACCAAGTCGGGGTCACCAGTACCGGGCAAGCGCCGACGTTTCGAATCTGCTCTACGATGCTTGTAAGGTTCGCCCTTGCCTCGGTCAGGGGTATCACCAAGTCGTTCATGCCGAAATCTATCGATACCGACCTCGGATGGAAGTCCAAGACCTCTCGCTGCAGCCTGACCAAGCCGCGCGTCGAATTGTCCCCACCGACAGCGGCGGTGATCACATTCAGAACAGCCGTCGGATACGCCTCTACCAAAGCATCTTCCAGCAATCGTGGATAAGCGTCGCGCTTATGCACAGTCGGCGCGTCTCCATACCCTGCAGGAACGCTATGGCCAAAGGCAACGATGTTCACTGCGGAGTTATCCGGCCACCCCTTCTTCAAATCCTCTACAACAGCCGCGAGGCAATCTTGACCTCGGATCGCACTCGAATGCGATGCAGGTTCCATCGGAGGTGGTGGAACCGATGCAGCACTGACGGTGACGGTGCCCCATGCCGCAGTCATAGCGGCGACGAAAGCCATGGAAATCAAGGAGTGTCGCTTTTTCATGCACATACGATACCCCACTCCTGGCCGCACGATCACGCCGGCGACAGCAGCTGCGCGGCCAAGAGCTGAGATCGGCACCTACGGCCGCTGGTGACCTATGCGTCCGTCATGTCCAGTATCGTGTATTCAGCGGTGCGGCGAAGGCTGGGCATGGCGAACGACATCTGATAGCTGAAGGTGTATTTGGACGTCTGCAGTAGGCCAGGTGCATTCCTGATCATGCGCATCACTATCACTCTATCGAATGAAGGTGGCTGCCCAGGAATCGAGATAGGATTGGACTGGGCGTAAGTCCCGCAGACCGACTGGACCGCGATGTACTTCCGCCCGGTTGGAACCACAAACTGCTGGTCGGGGTCAGCCGAGTTCTGAAACGGAATGCTCATCCGTCCCACCACCCGCGCGTATCGGAACAAGGCGTCGAACGTCAGACGCCCTTGCGCATCACACACCTGCAGCCCGAAGGTGCTCGATGACGCCGGCGGCGGCTGATCAAAGATCCAAAAGGTTCCAGCGACAGTTGATCCAGCTGCCAAGAAGACGATCCGGTAGGTGAATGTGTTCCCAGACGCCGAAAGCAACATTACAAAGCTCGCCTCCGACGCCTCGACGGCAACCATCGGCGGCTCAGCGTACCTGGACGTGTATACGACGTCGGCGTGCTGGTAGTTGCCCCAGTTGGATCCACCCGGGGTAATCGTCGTTGAGATTGCGACCTTGCTCGCCAGCGCCAGGTTCTTGTAGTTCTCATCGATCTGCACGGTGTTGCTGCCGTTAACAATGGTCAGGCCGGCGGTCATCAGTACACCCCATACAGAATCAAGCAACTCTCCCGATAGGCCGTGAGTGCGGATTGGAACGTCCACGACATGGTGGTTCCGGAGAACGAGATCTCCGGCGACACGTTACCTACCTCCTGCCCCAGCATCGCGAACCACGGTTCGCCCTGCGAGAACCCCGCATGGCCGAGCGATCCGTCGCTGGTCCCCGTCCAGACGCTGCCCAGGGTGCGCGGCAATCGGTTCGTGACATCGACCACAGGACGCCCCGCGGCGTCATTCACTTCCAGCCCCGCAATCACTGCCAAATCCCCATCCGGACCCGTCGCACGTTGTTCGCGTCGAAGACCTCAATAACGCTGTCGGTGACCCTCAGGTATCCGCCATTCACAGGGCCGTTCATGGTAAGCGTGCCGTTCTTGTCAAGCTTCCACCGCGGCTGCCCCCCCGCGCCGACGGCGTTCGACTGAATAACGTCACCGATCATGGCGTTCTGGATCCAGCCAGTTCCGATCAAGGCCTGGCTGATGAAGGTCTGACCGCCTTGGACGACGAAAGGCGAGGTGATATTGCCGTTGACCACATTGATCACGGCAAACCGGTCGGCCTGCATCAGAATCTGCGACTGGTAGCTGCCGTCAGACTGCTGCTCCACACCCAAGCCCATACCCGAGGCGTAGATCTGCCCTCCTTGGGCAACCTGAGCGCGGATCGTGTAGGTGGCGCTCACCTGGCCGTCAAGGTTTACCACCGCTTGGGAGACCTGGGACACGGACGCTGTCGTTTCTTCGAGGTCGGAGTTCGTCTGTTGCAGGCTGGCCTGCACGGTGATGATGCTTTGTGCTAGCGCCGAGTCTCCAGTGGCGCGGGCGACCGACTCCTGCTGCACGGCTGCACTGACCCCGGCCAAACCAGCGTTGACCTGATCAATGCGTTTCGCCTGAGCCAGATCACCAGTGGCGATCACGGATTGGATGGTGATCGTCCCGGCGTAGACATCGGTATCGCCTGCACCCCAGTCGGTGTCCCCCGCCGCATCGACGTCGAGCTGTACGAAGAGGCCATCAAGCTTCTGCCCCTGCGCATTAACCTCGCCATCGATGTTGGTGATCTCCAGCTCGATCTGGTCGACGCGGCCTACAAGCGCTCCAGCCTCCGATATAGCGTCACCGACGTCCAGCCACTGGGTTCCAGGCGGCTCTTCGTTGCCCGGGTCCGTGCCCTGCCAGGACCATATATGGCCGGCATAGATGACCGTCTGGCCAGGCTCATAGGTTGCGTCGGGGTCCCAGATCAGCGGAACAATCTGATCGATCGAGTCGATCTTGGTAAGGAGGTCCTGTCCCAGCGCACTCTCGCTAATGCGGCCCGAGAAGTACTCGTCGTACTCGGTTTGGTCGGTGCTGGCCTCGCCCATCACACCTGCCGAGAGTTCCCCCGGATACCAAGGCCCCACGTTGCCCGACCGATCCACCAGCCTGGCCCAGAAGAAGAACCGAGTGCCGGCGGCAAGGCCATTGATCTCGTGCTTGCTCTGCGGATAGGCGAAGTCGCCGAGCTTGATTGTGGACGGCGATGCAAGATTCGGTGAAGGGCCGTACCAGATCTCGGTGCGCTGCGTGTCGGTCGCGCCTGGCGGGAACCCCCACTCGAGCCCAATGGCAAACACGAGGCTGGTGGTGGACAGCGACGTGACCGCCGGCGGCGGCGTGGTCTTTCCCTCGATCAGCGTGAGGGCGCTCATCGCGGGGAGCGACACAGCGTTGAGCGCGTTGACCGAGCGCACCCGGGCGATGTAGTTGCCGGTGTAGATGCCACGGATTTCGATGCTGGCGCTGGAAACGCGCCCCGCCCGGACCCAGTCCAGATCGTTGCGCCGCCATTCCACGTCGTATGCGATCGCATTGGGCGCGGCATCCCACGCAATGGTCAGAACGTGCGTGGCCATGCCTTGGTCGATCACCGAGTGGGCGCTCAGGTGCACGTTGGTCGGCGGCGTCTGGACGCTCGGCGGAATGATGCTGACCGGCAGCTGGTCCAGGCGGGTGCCGTCGTCGATCGCGGCGTACTTCCCGGGCACGTGCTTCAGGGCCGTCACGCGATAGGTGATGCCCCCTTCCTCGTTGATTGGGTTCTCGCTGATGGCCAGTACGCGGAACTGCTGCAAGACCAGCTCGCTGCTCTCGAGCGACCAGATGGACTGGGCAACGGGCACCGCGCTCCAAGGAGCAGTTACGGTCACCGTGTTGCCCACGACCTGCTCTACGGTCCTCGCTTCAGTGCGCCCGCTCGGCAGCGTGGCGCGCAGCGTGTCGCCTGGGCCGATCACCTCTGGCAGTTTGTCCAGGACCAGCGTGTCGGGACCCGCGCTCTTGATGCGGCCGGCATTTCGCCTCCCCGCTCGCTTGGGGTCCGCCACCTGGATAATGTCGCCCGGCATGCAGTTGAGCACGTCCAGCCCGACGCCGAACGACACCGTTTCCGTTTCGAGGTTCTCGGTGTAGAGGATGTGGTTGCCGACGCGCTGCGCCTGCGAGCGGGAATGACAGCCGATGGCCGTGACTTCGGTCTGCTGGATGCCGTAGCGCTGGACACCCGGCAGGTACTGCACCGTCTCGACCTTCTGTCGCCCGAAGTCGTCAGGGTCGGTCCAGGACACCAGAGCTGCGGTGTGCCTGGCCTTGCGGCCAGTCCCTTCGTACACGAAGCGGCCGTCGATAACGTTGGCTTGGCTATAGGTGAAGACGGGGTCCGCAGGCATGTCGGCCGAAGCCATCACCTGTCCGGCGGCGTAGAAGCTGATGCCCCGGAACATGGACGCCATGTCCTGCAGGACCTTGTAGGCATCCGCACGGGTCTGCATATACAGGCTGCAGGTGAAGCGCGGCTCCATGTTGCCTTGGCCGTCGCTGACCAACTGGTCGCAGTACTGGGCGATCTGGTATAGGCGCCACTTGTCCACCAGGTCCATTGAGATCCGGTGGCCGAGGCCGAACCGATCCATGGTCACGATGTCGAAGAATGCCCAAGCAGGGTTGTTGGTCCAGCCTGGCTTGAAGGTGCCATCCCACACCCCGGAATAGGTGCGGGTGATCGGGTCGTAATTGCTTGGGACTCGAACGATTCGGCCCCAGACCCGGTACGCGCGCGTCGGGATGTTCTGGAACTGGCTGGCGTCGACCTCGATGGCCACCAGCGCGCAGTTGGGGTAGCGGAGCTTGGCATCGATAACCTCGGTCATCGACAGGACGTTCATGGTGTCGGCGACGGTCGAGCTATTGGCGTTGGGCGTCAGCCTCCGGATTCGGATCTGCCACTGCGAGCCCTCGGGCAGGTCGATTCGAACGCTGCGCTCGTACTGGGTCGTGGTCTTGCCAGTGATGGTGTCCACCAGCACGTTGCCGTACGCGCCGCCATCGACGGCGAGATCCACGGCGTAGGTAATGGAGTACCCGTTGGTATCGCCGTTCTCGGTGTTGGCCTTCTGCAGAGCGGGAATGCCGAAGCGAAGGCGCACAGCCGAGAGGTCAGAGCCACTTGCGGTACGCACGACAGGGTTGTCGCTGCGCAGTTCGACGTTGACCGCAATCTCGTTCTCCACCGACGGGAAGCCGGCGATGTGCTCCTGGTCCTGCGTGCCAGATCGTGTGTCCAGGCGCACAGCTTCGAAGTTGAGCGAGCCATCGGCGTTCTGGACCGGGACCTGGTCCAGGTAAACCGATTGGTTGCCGGCAACCAAGCCGCGCAGTTCGCCCTCCGAGAGCAGGTCCAAGATGCGTGCGCGCGCAATGGAGCGGAGGCTATCCGGGGTCTCGACAGGCGTACGAGCGTTGCTCCCGCTCTTCCCGCCTGCGCCGATAATCTCCCGGCACGCGGTCGTCAGGGCCAGCTCGGTGCCGGGGAAGTGATAGGCCGCAGCAAGGTTCATTGCTGATCCTCTGCCAAGATGCCGCCGCTGATGACAGCAGAACCAATGAGCATGCCCTTCGTATCGTGCCCACCATATGCCAGTGGCACCGGGTTGCCCTGCGCCTGGGTGTTGACCGTACCGTTCATGCTGTAGCTCGGCGCGTTCTCGGCGCTGTCCTTGGCGCCCAGGCCCTTTGGCTGGGGCGACAGCATCTGGACGATGCCACCCGCCACCATGCTGATTCCGAGGTTGATGAAGGGCGTGCCGCTCACGCCGGTGTAGAGATTGAGGACCACGCCGACCACGATGAGTACGACGCCTACGATGGTCTGCAGCACTCCGCCGCGCTTTGCGCCGACCAAGACCGGCGCGATGCGAATCACGTCACCGCCGGGCGGATCATGCAGCTGCTGTACGCTGAGGTTCTGCCGCCCGATGAACACGGCGAACTCAAGCCCCTTTTGCTTGGCTGTCGCGAGGAACTTCTGAAAGCCAGGCACCATGATGCAGAGCGCGCGCACGGCCTCTGCAGGGCTGTTCACCGCCAGCCGGAACTCCCGCCCGAACTCGCGGCCCAAGGGGCCGGACAGGATCACGGTACGCACGCGCTCAGTCATGGCGCACCTCACGGTGGCGGACGATGTAGCGGGTTCGCTCAGCCCACATGCCGCCGTACGGCACCCTCTCCGAGAGGCGGCCGTGCATGTGGTGCAGCATCTGGCCATCCCCCAGATAGACGCCGGCGTGGTTCGGCACGGCGGAACGGATCTGCATCAGGATCATGTCGCCGCGCTGCAGCTCACCGGTGATCGGCTGGAAGCCCTCGGCCAGCAGCCGGTCCATGCTGTAGAGGTCCTGGCCCTTGTTCCACCAGTCGTCCTGGCGTTCGTACTGGTTCAGCCGGACGCCCAGCTCGCGGGCATAGAAGTCGCGCACAAGGGTGTAGCAGTCCAGAACGCCATGCACGAACTGCCTACCGACCAATGGGGCCAAGTAACCGTTGGGCTCGATCGACTGCAGGTCCGCCGCTGCGGGCGCACCGTGATCGTCCAGTCCGACGCTCAGGATGTGCCAACGCAGGCCGCTGGCTTCGCACATGGTGCGGTCGGCGTCCGACGGCGTGGCCACGGCGTTCGGGTGGCTGTGCACGACCGCCAGGACTTCGCCCAGGTCTTCGGCCGCAGCGTAGTCATCGGCCGGGAGACGGAAGTGCTCGCTGGGCGTTTCGGCCAGGTTGCGGCACGGGACGTATGTCTCGCCATTCGAGGTGGCCACCACCAGTCCGCAGCATTCGCGGGGGTATTCGGCCACGGCGTGTGCCTGCATTGCCAACAGGGTGCTCTGTTGCATGGGTCACCAATTGAAAAAGCCCGCGCAAGGCGGGCCGGCGCTGCAGGTGCAGCGGAGATATGCAGGGGGTGCAGGAGATCAGGTTCGGAGCAGGCCGGCCGCCGGCATTCCGCCGTAGGGGAGCGGCTCGGTTTCCCCGTACCGCAACTTGCAGCTCCGCACCCTGCCCCCGCACTGGTCGAGCGCAGGGTCGTCCGTCGGGTTATCGTCGGCATCGGCCACGGCCGGCCCGTTGTACCCGCAGTAGGGACCGCGATAGCCGCCACGGATGATCCAACCGCACATCCCGGCGATGATCTGGCGACCCGGCAGCTGCTCGCCATTGAGGTCGATCGCGGTGGTCAGCTCGAACTCGATGGTCTCGAAGTCCTCCGACACCTTCCGCTCGATGTACCAGATCTCGTCAAGGAAGTGCTCTTCCGGATCCGCAGTAGGGTTGCCGCCAGGGAAGTTCGCCGCGTCCAAGTATTTCACCAGCGTCTGCCGGCGGATGAGCCGCGCCCCGACCAGGTCGTCGAAGAGAAGGCAGAGGGCGCCGATGCGGCCATCTATATTGCTCACGCGCAGGCGCGGGTTCGGCGGCTGATCGCTGGTGCGCTCGAAGCCCGTGGCCTCGATGGGCCAAGCCCCGTACTCCTGCCCCTGCCACCAGATCACGCCGGTCTGTAGGTGCTGGTGGAAGAATAGCTGGTCAGCGCCGAAGCTACTCGCGTCCAGCTCATAAACCGTCACTCGTCCGCCCGGCTCCAGCTGTTGGGCGTCTGCAGTGATCACCCTTCATGCTCCCGGTAGAACTGGACGACCTGTTGCTCATCAAAGTTCGCAAACGTGCTCTCTTCGTGCCCGCCACTCAAGCTGACCGCCTCGCAGTTGTTGCAGCTCAGCGCAAATTGCTGTGCAAACTGAGGCTTGCACAACGTGTCGGAGTCGCCGTACCACAGCTTGATCGGCACGTCGTTGAGCGCACCTGACTGCGCAAGCGTGAGCGGGTTATGCGCGGCCCCGTAGACTGCCTGTGAATAGCCACCGGCGTATGCAGCGTCAATCGTCGCTTGGTAGGCACTGTTGTCCCTGACGTCGGTCAGGTTGATAACGGGAATGGTTGCCGATAAAGCCCGGACACTGCTTTTGTTTCTCGACGCCCAAATCAGGCCATTCAGACCGCCCATCGACTGGCAGGCTAGGTAGACCGGCCCGGGCGCGACACCCGAGAGCGAGTGAAGGTAGCTGACCGCGTCCGTGATTCGATTCATCGCGGTCCCGTTGCCCCACGTGCGGGACCCACCGAGGTCAGCGCTGACCATCACGTAACCCGCATCGGTGACAGCGTGGAACAGCGGCCACCTGGCTTTTATTCCCATCCAATCGATTGCCCCGTCACCCGCCTCAGCCCCATGCACCATCAGCACGCCTGGACGGGTCGGTCCGTTGGCACGTGGTCTACAAACAACGTCTCGTTCGCCGCCGAAATAGCGCCCAACTGCGGTATCGGTATGCATCAGCAGGTTCTCACGTGGATGAAGGCCTTGTCGGTGGGCAGCCCATATAGGGTCGCGGGAGTGCTGCCAACGCTTCCGAACTGCACTTTGAACGTGTGCATCTGGCCGGGCGTGAGGCCAGCGACACGAAACTCCCGCATGCCGTTAATGAAGCTGCCGTTCGCCTCTGGGACGGAGGTGCCCCGGAACAGAATCTGACTAACGTTGACGTTGTCCACCCAGAGCGTCAGCACGTAGTACTCGTTGGCTGACTGGGTGGTGCCGCCCCAAGTAACGACGACCGGGTTCTCGCCGACCTTTACGGTGACCGTCAGCCCTGGGACGTCCACTACGGCAGTGGTGGTGAAATTGCTGGAGATTTGTGCGAAGCCAAGTTCCGTGCCCCCCGACGGGAGCAGCAACCACCCGCCATATGCAGGCGTATAACGTTCCTTCACGTCGATGGCGTAGTACTCGCGGCCGAAGACCGTAGCTGGATCAGGCCTGTTGGCGTAATTCCCTACGATCATGCCTTCCATACGCTGGTACAGCTCTTCGAAGTTGTCGTTTGCCTTGTTGAAGGCCGTTTTCGCCGGGTCTCCCGTGTAGGTCCCGTTGTTGGTGGTGGTATCAATGATTTGGCGGGACATGGGAAGTCCTTACGGCTGGAATGTCTGTTCGAACGTGGCGGTGACGGTGTGCGTCAGCCCGTTGGGAAGTGGTTCGTTGTGGGTATCGCAGGTGTAGAGCGCGGTGCCGCGCGGACCGGTCCAGAAGAACGACTGGCCGATGTGCGCGTCCAGGAACTCGATGATCGCGTCGATGCGCTCCTTAGCGCCGGTGAACGTCAGCTGGTAACTGCGGCTTCGCGCATTGATTCCATCCTTCGCTCTTTGGGTGTAGCCGTCGCCGAAGGCCGCCTTGCGCACCGCCGCGTTCGCTGTTGCTGCGCCGCTGCTGGTGGGCTTCCAGATGAATGTGTCGGTCATCGGCCCGCCCCCATGGCGTACAGGGCGCCGCCAGGGCGCATGTCCTTCAGCTGCAGCTGCCGGTACTTGGTCTCTACGAACTGGCCAAGCTCCCTGCCGAACTGCTGCATCAGCGAAGTATCTGCAGTGGTTTCGGTGGTGCCATCGCTGTTGACGATGACCTGAACGTTCACGTTGGCCGCACCACCACCGCCGCCGGAGCCGCCCGCTGCCGGCGCTGCAGGGATCACCCTGCCGTCGTTGCCAGGAATGAGGTAGGTGCGGCCACTGCCATCGTCGAACAGCTCCGGCCGGCCACCCTCGCCCACCTCGTACAGCGTCGAACCGCGCACGGGACCGCCGTTCGCCCGGCCGCCACCGAAGTTCGGCATGTTGTTGCCGAAGCCGCCGAGGGAGCCTGCCCCGGTGCCGTCGCCGGTGTACGCACCACCGCCACCGGTCCATGCGCTGGCCACTGCGTTGATGATGCCGACGGCCGCCTGCTTGGCCGCGATTCGGGCCAGGTCGGCCACGATGGAGTTGGCCAGGTCCTTGAACGACAGCTTCCCGGTCTTGGTGAACTGCACCCAAGCGTCCTCCCACCCCGAGAGCGCGGTGTTCATCAACGTGCTGGCGTTCTCCATTGCGTTGTTGGCGGCGAAGGCGTAGTCCTCCCACGCCCGATGTGCGCCCGCGCGCCAGTCGCCGAGCATGGCCAGCCGCGCCTCTTGGAACGTCCGCTCCTTGGCCAGCTCCTGATCGCGGTAGGACGCGGCGTTGGCCGCCATCAGGTCCCAGGTCTCCTTGTCCTTGGCCACGTCCCGACTGCCCAGCCGCTTCAGCTCGTCCTGGTACTCGCGCTGGATGTCCAGCTGCCGGCGCAGCATCGCCACCGCATCACCGCCGCGGCCCATGCCCATCAGGTCCAGCTCGTTGGCGCGATCGCGGTTACTGCTTGCCTGGTTGAGGATGGCCTGCTGACGGGCGAGGGCCTCGGTCGCCTGCCGCTCCTTCTCGAAGGCGGCGGCCTTCTGGCCGGAGGTCAGCAGCTGCTCCCGCTCGCCCACCAGCAGTGCGCGGGTGGAAGCCGTCATGGTGTTGGTCTTGTCGTCCAGCTCCTGCTTGATCTTGGCCGCCAGGCGCTCGCTCTCGCTGACCTTCACCCCGGTGTCGACCAGCTGCTTGTTCGCTTCGATCTGGCGCTGTGCGTTCGCGAGCAGGGTCTGGGCGGCGGTGTCGTCCGCATTCCGCTTGCCGACGCCTGCGGCCCGGTTGAACTGCTTGTCGATGCTGGCCTCCGCCTTGGCGATGAGGCGCTGCATGGAGCCATCGAAGTGCCGCGCGTCGTTGTCGGCCAGCTGGTTGTACTGGGCAATGATCTTGAGCCGCGCCGCTTCCTTGGCGGTGGCGCGGTCGAGCCCGGCGAGCTGGGCGTTGATAGCCTCGGACGCACTCTGCTCCGCCTTCGCGCGCTCTTGGCTGGCTGCTGCCAAGTCACGTGCTGCCTGTGGATCGAGCTGGCCCTCGTCGATGGGCGTGGGCATCCGGGGCATGCCGCGCATGCGGGTGGAAAGGCCGTTGAGGGCTTCTGTAAGCGACGGCAAGCCCAAGTTCTTGACCAAGGTCCCACCGACAGCCCCCAGCCCCAGCATGTCGCTGAGACGAGGCAGGCGGGCGAGGATGCCCCATTCGCCAGCGAGATCCGTGATCGCCCCCGTGACGTTGCCGATGGCGCTCCAAGCACCGCCGATGTCGTCCTTCAGATCCCGCCACCACTTCGACATGCCTGGCATCACAGCTTCGGTGCGGTTGGCCACCTCATCGAGGTGCGTCGCGTAGAGCTGGATCGCCTCGTTGGCGGCCTGCTGGGTGCGGCCTTCCTCCTGCAGCGCGGTGATGCGTGCCAGCTGCGACGCGGTGAGGAAGCGCTCTGCGTCGTTGAGCTTCAGCAGGCCTTCTACCGGATCCTTCGCGATGGACTGGAAGGCGCTGACGGTGGCCGACGCGGCACGACCGGTGGAGGCTTCCATGCGCGCCGCAGCCGCCGCTACCAGCTCGAACTGCTCGCCGGCGAAGCGGCCGGCCTTGGCCGTCTCGGTGAGCGCGGTGACAGCGCCGCCTCGGGACACGCCCTGCAGACGGTCGATGCTGCTGGCCAGTGCCTCGAAGCCGTCGACGCTGACCACGGCGCCCTGGCCGCTGAGGATCAGCTCCTTCTGGAACTGGAACAGCTGGTCCTGGCTCTGCTTTGCGGCCAGTGCCATCGCCGCCAGCGCAGCGGCAGCCAGCGTCACCGGGTTGATCAAGCCCACTACGTAACCACCCACAGCGCGGGCAGCAGGGCCGATGCCGCCGAACTGGTCCTTCAGCTGGCCGCCCTGCTGGATGGCCACCATCCACGCCGGCTGACCGCTGGCCAAGCTCGTGGCGATGTCGGTGACCTGCATGGGCACCATTCGCAGGTTGTTCTGCAGCTGCCGCGCGGACATGCCCATGCCGTTCTGCGCGTTGGTCGCGTTGAGCACGGCGGTGCGCATTCCTTCGATCTTGGTCTGGTACTGGTCGAAGACGCTGGCGTTTACCAGACCAGCCTTGTGGGCCCGCTCCAGTCGGTCCTCCATTGCAGCCAAGCGATTCAGCGCCGCCACGGTCGGGTCGATCTGCCCAAGCAGCTGCTGCAGGTTGATCTTCTGGGCCTCGGCAGCCGCTGCTGCCTGCCGCTGCTCGTTCGCCGTACGCGCCTCAGCCTCCTGCAGGGCCTTCGCACGCGCTGCCAGCCGCTCCTGCTCGCTGCCCGCCGACGCCATGGCACGCGCCTTGTGGTCGATGCCCAAGGCGGCATCACGCGCTGCCTCAGCAAGAGCGCGCTCTGACACATTGGCCGTCTGGTTGTTCTGGGACCACGCCAGCGCCTGCTGTGCGACGCTCTTCAACCTGGCTTCCTGCTGCGCCAGCTGCTGCTCCAGCTGCTGGCTGGCAGTGGCCACCTGCGCGGTCGACGAAGCCGCAGCCGCGCCTGCCGCTCCGTAGGCCTGCACTTGCCCGGTGGTGCTGGCCAGCTTTCCATCCAGCGCCCCCAGCGAAGCCAGGATCTCCGCATTGGTGCGGTTGAGAAGCTGCAGCTCCCCAATGACCGCGCCGGTACCGGTGCCGATACGGTCCAAGGCGCCGCCGAGGCGGTCACCAAGAACGCTGGAGGAGCGTTCCACCGTCCTGGCCAGCGACTGGAAATCCCGATCCAGACGGTCAGCGGCACCACCGGCGCGATCAGCGGCCGCCGCATTCTCGTCCAGGGCCTTCGTGCCTTCGACCAAGCCACTGCTGTCGACCTTGTAGCCAAGCTCGGCGATATCCATCTGGGGCTCCCGTTCTAATGCTGCTGTGCCCGCTCACGCGCGGCTTTCTGGTCTTCGCGCACCGCGCGCAGGTACTGGTCATCCATCGCCATGAGCATCTGGACCTCTTCGGGCAGGACCTCGATGCGGAGCAGGCGGCTCCATTCCCCAACGTCAGCAAACGTCAACGCCTCCGGGCCACTGTGTCGGCGGCCGGAGAGTTGCCAGAACCAGTCCCAGACGTGGGTGATGGCGCCAGGGACTTCCAGCTCTGGGGAGTTGGCCTCGAAACGCTCGTTGCGTTGACGCCGGGTTTCGCCGTTCTCATCCGCCATGTCGTAGCGGACGGCGATGTAGGTGGCTTCAGCCGCCTGCTTCGCCAGATCCGCGAAAGAACGCGGGTCGGTCGTTCAATGCAGCATCAGCCTGTTCGCCCACCCAGGGCAGCTCCTTCAGCAAGGTCTTCAGGGTCTGCTGGTCGAACGCCGGCTTCTCGCCATGGAAGGTGAGCTCGCCTTTCCACTCCCAGCCACTGATCGAAGCGGCCAGCATCGCCAGCCGGACAGCTTCCAGCTGCTCGGCGGTCACCTTGCCGCGGTGGCCCATGCGCTCGTTGAGCGTCTTGCGGGAAGCTGCCTTCACCTGCGGGTGGCTGTCGGGCAGGAGGATGAGCACCAGGCCCACCGGCTCTTCGGTGGCCGGGTGGAGGATTTCCAGACGGCGCTCTGCCGCCACGATATTTGTCAGTTCGGTCATGTCGTGATCCTTGTTGCGATCCGAAAAGGAACCGGCGGGGAAGCTGTCGGATCAGGCAGCCTTTCAGGCGCGCGCCCTACCCCGCCGGTGTTCGGTTACGGGATGACCGGGGCGGCGACCGGGATCGGCACCTGGTTCAGACCCAGCACGTAGGTGTTGAGCACGAAGTCTTCGTTGCGACCACCGGGGGTGTTCGGGCCTGCCACCAGGCCACGCAGGTACTCCACGGAGCCGTCGGCGCGCTCGACCTTGAACGCGTAGGCATCCGCCACGTTCGGAGCACCAGCAGCGCGCATAGCGATCTGGCCCGGGTCGGTGAGATCCTCGGCCACTTCCACCGGCGGGTCGCCGGCATTGGTGATGCCCTTGCCCTTCAGGGCAACGAGGGTGTCCCAGGTGTCGTACGTGACGATGTTGGTGTTGATGCCGCGCTCGCCGACACTGCCGACTTTCTTCACCTGGACATAGGCAAGCGCGGCGAACTCGGTCTGGGTGAGGTCTTCGTTCTGGGGGGTAACGCAGATGAAGAGCTTGGAACCTGCGTTGGTTTTTGCTTCAGCGGCCATAGCCGTGGTCTCCTCGCGATGGGCGAAAAAAAACCCGCCACGGGGCGGGGTCGTTGGAAAAGTAAACGGCCCGCTGGTGGGCGGGCCTTCTCGGTTCATCTTGGCTTGATCAGTTGTTGCAGGGTTCGCAGATCGTTGTACGCGCGGAATGACCGCTCCTTCAACATCCGGCCCGAAAGAGCCCGTCGTTCCGCTCGCTTGTACTCAAGCTCGATTGCGCTGAGCAGAACGATGAAGTGCCTGCCATCGTCCTCACCCAGCCGCGAGACAAGGGCCAACCTTGCAGCTGGCCCCGGAGGCTCTTCGAACCCTTCATTCTGGGTGAGATGGATAGCAATCCAATCTTGGAAGGGCCGAGCCGCCTCATTGAACTCTTTGCGCTTGTCGCGAAACACTGCTGCTTGATGTGAGACGAGGGCGCCCGCGACGAAACTGAAGACACTCCAGCCAATCGTCCATGCTGTATCTGGCATCGATCAACCCTATTTGCGACCAGGGCCAAGTTTCGCCGCGACCAGCTGCATCGCTTGGGGCCGAGTGAACCCGGCCTCAACATAGGACAGATACTCGGCGCGAACGAACCGCGCCTGCTCGGCGCAGAACTCGTCCAGCAACGCCCGGTTCCGCTTCATGCGGGTGATGGCGTCACGCATGGCCTGCAGCTCGCCCTCATTCGGGGTCGGGTTGCTGGACACCAGGTGCAGATTGGGCGGCTTAGGGCTCATGGGCCGGAGTCTACCCCGAAACGAAGCCCCTCCACCGTATGGTGACCGGGTGCAGGATCCGCTCCGGGTCTTGGATGATGCTCGAGGTCGACGGCTTCTCGTAGACCGACATGCCGGCGAAGGTCGTGCCCTTCCGGAACGCCGCTATGACCTGGTCCGTGATGGCGGTGCCGACCACGATTCCCTTGCCGGGCCGGTAGCAAGCTGACAGCTGCCCGAAGCCTTGGAGCAGCGAGGGGCCATCGTTGTCGAGACCGTAATTCTGGGTGCGGTTCTGGAACCACTGCAGCTCCAGCCACCGCGCGTCCTTCCCGGTCGGTGGGGTGAAGGTGAGTCCTGGGTAGGAGCAAGGCAGATCCTGCTCCGCCGCGAACTGGGTCACCAGTGCAGCGAACGCCTCGTAGATCTCGGTGTCAGTCATCGCGTCTTGCCCCTGATTTCCGCGGTGACCTCGGCCACGATGAAGTCCCAGCGCTGCGCGGCAGCGCGCGCGAACCCCTTGCCGGCCTGGGCGTAGGTGCGGCCCTTGCTGTCCTCGCCGTAGAACCCGTGCTCCATGCGCATCGCGTACTTCGCGGTCCACCCTGCCCACACCGTCTGGCCCAGCTCCATCTCGGCAAACACCAAGGGCGGATCCAGCCCGCCATCCGAGGGCATGCCGTCGAGCGAGGCGGCGCGCGAGTTGCGGAGGAACCCGGTATCGACCGGCATACGCCCGCCTTGGCCCTCGGGCGTCCCGGCTTCTTCCATGAGGCGCTGTGCAGACTCGCGGAAGATCGCGAGCTGCATGGCCTTGCCCTTCTCGGCGAACGCCTTCACCTGGGCGCCGAACTTACTGGCCACGCTTCACCTCCGCTGCCATATCGAGGCGGTACGTCTTGGTGCACCGGCACCCGATGGTCTCTTCTGCCGGCGCCCCCAGCGACGTGTCACCGGGGAACCGCAGGAGCGAACCACTGGGGGTCTGGAACGGCTCGCCGAAGCGCCGCTTCTGGCCGTTCATCGCCCGGTGACTGGCCCGGGTCCGGGCGTCGCCGGTGGCATCCCAGCCGCAGGTGACGTTCTCCGGTGCCAGGCGCCCTGCCTCGATCTGCTGACGGTAGGCCTCGTCGCGCCCGGCATTCAGCGCGGTCAGAGACTCGGTGCGGGCGATGTTCTCGCCGCGCAGGGCCAGCAGTCGGTCGGCATACCGACCAGCAATCTTGTCGATGTCGACCTCAGACACCGGCTTGCCGGCCTTGATGGCGCGGCTGACGATCCCGTCCAGGCGCTTGTCGCGCCGCTTGCGGTCGAAGTACCCCGCCATCTGCCCAGGATCACCGCTGGCTAGCTGCTCCCTGACGTTGGCCACGAACTGGGCCTGCTGCGCGGTGAGGCCGACGACGCCGCCGCTGCGCCGACCCGTCTCCCCCACCCGGCCTACCAACTCCAGCGCGGTCTGGCGAGGGTTCTGGCCAGCAGCCATGCCGCGCACCAACTGTTGCCGCACGAGCTGCCGCTGATCCTCAACGATGCCGGTTACAAGGCGCGAGGAGTTCTCCTGCAGCCAGGCCTCAGCACCGCGGTTGCGCATATCGAACCGAAAGCGCAGCGCCGGCGTCGGGTTGTTCGGGTTGTAGCCACCGCGCACCTGCTGCCGCAGCGAAAGCTTGGGCAGTTCCTTGATTCCAGCGTCGCCGCCAGCGACGAACGCCTGCCGCACCGACTCGGCCAAGGGCGAGAAGATCTCGGTATCGAACCCCAATGCCTCGAGCACGGCATCCACCTGGCCAGCCCGCAGCAGGTCGGCCAACGTCTCCAGCTGAGCTTGGCTGTGCACGCCTGCGATGGCCTGCTCAAACGCCCGGCGAATAGCCGGTTCCAGGCGGCGCGCCAGCATTTCTAGCTCGCGGGGGGTCAGGTTATCCATCAGCGTCGCGCGTGGAACTCGTAAAGCAGGACCTGACCGCCCGGCGAGAGCGGCTGCAAGTCCACGAAGTGGTACACCGCACCGTCCAGTTGGAGCCGGTCGCCGAGCGCGGGGGCAACATCGATTTCCGTCGAGATCAAACCAAGCTTGTCGCCCTGCAGCACCAGCGTTGCGTCGCGGTCGGTCAGGCTGTACTTCACCTCCACCACCTTGCAAGCATGGAGAACGACCGGACCCGGCTGCGGATTGTGCGGCGGCCCAGTTGGGGCGCCATCACGCTCAAGACTCGTGGCATACCCGTAGCGAGCGATCAGGCGCTCCGCCGTGGCCTGCATTCGGTTGTAGAAGCGACTCATACGACGCGCACCGCTGGACCACTGGCAGGCGCCCTGAGCAACGGCGCCAGGATCTCGTCGATGGCAGAGATCACCGGCCGATTCGGAACCTGGCCGGCTACAGAGGCATCCGCGTACGACACCTCGATCGGTCCCACCTTCTCTCGGGTCACGGTCTCGGTGGCCACGTAGTCGGGCGACAGGCTGCCTGGCGCAACCAGCTCTCGCAGCGCCGCCTCATACGTCGCACGCTCTACCTCGTCCGGGATCACATCAGGCTGGATCGGGTCGCCGTCGTAGTCCACAGCACCGGTGCGCGGCCATTCGTTCGGCTGGCCCCGCCCGGCAGTGCGCACGCCGGGGAACATCGACGACCAGCGGCCGGAAGCCAGAAGCACCCGGTACCGGCCGTCGATGTAGTCCGTGGCGCGGACCAGCGCACCGGTGCGAGCGTCTTCACTGCCCGCTTCCCAGGCGGCCTTGCCGCGCGCCTGGTGATAGCTGTCCGCGCCTTCAATCGTGCCGTACATGGTCAGCCCTCGCCCTTCTTGGCTTCGGCCGCTGCAATGGCCTCCTGCAGCTTCGGCACGCCCCACGTGGCCTTGGCGGCAATGCCGAGCGCCTTGGCACGGGCGATCAGCGCATCCTTGTCGCCAGCATCCGCGGATCCGGAAGCACCACTCGTGCCGGTGCTGCCGCCAGCGTCGCCAGTTCCAGCACCAGTCTTCTTGGCTTCGGCCGCTGCAACGGCTTCGGACCGCAGCAGCTCGACGGCATCGGCCAGTTTGGCCTCGCGCACGGTGCCATCCAGCTCATTCCAGCCCTCGACCGACAGACCCGAAGCCGCGTGCGCATGCTGGACGATTTCCCCCAGCGACACGCCGGTGTCGTCGACCAGCAAAACATGCGCGGGCAGAAGGTCCGAGCCGAGCAGCGAAGGCGCAGGCGGCGGCGAATTGGCCGCAGGCGAACCGCCCACGGAGAGAATTTTCCCGTCCAGCCAGCCCTTCACTACGGCGTTGTTCTTGAGCTTGTCCCAGGAGGCGACGGTGGTCGGCTCGCCCGGGAGCAGCACCGTGCCGTCGGGCAGACCGATGGGGCCCTTGTGATGATTGGTGATCTTCATGCTGTGCTCCAGTGAGGCCCCGGCGCGTGGCCGGGGCCATTGCGGTCAGATGCCGTCCAGGTAGACGACTTCCTTGGGCAGGCGGACGTCCAGGCCACCCAGGCGCATCACGCCCGGGATATCCCAGCGCAGCGGGCCGCTCTGCCATGCCGGCAGGAAGCGGTGCGGCATGGGCACGTGCATCTTCATTACCTGCGCATCCTTGCGATAGGCCACCAAGCGCGTGGTGCCACCAACACCTGCGGTGTCCAGGCCGCGCTGGCCGCGCACGGTGAGCGGTCGGCCAAACTGGACCGTGTAGATGTTGTTGGCCAAGAACCACTGCAGCACGGTCATGTCGCTGTTGTCGCTCATTTTGCGGGTGGCGATGAGCTGGTACTTCGACCACGGCATCAACAGGGTGTCCGCCATCGAGGCAGTGTTGGTGCCATTGAAGACGTTGATCAGCGCCTGGTTCAGCGTGTTGACGATGAGCTGCGTGTCCGTATTCACGTCCCAACTGCCGGTCGGGGCTGCAACCGGGGTGACGCCGGCGGCATTGAACAGGCCGGTGAAACCCTTGGTGTCGTCGCCAAGCAGCGCAACGCGGTCCACCATCTCCTCAGATGCCTGGCGCGCTGCAGCAGCATCATCCGACTGCAGGTTGATGCCGAGGAGCTGAGCCCGGCCGATCTCCTCCCAGCCGAAACCGTAGCCGATGCCCGCAGTGTGCACGCCAGTCTGGTGCTGAGCGCGGGTGGTGCCGGCCTTGGGGATGTCGTCGGCGTTGCCGTTGATCCAGCCAGCCTTGCCGTACTGATCGGACGAGTAGTAGGTCACCGAGGTGGCGAACTCGCTACCCGAAGTATCGACGGGAACCAGATCGCGGTACTGGACGGACGGATAGACCGTCCGATAGATGCCCGGCTCGATGATCGAGGTCTGGGCGACGACGAAACCCAGTGCAGCCTGGGCGTCGAAGAGGGGGATTGCTCCATTCATGGGGTTGGCTCCTTAGCCGAGACGGACGACGGCCAGCTGACCGGCGGCGGTGGTGCTGGTGTCCCAGCGGGCGCCTGCAAGGGCGGTGTTGCCGGTGTCCACATTGGTGAACGTGCCGGCGCCGGTGACGTACACGGGGTCGCCGGCCTTAACCGCCACGGCAGCGGCGACCCACACGTCCCCCTTGGTGATCACACGGGCGGAGGTGCGCTGCGCGAAACTGTCGGGCACTCCGACACTGCCGACGGCAGAACGGTCCAACAGGGTGATTCCGACGAGCTTCAGCGCGCCGGTGCCGGCCAGGACGACTCCCTTGTCGGCGGTGCCTTGAGCAACAGCGCGGCCGAAGCCGATGCCCGGGGCGGTTTCCACGTCCCGGGAGATGATCGTGGCCGGCAACATGGTCGCCTGCGCGCCGAGGATGGCTGCCGGCGGAGTGTCCGGATAGGTGGTCTGCAGTGCCATGGCTTACGCCTCCTTCTGGTTGGCGGTGCGGTAATCCAGGCCGGCGACGGACGCGGCGTAGCCGTTGTCCTGCACCTGCTGGCGATAGGTGACCCGGTCGCCGAGCGCGACAGCCACCGGATCACGCGGCTTTGCTCCGTCGGCCAGGATGTCGAAACGCGCTTCGATGTAGGCCTCGGGCTTACCGGCCACCGCGGCATCGCCGAGCTTGCCGACGACGGCGGCCTTGCGGACTTCCGCATCGCTCTTTCCGGTGTAGTCGGTGTCATGGATGGCCTTGGCCTTGCCGATCAGGTCGCCACGGGCCTGCACGCGCTGGTCCAGCGCCGCATCGCTGAGAACCTGGCCCTTCAGCGAATCGATTTCAGCGTCCCGCTTGGCGATGTCAGCGTCCTTGGCCGCGATCACCGTCTCGTAGTTGGCGTTTGCGGTGCCCGCGGCGGTCTGCGCATCCTTCAGCTGCTGCTGCAGCTTGCTGATGGCCTGGGCGCCGGCGTCGTTGGTGACGACGGACAGCCCATCGACCAAGATGGTCTTGTCGCTCATGTGGTTCTCCTGGGATTGTGGATGGGCGCTTAGATCCGGAGCACCGGGGGTGCGCCCATCCCCGATGCGAAACTGAGAGCCGGCCCGGCCGCGCTGGACCAGAGCCAAGTGGTTGTTGCGAATGTTTCGCTGGACCGCGTCGTAGGGCTCGCCTTCCGGCGTCACCCCATCGGTCCAATCGATCTCCGACGAGTAACCCTGGGACAGCTCGCGCTTGCCGGCCTGGTAGTCCGCGATCGCGTCTTGGTCCATCAGCACCAGCGGGACGCGAACCCGGTTCTTGTCGTGCACTACCTCATCGCCCGTCTGACCAACGGCGTACTTCTTCCAGTTCTGAGCGTTCACCTGTTCCGGCGGATGGTCGTTGGTCATCGGCCGGTGCGCGAAGCTGCGCAGCGTTGCGTCGGAGAACACCTCCTCCGGCGGCCGATAGACCCGCACGTTCAGCAGGTCAGGTCGGCCCAGCTCTTCCCCGAGATAGGTCTGAATGCCGGTCCGCGCCACGTATGCATCGGCCACGAGGTAGCCGTCTGCGGTTCGGCGGGGCGCCGAAACCGGGACGTGATCAATCAGGTACATGAGGTCAGTCCTCTCGGAGTTCTTCGAAGAATTCCGGGCCGAGCACGATACGGCCTCGGTACGGCTCGACCTTCGAAAGGTCGATGGGCGCCTTGGTAAGGCTGATGTGCGGGGTGAACTCCGGGTAGTCGTGCGAGCCGCCCGCGCGGATGATGCTTTCGTGGCGCCAGCACAACTGCGACGACGCAAACAACAGCACCGCCGACATCCCACCAAGCGGCTCCACGGCGCGTGGGCCACCTTCCGGGATCACCAACTGGTCGGAACCGTCAGTTCCCCAGTCGTTGGCGTTGCCAGCCTTGATCCAGTCGAATGCCTGCCGCGAGTAGGCCACCGTCACATGCAGGTCGTCCCGCAGGTCGGTGAGGCCCTGTTCCCTCGCCCAAGCCTCGATGTCGCGCGTGTTCACCACCTTCCGGTGCACGTAGAGCGAACGGGGCTCGGCATCCACCACCACGCGTGGCGAGCCGCCCTCCTCCGGGTCATCTCCTCCCGATTCAACGCCGGCCGGATTTGCCTGTGTCCAGTCCAGCATCTCCGCTTCCAGGCCAGGCGCGACGCCAGCCTCGGTGAGCATGTTCACCGCAACGGTGGACATGACCTCATCCGGCAGAAGCCTCGTTTCGGCGATGGTCTTGATGGTATCGGCCGTGGTCTTGCCGATGGCCGCGCGCTCGGTGTCAGTCGTCTGCCACAGGCTGCGCCAGTTGTAGAACACCTCGGGCGGCCGGCTGCCCAGCGCCGAGCGAATCAGGCATTCGTCCAGCACCTGGAGCGCTGGCGTCAACACCAGTTCCTGCCCGGAACTGATCCGGTCGTAGTAGTTCCGCAGGTCGCCCTCGCCCGTGGAATTCAGCCCCGCCGGCGACTGACCCAGCAGGCGCGTCATCGGGATATCGGACGCGCCCGAGGAAAGTTGCAGGAAGGCCATCAGCACATCGGTGAGGCCGCCGAACTGGAGCTGCTTCTGCTCGTATTCTTCCTCGGCGTCCATCACCAGGGTGCCGTTGATCCCCTTGCCAATCGCGGCCAATTGCAGCCGGTTGAGGACCTTTGCCTCATAGCCCGGTTCGGCCAACTGCGACATGAAATTCGGGATCTTGATCACATCGACCTTCGCCTCGAACACCAGAGAAGCGATGTTGCCGGCCGTGGCGTCGGCGTCCTTGATGGCCTTGCTGATCGCCAGCAACACCGAGTCGCCCCAACCATCCCCTGCGTTCATTTCCGGGTCCGGCCGGACCGCGCCGTGCAGGAGCACCAGGCGTGACGGGTGGATCTTCAACTGGCCAGCAGTGCCGGAGCTGAGCGTGTAGTAGGCCGGCTGGCCATACCCCGGCGATTCCGGGTCGCGGTCCAGCTCGCCAGCCTGCAGCACGCGCTTGGACAGCACATTAATGTGGCGGATGCCGCCCTTGCCCAGGGCCTCCGGCTTCAGGGGCTGCATCGGATCGGCATGGCCGGTACCGATGTAGAGCGCGGCGCCCCCGGTGAGGCGAGCGCGGATCATCGCCAGCAGCAGCTTTTGTTGCAGCCCCAGGCGCTTCTCCTCCGCCTCCATCGCGGTGATCTGTTTCTGGTCGGCGCTCCAGCTGCGCCACTTCCGGCAGCTGTCCAGAGCCGGAATGTCGATCACCTTCCGGGCCAGCCAAGTGCCGCGATAGGCGTTCTCCGCGTCCTGCTCGGTGAGCATCGGAATGCCGTAGAAGCTCGACGCCGCCTTGTCGCGAGGCGTGCCCAGGTTGGAAACCAGGTTGACGAGGCCGTCCCTGATCTGTGCGATTTTGCCCATCAGAGTGCGTTCCCGAGATTGTAGGTGCTGCCCGTAGCCAGCTCAGCGAAGGCGCCGGACAGTGCGTCGACCTGATCGTCGTGCTTGGCGTTGGGGAATTCGGCGATCTCGTCCAGGAAGGTTGCTACCCACAGACCGTTCACCAGCTTGATGTTCCCGGCCTCGGCTTGAGCCTCGACTGGTGTTGCCCGAACCTCCTTGGATCCGGATTCCAGCACCGCCTTGACGTCCCAGCCGGCCAGCAGCTTCACTTGGTGAGCTGCATTGCTCTTGCCGGCGGCGCCGGGGTCCTGCGGTATCCGGACCTTGATGCCCTTCCCGTCCTGCAGCGCCGTGTTTTTCAGCATCCGCTCCACACCTGCAGGGGACACCTGGTCGCGGACCACATCGAGGACGTAATAGGTACCCCCGGTCTCTCCGAGCAACAGGCCTACGGTGGAGTCAGGATCGCTGCTGCTCTTCTCCTTCGGGTCGGTGGCGGCGAAGTCCCATCGCCGAACCTTTCGCGCCGACGCGATCGCCGGTGCCGCCTCTACCACCTCGAACCATTCCCGCTTGAACCGGCCGCCGTCGCGCGGCGTGGGCCGCTGCTGGTACTGGCCGGCGTATGCGTAGCTGCCCTTCGCACGCTTGAGCCTGTCGACGTCGGCGCGCGGGAAACGCTCCGGAAACAGAAGCTCGCCGTCCTCCGTGCGCGGGTCTTCGAAGAAGAGCTCTCCGTTCACGTAGGTGCGGCAGGGACCGCCCGTCTTCTTTCCGTCCTTGTCGACCCGCTCTGCCTCGAACTCCATCGGCAGATTCAGGTGGACGAACCCCAAGTCCAGCTCCAGCGCCACCGCTGCAACGTCCTGCTGGTGCAGGCGCTGCATGATGATCACCATCGCCGACGAGGTGATGTCATTGAGGCGGTCGGTGATGCCCTCCCGGAAGATCCTGACCGCTGTCTTGCGTTCTGCGTCGCTCTCGGCTGTCTCCGTCGAGTGCGGGTCATCCACTTTCACCCGGTCGCCGCGGCCGCCGGTCATTGAGCTGAAGGGCCTGGCCTCACTGAAGCCGTTCCCGGTGTTCTCAAATTTGCCCTTCGCGTTCTGGTCCCCGCGAAGCTTCATTGGCCACGCGGCCTGGTACTGGTCGCTCTCGACCAGGCGCCGCAGCTTCAGGTTGTCGCGCAACACGTTGGGCTGGCTGTAGGAGGTGGCGAGCATCTGTAGGTCAGGGCGGCCAACCGGGCCCCATTCCCACGCCGTCCAGAACACCAGCAGCAGCGACTTCATCATGCCCGGCGGCACGGTCATCAACAGGAACTGGATGTGCCCCTCGGTGACCGCTTCCAGATGCCGGCACATCGCGCGCAGTGCCCAGCCAAACTTCAGCGGCCTGGCCGGCTCTAGGATGTGCCAATGCTCGAGGATGAAGCCTTCCAACGTCTGCGACCGCGCCCGGATGCCCTCTACGTCTTCCGCGATTCGCTCCCTCTCGCGCTCAGCTGCCCTCCTCGTCCGCTCCGCCCGGATCTCCGCCAAAGTCGGCAAGCGGACCGAGGATCTTTTCAAGGCGGTCGAGGTCATTATCCGAGAGGTCCTTCAGGTTGTAGGTGCCCACGGCGCCTGAGTGCTGGCGCTTCTCCACAAGCAGGCCGGCCAGCTTTCCCTTGCCCATAGTGGCGGTGACCGCCGCGCTGGCCTGCTTTTCCTTCAGCGCCAGCTTCCGGGCCTGCTCCAGCTCGGCCATCAGGCTATCCACCGTGACCTCGGCCTTCTTGGCCATCTTCTGCTGGCCGACGCGCACCGCCGCCTGGATCCGTGGCTCGGTGAGGAGCCTGGAGCCCTGCTGCTTCGCCGTTTTCTCGCTATACCCGCTGCGGATGGCGGCTTGGGTGCCGTTCTGGTCCTTCAAGTATTCCTGCACGAACCGCTGCTGCTTGGCCGTCAGCGGGGCCGCGCGGACTGAGGTCTTCTTGGCCATGGTTACGGACGGAAATCCTGCAAGTGGAACGGTGCTCGATGGGAGGTCAGGATTCGCAGCAACCCGGCCGCTAAGCCGCGCTGAACACCGGGGTCTGGAGGGGGGGGAACGTCCGTCCCCGAAGCGACGCAGGTAATTCGGAACGCACCTGATACAGACCACCCACAGGAGACGCTTCACCAATGCACATCAGCATCAGTCCCGACTTCATCCACTTGGCCACGGGCCTTGTGATCGCTCTCACCTGGTTGATCGAGGCAGTCAACCGCCGGCGGCGCAGGAGGTAATCAGCCGAAGAAGCCACCCCAGTACAGCAGCCCAATCATCACCACGGATCCAACCACTTCGCCCCATGCGCTGTGGTTGTCCACCTCACGGGCCTTGGCAGTACCGTGCCGGCCGATCTCAAGACCGAGGCTGACGAACATCAGCCCTAGGACGATGATCTGTGGCCAGCCGATGGTCACGGTGTCACCTCGGCTCGGTCTGCGGCGACTACGGCTTGGCAGGCGCGGAGCTGGTCGTCGGCGTCTCGCCCGATTCGAACAATTCGGCCCGCAAACTCTGCTCGCCGCTGGGCTGCCTCATCACGTTCGCGGGTGCTGGAGATACCGTCGGACAGACGCTGGGTTTCACAGCTTGCCCACCCATCGCGCAGCCGGAGGCGGTCAGCACGCAGGTCAGCCACAACAGCATCAGGGACGGCCTCGGCCGCAGCCCGGTCTTCTTCATGCTTCGCTCCGATGGCGGCCATGGTCGCGGCCTGGTTCTGCTCTGTGGCGCGGGCCTGGTTCACCTGGTCCACTACCGCGGTTGCCTGGGCCGTCTCCTTCTTGGACGCCTTGAGGTCGGCGCCCCGCTCGGTGAAAGTGGAGCCGGCCCAGAACACCAGACCGGTCCAGATGGCGAGGCCTGCAGCTGCCGCGATCAGGCGGTTCACGCGCCTTCGATCCGGCGGCCGATGCTGATCGGCGATTCGACCACCTCGTCCACGTAGAAGAAGCAGGCCTTCAGCTCCATGGCCAGGTCCGCTACCCAGCACCACAGGTGAAGAGCCGGCACCTTCGGGGTGCCCGTGACCTGTTCATCGCTGTCCACGCGCAGCCAAGCGGGGACGCCGAACAGGCGGCCTTCATGGGTCATGCCGGCATCTGCCGCTTCCTGCTCGGTGATGTAGATGAGCTGTCGCATATCAGGCTCCAGAGCCCCTGCGGGCCATGCCGAAGAAGTAGCCAATGACCATGCCAGTGGCATTGTTCAGGCCGCCAACCAGTTGGCTGAAGGCGTCTTTGTTCTCTGCCGGGATTGCGACCGAAACCAAGGCGGCCATGGCCAGCCCGAGCATGGTCAGCACCAGCACGGCGATACCGACTCGGGCAGCGCCGACGTTGCGCGTCGCGAAGGTCATACCGCGCTCCCAGAGGCACCCATCACCAACCGCATTACCAGCCGGCTGACAGCTCGCTTGTCCCGCACGGTGGCGGTGCTGAAGTGATCCCAGCGGAAGTCCTGGATAACCGCACCGAACTCCAGCCAATTACCCATGCGCGCGGCGGCCCACAGCTCGTTGCTGTCCCTGACCAGCTCTGCGCCCATGATGTCAGCGATCGCGATGATGTAGGGCATAGACCGCCGCATTTCCGGATGCAAGGCCAGCAGCTCGAAAACCCTGCCGCGCAACACTTCCTGCGCCTGCATCAGGTCTTCCGTCAGTTCCAGCGTAGCTGCCCGCTCGCTCTGCGTGCGGAGCTCGATTGCTCGCCCGAAGCCGAGCCGCAGCACGTTGCGCGCGTCCCGCCTGGGGCGCGGAGTCCAGCCCCACACTTCCTTCAACAGCACCACGGCTTCGCCGAGGGACTCCTGCTCGGCCTGCAGCAGCGTCGCGTCGTCCAGATCTGGCATCCCGGTCATTCCTTGATGCCGAACAGCTTCTTGGCCTGGGCCAGCTTGATCGCTCGGTCGGCCAGCCCATTGAGGCCTCCGTTCACCTTGAGAGTGCTGCCCTTCAGGTCGTCCCGCCGCGCCGGCTCACCGCAGCCGCGCCACACCCAGTACCAGCCGGCAGCGAGCGCTGCGTCGGGCAGCCGCTCCAGCATGGTCGGATCCCGCACCACCCGATCATCGCCGTACATGGCTTGCGAGTAGGCGGCGACGTTGGCGCGGCCCGTCAGGTGAATCAGGCTGCGTCCCGGGAAGCGTGCACCGTCACCGGACTGCGTGTTGCCCAGTTTTGCCGCGCCCCACGCGCCACCGTAGATCGCTTCGGCGATCCCGTCACGGCCGCGCGCGACGATGGCCTGGGCCTGTACCAGCGTCTTCAGGCCGTTGCGTCCAGGGAAGACCTCGAGGAGGCGCTGCGCGCTGTAGCCGAGATTCTCCCGGACGCGGGTAAAGCCCTGCGACTCGACTGCCATGTGCGCCAGGAAGTGAGCCTTTTCCAGCGCCGGCACGATGCCGAACCGGATGCATGCTTCTTCCAGCGCCTGGGCGTACCTGCCGGCGCCCATGGCGGCCGCGACTGTCTCGGTGCTCACCATGGCGTCTCCGTCGGTTGGTAGCAGCGGCCCGATTCGAACGGGTGACCTCCGGGTTATGGGCCCGGTGAGATGCCGCTTCTCCACGCTGCTGTAGGGTGCCCGCCCCTCGACCGGTCTCTTCGACAGTTCGTGGTTGGTCCGGGGGGCTGCGGGCGTAGAAAGCCGATCACCACCGCTGGATAGGCACCATAGCCGGGGTCATGGACCCGGCCGCTCTCCGCCCTGGAGTATTGGTGCCGGCCCGTGTCGCCCCGCGGCGAGGTGTTCAGGCCTGGTCGCTCGGTGGTCAATCGGTATTGGGGCCAAGAACGCAAAAGCCCCGGCGCAGGGCCGGGGCTTCAGGTACAACTCTTGACAGTGGCAGAATCATGCAGATTGCTTACGTCACTGTCAAGCCGGGCAGCTGGTTCATCGCGCCGTGATGCTCTCCAGATCCACGATCACCTTCATATAGGCCGGATTTCCTCGCACCGACCGGCCTCGAAGGTTCTGAAGGAATTCCTGCTTCTGTGCGGGGTTGAGGGTCATGATCAAAGCTTCAAGCCCAGCCTTAAGGGCCAAATTCTCGGAACCGAGATCGAGGACGCTGGTCGCTTGACCGGGCATTGGGGTGCTGGACATCTATCGCTCCTTGCGGTTGTTGGAGCCATGAGAATCGACCAGCGCAGTGACGAGTTCAAGCTGCAGTGCGGCGAGCCAAGCGAAGGCCGCGCTAGGCGGCTAAGCGACCACGAAACCACTCCGTTGCCTTGGCCAGCTCGTAGCGGTATTGCCGCAGTGTCAGTAGGCCACCGTACTGCTCAGCCACCATTCTCGACTTCACTGTCTGGCTAGCCGAAACCGTATATTCGGTACGCACGATCAGTGCCCGAAGGGGGAATTGCCGCGCCATCGACGCCAGCGCCCGGTCCACCCAACGCAGCTCGTCCGGGGTGCCGGTATCCACGGCGATCTCCGGATTGTCGTGGGGATGGTCGGCATCGTTGGATGCCCGAACCGGGTCCACCGCCCACATCGGCAGCGTGGCCATGCCTTCGACCCCACTGCGGGCGGCCATGAAACGGCGGCGCTCTCCGCCGTCACGAGCGACTAGGTCGCGTGCGGCCCGCTCCCGAGTCAGCGGGGCGTGGTCCCGCACCTTGTCCAGCACGTGCACGCTGCGGTCGGCGCGGCTCAGGGCGAAGCGGTTCACCTGGGCATGGCCCCAGCGGCGGAGTTCTTCGGTCAGGGGGTCAGTGCTACGCATCGCGAAGTTGCTCCAGTACTTGATCATCGAATCGAAACGCCGGCAGCTTGCCGTCGGTGTCGCAGGTGGCCACCCGGTCGGACCACCCTTTGCAGTGGAAGCCGGCCTCGCCTTGGCTGCGGAAGGAGCAGACCGCGCACCGGCCGTGCTTCTTCAGGTAAGACCGGTACCGCTTTCGGAGGCGGATCTCGGCGACGTCCCCCGTCATGCCGCCTTGCCCAACGCAACCTGGTGCGCAGCCCATAGGCCGATCATCAGGGCGTCGGCGCGCCCGTCATCCTTCTTGCGGGTCAGGTAATGCGCGGCCGCCGGGAACCGCTGGCTGGCCAGCAAGCGACAGGCGTCCTTGTCTTGGCCGACCAAACCGAAGCGGCGCTTCCAGCTCAGCGGTTCTGCCCGGATCGTGGTAATCCCCAGCAGCTCCAGCACGGCCTTGGCCTTGCCGTAGTTGTCGCCGAAGTTCATTGACGACTGAGCGCCCTGCTTCCGGCCATGCGCCGGCATCGCCCGGACCCGTTCGATGCAAGCCAGCACCTCGGCGCCCGGGTGGGCTGCTCGCTGCTCGCGCAGGAACACTGCGATGGCGCGGGAGTCGATCTCGGTTCGGCCGTCGACCTCCATGGTGGGCATATCCAGCACGGCGCATGGGAAGCCGTCGGCCAACGCCGCTACCGCGCCTTTCAGGCCCGGGTCAATTGCAAAAATCAGGCGACTGGTCGCCATGAGGTCTTCTCCAGGTGCAGTTCGATCAAGGTGTTCTGCAGGTCCAGCAGGTAATCGTCGTTGCCAATTTCCTGACGGAAGCGACGTGGCTGCTTGGCATAGGACGGGCCGAACAGCTCCTCGCACCTGGCCACCGACATGCCGCCGAACGGCTCCCCGCGGTGCGACCACGGATTCAGGCCGATGGTGAAGTCGTGGCCCCGGCGCCTCTGGCCGTGCCGCCCCCCAACGGTCAGGTGGTGGACCTCCGCCGGTACCGGCGTTTCCCCGAAGCTGATGCCCAAGGTCCTGGCCACGATGCAGCCGATATCGGTGATGGCGTCCATCCGAGCCTGCTGGACGATGGTGGGCTTGCCCGTGGAACGGCCGCGCCTCATGATCGAGCCTCACCACACGCAAACAAGGACCGTTCCAATGCCGTTGTATCCACACGAAGAAGCGCTGCTAGCCTCTCTGGACGCCGTAGCAGCTGGGCAAGTGCCCAACACCGCTCCATCGCTGAGTGATCTTGAGAGCTGGGGCTTAGCCAATGTTGACCCCATCGGGCTGACCGGTCTCGGCCATCAGGTTCGCGGCGAGCTTCTGGCGAAGAAGCTGACCCCCGTGCCAAGCAAGTCCATTTGGAAACCGTAATTTTCTTGATCAAGCGGCTCTCCTGTTCTGGCCGGCCATCTGCCAGAACTCCGCGCGCACGTCGTCCAGCATGACGTGCGCGTAGGCGTTGCCGATGTGCTGGGTGATTCCGTCGAACAGCACCCGGAAGCGGTCCTGATCCATTTCATCGAAGGACAAGCTCTCCGCCTGCTTCACCATCAAGCGACCGACGCCGGGAACCTCGATCTCGATCTCGTCGCAGCAGGTGCCTGACTCGCGCTGCAGCCGCTTCACCGCATCGTGGCTCTGGATCTGCTCCCAGCCCTCGACGTTGTCCACCACTAGCTGCCCGATCTTGTGGATCAGTCGGTGCTGCCAGCCCTCTCGCGGCTGTTTCAACTCGGCGCGCACCTCGCGGCCAGTGTGGAAGTTTCGCTCCCGCAGCAGACGCGCATCCACGTCGTGGGCGGGAACCAGGGCACCGACCAGTTCGCCAGTGTCGGGGTCGACCAGCTTCTTCACGGTCAGGTAGACCGGTCGGCGCGCGCGCTTCGCCCGGATCTTCTTGGCTGCAGCTGTGAGGGTCATGGCGCATCGCCCGCTTGCGGGAGGAAGCCGGCCAGGCCTCGACGCTTCGCTGGTGCCTTGCCAGCCGCAGGCGCACTGGCCGCGCTCTCCTTCGGGCGCCACCACTCCGGCAGGTTGGAAAACCGGAAGTAGCCCGGTTCGTACAACACCCGCGCCATGCCCGGGGCGCCGTCCCGCTGGATGGCCACGATCAGCTCCGCTGTGCCATCCCATCGGCTGTCCTTGTGGTAGATCTCGTCGCGGTAGATGAAGATCACGGCGTCGGCGTCCTGCTCGATCGAGCCAGAGTCGCGCAGGTCCGCCACGATGGGGCGCTTGTCCCCTACCCGCTTCTCGACGTCGCGATTGAGCTGGCTCAGCAGAAGCACCGCCACGTCGATCTCGCTGGCCAGCAGCTTCAGTGCCCGGGTGATATCGCCTATGCCGGAGGCGCGGTTGTCGCCGGAGACGTGCATCAGCTGCAGGTAGTCGATGACCACGACGCTCAGTGCGGGGTCCTGCGCTTTCATGCGTCGGACCTGGGCGCAGACGTGCTGCACCTTGGCCGTGCGCGGACGGCTGATGCGGATGGCAGCCTCACCGATGCGACGGGTCCAGTCCGCCGCGTTCTGCCAATCGATCTCGTCCAGCTCGCCGCGGCGGAGCTTGCTACCGCTGATTCCGGCCTTGTTGCAGAGCATCCGCTTGCCCAGCTCTTCCGGCTTCATTTCGAAGCTGAAGAACGCCACCGAGCGCTTCGCCTGCAGAGCAACCTGCTCGGCGATGTTCTGCGCCAGCGTCGTCTTGCCCATCTTGGGACGGGCAGCCACCACGTACAGGCGGCCAGGCTGCAGCCCATCCAGCACCGCGTCCAAGTCCTCCATGCCGGTGGACAACCCGCTGATTCCACCGGGCAGCGCGGACGCGCGGCTCAGTTGGTCGAACACCCTGGCCATAACCGGCGCCACCGGTTCGAGGTCGCACGGTTCGTTGTCCAGCAGCCCCCCGATGCGGCTTTGGGCCTGACCAACCAGGTCGAGGGCGCTACGCCCTTCCGGGCTGTAGGCAGCGTCGATCAGGTCGTGCCCGGCGTAGATCAGCGCTCGCAGCTTCGCCTTCTCGGCCACGATCTCGGCGTATGCAGCGATGTTCGCCGCCGAGGGCGTGGTGGTGGCCAGCTCCACCAAGTAGCTTCCCCCCCGCACGAGATCCAGCTTGCCGCGAGATTCGAACCATTCGCCGAGCGTGACCGGATCGAACTCCACGTTCCGTGGCATGTCGACCATGGCCTGCCAGATCAGCCGGTGGTCGGCCCGGTAGAAGCTCTCGGCACTCAGCAGGTCGGCAACATCGTCCCACGCGCGGTGGCGCAGCATCAGGCCTCCCAGTACCGCCTGCTCGGCATCGACGCTGTGCGGCGGCAGGCGCAGGCTCTGCTGGTCCTGGTAGAGGCCGGCCAGGCGGTCCACCTCGTGCTCGCGGCCGGTCATGCTGCAGCCTCCGACGCGGCGCGATCAGCCAGCTTGGCGATGACCGTTTCCCGCAGCAGGTACTCGAAGTCCGGTCGCCAGTTTTCGTGCGGCGCAGTGTAGGGCCCGTTCCCGTTGTGGAAGTCGTCGCCGGCAGCCGTCTCGAAGTAGGCTTGCCAGAACTGCGGCGTGACCTTCTCGCTGCCGAACATCGCCTGACACAGCTGGCGCACGGTCGGCAGGGCCTTCTCCACGGCCTTGAGGCGCGGCTTGTTGACCACGGTGCAGGCCGGCAACTGACCGTTTGGCTTGGCCAGGACGTCGTTGTAGGCGGCGCGGGCGTCCTCGAAGATCTGGCGTATCCGGTCTGCTCGTTTTGCCTTGAGGTCAGCAGGGGCAGACGGGTCGCCCGTCAGCGCCAGCTGCGGGGACGACTCCGAGCGAAGCGAGGAATGCTCTTTCCCTTCCTCTCCACTCCCCTCCTCTCCCTTCCCTTCCGGGGGTGAGGGCTCGTCGAGTGCTCGACGATCATCCTTCGAATAGCGCGGATGCTTGAAGGTCGGACGGTCGATTTTCTGGTGCTTCTTCCAGCCAGTGACGTGCAGATAGTCCTTGCCAGCATTGCTGTAGAAGGCAATGAGGGAATTCGACGAGAGCTCGTCGAGCATTCGCTGCACGTCCGTCGAGGAGATGTCGTCGCCGGGGAAGATCTCTGCCTTCACCGTCTTCGCGCTGGCAACGTGGTTGCCGCCGTCGTCGCAGAAGTTCCAAAGTCCGATAAAGAGCAGCCGAGCCATCGGCGAGCACTCCATAACCTGCTCGCTGGACCAGAACTCGGGCTTGATAGAGCGGATGCGGGCCATCACACCCCTCCCAGAAGATCAGGTGCAGCGTTGCCGGCGCGGCGCGCCTCGGCTCTGGCCTGCTCCTTAGCACAGCGGCAGCGGTGCTCCGCGCGCTCGGCGTCGGTCATCGGCTGGCTGCGGGCAATCACGTCCAGGCAGCATTGCAGCTGCCGGAGAACATCGGGTCGAGCATTCATGGGGTGTCCCCCTCGTTGGGCGGACACCCATGCTGTAGCACGGGCGCGCCATTTGCGTGCCGTAACCACGCCCAAGATTCGGGCAGTTACGTTCATACCCCGCCCCGCTCCGCTGCTGCGTCTGCATGCTGACCGACCTGCGCGATCGCGGCCATCACCTGCGCGCAGGCGCGGCCGACGGCGTCGGCTTCATTTGGGGTGACGCGGCCATCTGCCAGTGCGTCGGCGATGACCTGGGAAAGGTCGCCCTTCGCGGCAGCCGCTGCCAGCAGTGCCCCGATCATCGAGCCGCCGTCCGGAGCGTCCACCCGCTGCAGCACGAAACCATGGCTCGCCGCCAGGGCATGCAGGATCCGGTAGTCGCCGGCCTTTCCCATCAGCTCGTCTGCCTCCTGCAGGCTGAGCAGGTTGCGGTCGGTATTCGGGTTGACCTTGGCGCGAAGTGTTGCGGCGGACAGACCCTTGCTCATGCGGGGGGCGAGGGACTCGCTGCCACCGGGGTATTCGTGGACGGTGTCGTAGGCGGCGTCGGAGACATTCATGGGCGGACTTCTCGTTTGGAGACTGCTGGGCAGCGGCGGCGCACGATAGGCGCCATGGAGACGATCAATTCAGGGAAGAGGCGCCCCGCCCAGCCGTTTGTCCGCGGTCACCACACACACGGGCAGGCTGGGACGGGGCATGGAACTGGCTCATGCGGCGACGCCGTTGGGGCTGCTGTCGTTGGCGGGCATGGGGCCGAAGACGTCGGTGCGAGTGATCCGGGTCAGCGGAGGAATGCCGCGGCTCTTCCAGTTGTGAACTCGCTGGACCCCGCCTGGCATATCGAAGCCAAGGGCACGGGCAACGACGGCCGGTCCGCCCAGTTGATCGATCAGCTGGGCGTCGGGGTGCACTTCGATCACGGATTTGGCGTTCATAGGCGCATTACACGTCATGTTTAATCGACAGTCAACATCACGTGTAACAACGCCGTGTTTAGTAACAGGACAATGGCGCATGGCATCCATGCACCCCTCCATGAAGCGTCTGTACGACGCCGCCCAGTGGCTCGGCACCCCAATCTCGGGTCAGTCGGAGCTAGCCCGTGCCCTCGGGCAATCGCCGCAGACCGTAAAAAACTGGGAGTCCAGAGCTACCGGCGTCAGTGCTGCGGGGGCCTCCAAAGCCCAGCAGGCCTTGGGTATCAGCTCGACTTGGATCCTCGAAGGGTCGCTCCCGATGTTCGTCGGCGGCGACAGTCCGAGCCAGTCTCAGCCTGCGGGACTGCAGCGCACCATCATCGCCACCACGGTGAGGTTGATCGACTATGTGGACGACATGGTCCTTGATCCCATCCCCGACGAAGATCGTGACAGGCTGATCGACGTCGCTACAGCGGAGGTCATTGAACGCTGGGCACAGGGGATTGATGGAGAGAAGGATCTGGCCGCCGCAGGACGAAACGTCATCGCCAGGTTCCGATCAGGAGGGTGAGATTGATGTCGGTAGGCGAGCGTGAGATGAAGGAAATGGCGGCTGCCGTGGCGTCTGCCATGGGGGTAAGGACAGGGAAGCGGGCCAGGCGCCTGACGGTGGTAAGCGCCGACGGCCCGACACAGGGACTCAACGCTCTGCAGCGCGATGTTCTCTACGCCCGGATCAGAGATCTGGGCAATATGTACTGGCTCATGTGGCTAGTTCGCCAGGAAACCGCTCACGTCAATGGGATCATCGAGTGCCTGACAGATGCCGAGCTCGACGCTTTGCTTGGGAAGATGGAACTGGGCCGCGAATGCCGGGTCGAAGGCATCGCTTTCGATGATGCCGGGTTGGTTCGCGGCACAATCGACGTAGGGATTGAACAGGAGAACTGGGGATGAGGCGAATCGTAAGTAACCGCCGCGGAGCAGTGTTGGCACTCACGCTCGTAGCCATTGCGGGAACTGGTTGCTTCATGCCGACCAAGCAGCCCGATGCCGCCGTGGTGCGCCCTGCACCGGCGGACCGCCTGTTCGATTTGCCGCCTCAGGGAGCTGAAACGGGGACGGTGGTCGTCACGAGGGACGTCGGCGCCGTAGGGAGCAAATGCGCGATTGGCGTCATGGTTGACGAGCAGATCGCAGCCCACCTCAACATTGCCGAGTCGGCATCATTCGACCTTCGACCAGGCCGTCACCTGCTCACTGTCACTGGCGTAGATGGTCCCGGCCTTTGCTCCCTTAACAGCTCGAAGGCTACCCTCGCCCGCCGGCGATCTACCGAGGTGTTCGTCGAAGCTGGGGTCACCCGGAAGTACCGTCTCACCTTCCCTTCAGTGGAGTCCCCACCAGTTATCGAAGCGACCTTCTGACGCGCTTCATCCCGAGCGGCCCCAACCCCTCGGGATTTTTTTTGTCCAATTTTTAAACATGGTGTTGACTTAGGTATTAAACGGGGTGTTTAATGCGCCAACGCCCCAGCATCCTCATTCCGAGGCAGGGCGACGGAGACCGTCATGGACCAGCCCGCCAGCAAGACCCCTCTCTCGGCCCACCCGGCCGAAGACATCCGCTTTCAGCGCCACATCGCCATCATCCTCCGCGCCCAGCTGCTGAACCACGGCCTGGACATGCCGGGCTGCGAGGTCGCCTACCTCGGCGCCCACTGGGCCACTAACGGCAACTGCGAGCTGGCTTGGGAGGCAGCCCGCCGACATCAGCTGCAGATGCTGGGCGACGCAACCGACATCGTGCCGACCGGCCGGGATGCCCGCAGCGACCGCTCGGGCATGTCTTCTGCCGAGCTGGAACGCCGACGCACCGCGCGCCAGGCGCTGATCCACAAGGCTCGTGCTCTGGTGAATCCCTTCGCCGTGCAATCCCGGCAGGGCGATGGCGAGCTGCTGCTTGGCAACGCCGACCTGGAGCGAGCCGCATGAGCGCCCAGATCCTCTCCTTCCCCGTTCGCGATGAAGCCTCGCGCTATCGCCTCCAGAGCGTGCGCCAGATGGCCGCGCGGGCTGGCGCCGACGTGCACAAGGTGGAGCTGGAGTTCATCGCCGCCGGCTGCACCAAGGACGCCCAGAACAAGCTGTCCGAGCGCTACCGCCGCCGGTTCTTCCATACCGATGGCCCGGAGGCCGCATGAACTTCGAAAAGCTCATCGCGGAGGAGACCGCCGGCATGTCGCGCGAATTCGCCTTCTACGGCGCGGTCATCGGGCTGGTCCTTGGCGTCGTTGGCACGCTGGTGGTGCAGGCGTTGCTCGCATGACCCGCGCCCGCCTCCTGATCCTGCTGCCGCTCTTAATCGCTGCCACCTGCTGCGGAGTCTCCGCCGCCGGCGCCGCGCTGGCTTTCATGGCGGACAGCTACGGCGGAATGCTGCTGGCCCGCGCCATCCTGGCCGGCCTGGTCTACCTGACGACGCTGGAATGGATCCGGGCTGAGCAGGCGCTGCGTTCTGGCAGCAGCGCTGCTGATCCGGTCCCGGCCGTCCCCTGCGACCTGCAGTAACCACTGCCGGCGTGGCCGGCCCTACCTACGAGGTTCCCATGTTCCATCTGGACAAAATCCCCGCCGTGATCAGCAACCTCAACGTGCGCATCGAACGGCACGGAGAGGAGCGCGCGCTCGCGGTCGACGTCACCTTCGTCACCAGCACCAGCAACACGGTGCTGGACCACTTCGACAAGGAGCTCCGCAAGTCTCTGTTCCGCAAGCCGAAGGCGGGCGAGCAGCAGTCGCTGCCGTCCATCGGTGAGCACCTGACCGAAATCAAAATCCCGAGTTTGGAGCCGCTCAAGGTCGGCCACGAGTTCAAGGGCTTTGAACTCCAGATCGACGGCGAGCTGGAAGGCACGCAGCCCATCTTCTTGGTCGACGTGAAGCTCAAGAAGTTCGTCATCGCCCCGAAGGAAGGCGGCAGCGTGGAACTGGCCTTTAAGGCATCGGCCAATGTCGATCCGGACGAGGTCGCAGAGCTCACCGAAGCCCTGATCCGCGAGTCGGTGGTGCTGTCGCTCCAGCCCGGCAAGGCAAACGACGAAGCCCAGCAGAAGGAAGACCTGGCTGCCTGATCCCCCTGCCCTGCGCTGCCCCCTGTTGCGCAAGGCTGACAGCCTGGAAAGACGGGCAACCCTCTATCCGCCCTGGAGCACAACATGACCAGCACCATCCCGGCCACCGGCCGCATCCAGCTGTTCGACGTCGACAGCTCGCAGATCCACAGCATCGGCCACGACGCAGACACCAATACCCTCGCCATCTGCTTCAAGCGCGGCACTGGCGCTGCGCGCGGCCCGGGCTCGGTCTACCACTACCAGAACTTCAGCGCCGACGAGTTCGAAGCGTTCAAGAACGCCGAATCCATCGGCAAGCACTTCGGCGGGTTCATCAAGCCGTTCCCGGACAAGTACCCGTACCACAAGGTCGCCGAGCAGCAGCAGGCCGCCTGACCGACCACGGAGAGGTATGCGCAGGCTGATGCGCAGCTACGGTCCGCCTGATTTGCCCCCGGCAACAGATTCAGCCGGGCCACTGCCGAATGGGTGACGTCCCTCCGGTAAGGACCAAGAAAACACCGCAGGCAAGCCGGGGATCAGCACCGGCCCTCTCCACCCACTTCAATATCGCCGGCGCTGCCGGCCGGAGACTTCATTCCATGAATGCCCAGGTACAGGAAGGCCAGCTCGTCCCCGAGGAGGGCATGGCCGCAATGATCAGCCGCTCGGAGATCGAGCAGCAGATCAGCACCGCCCGCCGCTTCCCTCGCTCGCTCAAGAAGTTCCGCGACGAAGCCATTCAGATGGTCACGCTTAGCCAGAGCATTGCCGAGCAGTGCGTCTACGCCCTGCCCCGCGACGGCAAGACCATTGAAGGCCCCTCCGCCCGCTTCGCCGAGGTGATCGCCTCTGCATGGGGCAACAACCGCGCCGGTGCCCGGGTCATCGACGACAAGGGCGAATTCATCATCGCGCAGGGTGTCTTCCATGACCTGGAGCGCAACGTCGCGATCACCTACGAGGTGCAGCGCCGCATCGTCGACCGTCAGGGGCGCCGTTTCAAGGCAGACATGATCGGTGTAACCGCCAATGCCGCCTGCTCGATCGCGCTTCGAAACGCAGTGCTAAAGGGCGTGCCGAAGGCGTTCTGGGAGGACATGTACGTTGAAGCCCGGAAGGTCATCATGGGCGACATCAAGACGCTGGCCAACCGCCGCGCGGACGCCCTGACGCACTTCCAGCGGTTCGGGATCTCGACCGAGCAGGTGTGCGCGAAGCTCGGGGTTGCCGGGCTCGAGGATATCGGCTTGGAGCACCTGGTGCTCCTGCGCGGCATCGTGACCGCGATCAAGGAAGGCGACACCACCCCGGAAGAAGCGTTTGCCGCCGAGGGGGCGCCCGCCACCCAGAAGAAGACGTTGGCGCCGTACACCGATGAGGCCTTTGCCGCGGCGCTGCCGCAATGGGATGCCGCCATCAAGGCAGGCAAGAAAACGCCCGACGCCATCATCACGATGGCGCAGACCAAGGGCCCCCTGAGCGAGGCGCAGCAGGCGCAGATCCGGGCATTGGGCCAAGCGCCGGCCGAGCAGCAGGAAGGCGGTACCACTGTGGCTGAAGAGGTGGCCGAATGATTACCGTCGAACTGATCCAGGGCAGCCCGGAGTGGCATGCTCACCGTGCTCAGCACCTCAACGCCAGCGACGCGCCGGCGATGCTGGGCGTCTCCACGAACTTCTCCCGCGCCGATCTCATGCGCGAGCTGGCGGCCGGCGTCCCGCGCGAGTTCAGCGACTTCGTGCAGGAGCGCGTGATCGATCCGGGCCATGAGTTCGAAGCGCTCGCGCGAGGTATCGCCGAGGGTTATGTCGGCGAAGACCTCTATCCGGTCACCGGCGCCAAGGGCAAGTACTCCGCCAGCTACGACGGGTTGACGCTACTGGAAGATACTGCGTGGGAGCACAAGCGCCTCAACCAAGCGTTGCGCGATGCCATGTTCGACGGCTGCACCGGTACCGACCTGCCGCTGATGTATCAGGTGCAGATGGAGCACCAGGCGATGGTCTCCGAGTGTGAACGCGTGTTCTTCATGGCGTCGGAGTGGAAGCGCGTCGGCAACGACTGGCAGCTCGTAGAGGAGCGCCACTGCTGGTACACGCCCAACCCTGAGCTGCGCGCGCGGGTCCTCACTGGCTGGGCCCAGTTCGAAGCCGATGTCTCTGCGTACGAGCCGGCACCGGCTGCAGCGCCCTTGCCGACCGGGCGCGCACCCGAGACGCTCCCGGCCCTGAGCATCCAGGTCACGGGCATGGTTACGAACTCCAACCTGGCCGAGTTCAAAGACAATGCCATGGCGGTGCTGGGATCCATCAACCGCGAGCTGGAGACCGACGAAGACTTCGCAAACGCCGAGAAGACGGTGGTGTGGTGCAAAGGCGTAGAGGAACGCCTAGAGGCGACGAAGCAGCAGGTGTTGGGCCAGACGGCAGACATCGACGCGGTGTTCCGCACCATGGACGACGTCAGCGCGGAGACCCGCAAGATCCGCCTGGAGCTGGACAAGCTGGTCACGAAGCGGAAGGAGGAGCGCCGTACCGAGATCGGCAACAACGCCCGCCGCGCGGTGCAGGACCACATCCGCGCCATCAACGACACCTTGGGTGAGCATGGCCTGCCGATGCCGGCGACGTTGATCTCCGAGCTGCAGGCGGCCATCAAGGGCAAACGTTCGTTCTCCAGCATGCAGGACGCCGTGGACACGGTGGCCAACAACGCGAAGATCTCCGCCAGCCAGACCGCCGACCGCGTCCGGGCGAACGTGGCCATCCTGGCCGAGCATCCGGAGCACTCCAGCCTGTTCGCGGACCGCGTGTCGTTGTGCGCGAACAAGGCGCCGGAGGATCTGCGCAATCTGGTGAAGGCGCGCATCAGCGAACACGACCGTGCGGAGCAGGAGCGCCTCGACAAGCAACGTGAGCAGATGCGAGTGGAGGAAGCCGAAAAGGCGCGCAAGGCGTTGGAGGAACAGCAGGCGGCTGCCGCTGCCGCTGCTGCCCCCGCAGTGGCCCCGATCGCGTCCACCGTCGAAACCCCACCGGCGGCAGTGGCCGAGCCCGTCGCAGAGGCCGTGGTCCAGCGCGGCCCGGTCGGTGTCGTCACCCAGGCCGCACCGGTGGCCACTGCGCCGACGGCGCCACGGCCGGTGGTCAAGATCAAGCTGGGCGACATCAACGCGATCATCGCCCCGCTGACGATCTCCGCAGACGGCCTGGCCAAGCTCGGATTCGATCCCCTCCCCGAGAAGGGCGCGGCGAAGCTTTACGACCAGGCGCGGGTGATCGACATCTGCAACGCGCTGTCGGCTGCAATCCTGCGCGCCGCCAATGCCTGGGTCCAGAGGGCCGCATGATGAAGCTCCGGACCTGCAAAGGCTGCGACCGCAAGCTGCCGCTGGAGGTTTATCCGCTGGCAGGAAAGTACGGGCGCGCCCACAAGTGTTCGCCCTGCCTCAACGACCAGCGCCGGATGAATACCCCGCTTCGGCCCATCGCCGTCGACCCCGCGCAGGTCCGGATCAACAACACCTTCAACCTGTGGCACGGGCCGGTCAGCCGCGTGCCGCTAAGGAGTGCAGCATGACCAGCATCCACGTGAGGCCCCTGTTCGGCAGTGCCAGCGACCGCGAGAAGGACGAGCAGCGCCAGCGGCTGGCAGCCGACGTAGCCGAGTTCCGCCGCAAGGGCGGCCGCGTCCAGATCCTGGGCAACGATCCGATCAGCAAGGCTGGCATCACCCGCCGGCAGGTGGTCGAAGGCGGTCTCAGCCGCCGGCGGAAAGCGAAGAAGGGAGCAGCGGCATGAGCCGTCCCTTCGTTCGGCGCGCACCAAAGCGTAACGGTGGCTTCAGCTGGGGCCGATACCCAATGGGCGATACCGGCGTAATTGCCTACCGCCTGTTCCGGCGGGACCTGGGCGGCGCCCTGCACTTCGAGGGGCTGAACTTCTATAGCCAAGACAGCCGCAGCGATGTGGCCATCGCGCTGCGCGCTGCCTGCCACCGACTGCGCGATCGCGTAGACGCTCTGGACCTAGCTTCACTTGGGGTGGCAGCGTGACCTCAGCACTAGCGGCTCCGTTCGATACTGCGTTCGCCCCCATTGATGCTCGGGACTGCCTCCACAATGGCGTCTTCAGTTCGCTCAATGCTTTCAAGCAGACGCTGGGTCAAGGCATCCAGCATGGGCCTCAAGTTGGCCAGCGTGATCGGTTCGACAGGATCTCGCGGCCCGAACGCATAGGGATGAACAACCGCTCTCCAGGTCTCAACTTCCCTCTGAAGGTGTCCAATCTCTGCGATCACCTTTTCCATCTCGGGCTCCGTATCGACAACCGGGAAGCTGATCGCAATGCTGAGCATGGCCTCCAGTTCCTGTTTCGGGGGACGGTAGTCACCGAGCTCCAAGGTAAGTCGGATGCTCGATATGCCATCGAGCTGTGTCCTCATCCGCTGCAACCCATCCATGAACGACGCGAGCGTGATCTTCGCTCGGAATTGTGCCCTGCGTCGCTCACGCCGATAAGGCAAAAGGACAGCGAGGAAAGTTGCGAGCGCCCCCGCCCATCCGCCGAAAGCCCCAACCCAGTCAGCCCATCCAGACCAAGCCTCCCAGTTGGCCTCGCAGGTAGTACTCAGAAGCCAGCACTCGGTCACTGCTCCGAAAAATTCGCCTATCCGACCAAACACGTCACGCCCCCTCCGTCCTTGTTGGAGCCGATTCTGCCATGAACTGTATCCTCCCCAATGACCGCGTCTATGCCTGGGAACGCGCCGTGGCAGCCGCTTCCGTCCAAGGCGAGGACCGCAAGGTGCTAGAAGACCTGCGCGAGATCCTGGCCGAAGCCCGGCGGGACGCCCGGGCATGAGCGGCCTGGTTCTGGTGCCGCCCGCTACCGATGCCGGAGTACCGGTGCGCATGAGGCAGCCGACCAAGGACGCCTACCGCCAGTGGCTGGCCCAGGCGCACGACTTGGTCGAGCGGCTGCAGGCCGATCGCGCCGGGCAGATTCTGCCGGCAGACCAGCACCAGACCCTGATCGACCTCATCGAGGCGGCCACCGCCCTCGGGCACCACGAAACGCTGCGCACCAGCAGCGACGAAACCATCGACTACTGGCGTGCGCGCGTCGACACCCTGCGCGCCGCCCTGATTGGAGAACACCATGGCTGACGGCTCTCGCTCGCCGGAGATTCGCGTTACCCGCAAGGTCCGCCCGATGCTCATTGCGGATCTGTTCTGCGGCGCCGGCGGGCTGTCCAACGGCGCCGCGCGCGCCATGCGGGAGCTGGGCCTGCCGGTGCGCATCATCGGCGTGAACCACTGGCCGGTAGCCATCGAAACCAACCGCCGGAATCACAAGGAACACGCTGACCGCATCCATTGCGCTGACCTGGAATCCGCTCTGCCGCTGACGCTGGTCCCCGAGGGCCGGCTGGACCTGCTAACGGCTGCACCTTCCTGCGTGTTCCATAGCCGGGCGCGCGGCGGTCGGCCGGTACACGACCAGCAGCGAATGGACCCGTGGCACGTTGTGCGCTGGTGCACAGAACTGCGCGTGACCCGACTGCTGGTGGAGAACGTGCCGGAGTTCATGGACTGGGGCCCGTGCAGCCTGGTCACCGGCCGGCCGATCAAGTCCCGCCGCGGCGAGTACTTCCGCGCCTGGGTGTCAGCCCTGCAGGCGGTGGGCTTCAAGGTCGATTGGAAGGTGGTCTGCTGCGCGGACTTCGGCGACCCGACGACCCGGCGCCGCTTCTTCCTGATCGGCCGCAGTGATGGCAAGCGGCTCGCCTGGGAGGACTTCAGCCACGATCGCGTGGGCGGTACCGACCTGCTGGGCACCCGGCCGCGCTGGCGCGGCGCGCGGGAGATCATCGACTGGAGCATCGCCGGCAAGAGCATTTTCCGCCGGAAGAAGCCCCTGCGGCCGAACACGCTACGCCGCATCCTTGCCGGCGCGCTGAAGTACCAGTGGCCGCAGCCGTACGTCGACGCGGTCCAGGCGCTGCTGGATGGGCAGACGCCGCGCCTGATCTTCTCCCGCGCGGAGGCTATCGGGCTTGGGCTGATCTCGGCGGACCCGATGCTGGTCCACCTGCGGGGCACCAGCGAGCAGCACCTGCAGGCCACGGCGAAGTCGGTGGAGGAGCCCCTTCCCTCGCTCACCGCCGGCGGCGGGCACGTCGGTCTGGTGCTGGCCACCAGCAGCGGCGGCGCGGCGCGGGACCTGGACCAGCCCCTGCCGACGATCACCACCGGCGGCGCCGGCAGTGAGCGCCCTGGCTGCGCACGGCCGCAGCTGGTGGAACCGCTGGTCATGGCCACCGCCAGCGGCGGCACCGCGCGTCCGGTCGGCGATCCGGTACCCACGATCACCACCGGCGGCAACGGCGCGCGCCCGCACCTGATCGAAGCCATCATCGTTCCGACCTCGAACACCAGCAGCGCCGGTGTGCCGCGCTCCGTGGCTGAGCCGATTCGAACCGTCACCACCGCCAAGGGCGGCGACCAGGCTATGGCAGTGCCGTTGGTGGCGCCGTACTACGGCGGCGGCTCTGGGCTCACCGCGACTTCGGTGGCGGAGCCGGTGCCATCGGTGACCACAAAGGCTCGCTTCGGGATGGCCGAACCAGTTCTGATGCGCGCCGGGCACGGCGACAGCGATGGCCGCGACCCAGCCAGCCGCGTGCTGGACCAAGACGCGCCGATGCCAGCCTTGACCGGTTCCAACGAGGGGGCGCTGGCCGAGCCCATCGTCATGCGGGGCAACGTCGGTACCGGCCGCACCGGTGACATGCGCCCGGCCAGCGAGCCGATGCCGACGATCACTTGCTCCGAGTCCCTGGCGCTGGCTGAGCCGTTCACCATGCCGGTGACCCACCACGGCGGCGACCGGGTGCGCGGGCTGGATGACCCTCTGCCCACCATCACCGGCGCCAACCGTGGCGAACTCGGGCTCGCACAGCCAGCGGCCGACCTGGCCGACGAGGTCGTGATCGACGTCAACTACCGAATGCTGCACTGGCGCGAGCTGGCCAGGGCCACGTCGTTCGACGACGAGGGCGAGGTCTACGACTTCGCCGGCACCGCCACCGAGATCACCAAGCAGATCGGCAACGCTGTCCCCAACCGCACTGCCAAGGCGCTGGTCATGGGCCTGATGAGGGATGCCGCATGACCGTCGTCGCATGTGCCCGCCGGCAGCGGGAATACAGCCGCCGCGCAGGACTCGCGCGCGCCCGGCTCTTCGCCCACGTGGTCGAAGGGAAGCTGCTCACCAGCCGCCAGATCGCCGACGTGATCGGCACCACCGTCGGAACCGCCTCTACCCGGGCCAAGCGCGGCCCTTTCCCCCTCACTTGGGCTTCGCTGCAGTCCGCACGCGCGCCCCAGCAATCGAAGGAGCAGACCGCATGAATAGCTCGACCACCACCACCACCGACGCCGTCCGGAACCTGATCGTGTGCGACACGCAGTTCGGTTGGACTGGCGAAACCACCCTCAAGCTCTCAGAGCTGCTGGACCTCCGGGATCGCGGATGGCTGCAGGAGGGACATGAGAACGGCGAGTTCGACCTGACGGACGCCGGGCGTGCAATCGTCGCCCAGGCGCTTCAGTTTGCAGTGCCGGGCACGCTGTCCACGGTGAAGCCCGGCGGCACTGTCCAGGTAATCCCGCCGGCCGTTTTCCCGCTGGTGGAGCTGCTGGACGTCCGCAACCAGCTGCACGTCATGGCCACCACCGTGGTGCCCAACTTCTGCGACATGGCTGCCGGGTTGCAGCAGCAGGTTCAGGTTCTGATCGATGGACACCGCCGCATGCACCCGGAGGGCACATCGTGAGCCTGCCCTACGAGAACGCCACCAGCGGCAACAACGCGATCAACGACATCCAGAAGATGCTGCGGTCGTTCGGCTGCCAGCGCTTCGCCACCGGTGAGGACTACGAAAGCGGCGAGCTGTTCATCCAGTTCGAGCACCGCGGTCGGCTGGTCCAACTCAAGGCCAGCGCCCGGGGCTACGCCGCCGCGTGGCTGCGGGAGCACCCCTACGGCCCCCGCGTGCGCGCCACCCGCGCCGACCACGACGCCAAGGCTCTCAAGATCGGCGGGGTGGCCGTGTACTCGATTTTGCGCGACTGGGTGAAGGGCCAGGTCACCGCGATCGAGATCGGCATGCTGACCTTCGAAGCTGCCTTCCTGTCGCACATCCTGCTGCCCAGCGGCCAGACAGTGATCGAGTACGCCCAGCAGCAGAAGCTACTGCCGCAGGAGGTGCGCCATGACTAAGCCAGCCTCATTCCTCCGGACGCGCGTCGTTCTCTTCCCCAGCTGGCGTCGGCGCTTCTGGTCGGACTACGACCGGCAGACCGCTTTCCCCTCTGAGAATCTGCATCACACGCTCGATCGCCTCATTTCTCTGAAGCTCCCCATGCACAAATCCTCGGGGGTGATACGCACCAGCGACAATCTCTGCGCGATCCACATCAAAACCGCGCTCGATCGCTATCGCTTCCAGCAGGTTGGTGAATATCTCCGTACCTCGGGCAGCCTGGGCGGCAAACTCGGCCTCGCTCACCGGCGTTTGTTGCGAGAGATGAGCGAGGTACTCGCGCCACTTATTCAAAACAGCTTGGCTCTTCTTAGATCTCCAACGCCTTCCTCCGTCGTGGAAAGCGATGGTGATGCTGTTGAGCGCCTCGATATGCGCGGTGCTCATTCGCGTGGCCCGTGTATTCATCAGCGTGGTGAATACCCAAGCGCGCAGATCCGATGTCTTGCGCGCCCGCTCAACCCATTGTTGCGCCTGGACGGCCAGCACGGGTCCGAGCAAGGTTGCGAAAACGATCAAACTATCGCTGATCGTGATCGAGCTTTGTCCGGCGGATACAGCGGCGGAAACAGCGTTCGCGGCAGAAATGATCATAGCGCCCCCCTTGGCAGTTTTCCGCATTCTGCCACGGAGCCGCTCTATGGATAGCTTGGCCGGCATCAACTTTGGCGACACCGTTGAGCGCACCGCGCACGACCTTGCCAGCATGCAAGGCGTGCACTTGGCCAACGCCCGGCCGGAAACTGTTCGCCTCTGGGAAGCCCGTGGCCTGGCGCTGCACCACCTTGCCGCCGGCGACATGGGGGAAGCCCTGAAGGTGATGCGCCCGGTTCGCCCTCTACTTGCTATCCCCCGCCAGCCGCCCAGCGCGGCGAAGGAGACCACATGACCAGCACCACCAACATCGCCCAGGCACCCCGCCGGCTCCTGCGCCTGAAGCAGGTTCTCGACCGCACTGGCCTGCCCAAGTCGACCATGTATTCGCGCATTTCGGCCGGAACGTTCCCCAAACAGGTGCCCGTCGGGGCATCTGTTCGGTGGCTCGAATCGGAGGTTGAGGAATGGATTCAGTTGCAGGTCCACGCCCGTGACCAGCAGCTCGAAAGCGGGGGTACCAGTGGGGGTATCGGCGCCAACGACACCCATCCACCCCTTGCCGCGTAAGGGCGCCGCGACAGCTTCAGGTAGAGCCCACCTCCACCATAAGACGGTCCGCAAGGACCCAAAGAGCCGGGACCTCCTTCAAACGGGGTCCCGGCTTTTTTATTGCCAGCGTGTTCGGCTGACGGTCCAGGATTGACGATGTGTAGCACTGAGTGCTACTTTATCTCTATGAGCCGCACGTTCAAGACCAGCTGGTTCGCCAAGAAGGCGAGGAAGATTGGCATCAGCGACGCTGACTTATGCAGGGCTGTGAAACAGGTCCGGCTGGGCCAAGCGGAAGATCTCGGCGGAGGGGTTTTCAAAAAACGTCTTCATAACAACGATTACCGCAGCATCATCCTGGCGAAAGGCGGTCGGTACTGGATCTTCAACTTCATCTTTTCCAAGCAGGGCAAGAAGAGCTTGGACGAAGCCGAACTGGAAGACTTCCGAACACTTGCCAAAGCCTACGGAAAGTTGGACGAGACGCAGCTGACCGTTTTGCTGAAAGACAAAGACCTGGTGGAGATCTGCCATGAAAACCAAGACCAAATTTAAGAGCGATATGTCTGAGGCCCTTCACTCATCGGCCTCGGCCCTGATGAAGGTTGGCGCAGTCAGCAAAGCCACCATGCGCGACTTCGACGCTCGCCACCTGATCAAGGCACCCGACTTCAAACCTGAGGAAATCGTGCGGATCCGGTCGGCCAACAATGTAAGCCAGCCGGTTTTCGCTCTGTATCTGAGCACAAGCGAAAGCACGGTCCAGAAGTGGGAAACCGGCGCAAAGAAGCCCAGCGGCATGGCGATGCGTCTGTTGGATGTTGTGAAAAAGCATGGCCTTGAAGTTCTAGCCTGAGCGCTTTGCGAGAACGAGACGACGGCGAAGGCGTTCGATTGGTGCATTCGGCGGTTCAGGTCCGCAAGGACCCAAAGAGCCGGGACCTCCTTCACACGGGGTCCCGGCTTTTTTATTGCCAGTCCGCTCACGCGGGGTGTGCTCCGCTTGCCTCGCGCTGTTCCCGTCGGTCTACGTCTGGAGAAAGCAATGGCAACGAACTTCCCCTCTACCCCCCTGCTCGCCCTGCTCCTGCTGGGCTCCCCCGCCGTGGCCCTCGGCCAGGATGTCTCGTTCGGCTCGATGGAGGAGCACACCAGCAGCGAGCAGGACAGCTCCAGCACGACCACCACCAGCAGCCAGTCGACGACCGGGCAGGACCAGGACGGAACGACCAGCTCCGATCAGAACGGCGACTCGGCATTCGGCAACTTCGGTTCGCTCAACCAGCAGTCCACCACCAGCGGCAGCTCGCACTCCGAGTCGCGCAGCGAGAGCAGGGACAGCTCGGTGGAGATCGACATGGGTGGCAATGACGACGACTGGCCGCATGGGCACGATCATGGCGACCGGCACGGCGGGCGCCCGGGCTGGGGCGCGGAACTCGTGGGTCGGTGGACCCTGGGCCAGGAGAACGGCAACACCTGCACCATCGAGCTCAAGGACGCCGAGTGGTTCGGTGGGCACAGCGCCTACGTCCCCGCAGGCTGTCCGGATGGGTTCTTCCCGGCCAACCGCTGGGTGCTGTCGGGCAACCAGTTGCTGATTACCGACACCAACAACACCACCATTGGCCGTTTCCGCCAGGACCGCAGCGGCCGCTGGTCGGGAAAGCGCGAGTCCGACGGAGCGCGGCTGTATCTGAACCCAGTCGGGAACTGAGGCCGGTCCTTCGACTCAGGGCAGCGTGAACTTGCGCGCCATCCGGGTCGGCCAGAGCGAGGTGAACTGCGCGCCGCCGACCAGCCGGTAGGCGGCCGACACGCTGTGCATTACACCCAGCCGTTCCAGCACGTCCTTGGCCTTGCGGAAGGTCGGGCGCGGGTCGGAGGTGTCCATGAAAAGGTTGATCTCTTTCGCGCTGACGTCGTAGCCGTCCAGCTTCGCAGCGCTGCCCAGCGCCGCGCCCAGTTCGGCTTCGAGCGTAGCCAGGAAGCCTTCGTCGTCCAGCGACTTGCGCCAGAACTTGATGATCAGCTGGTAATCCATCGGGCGGTCCGGTGTTCTGACATGGGGGACTGACCAGAGTACCTCACGGCGCGGGCGTGTCGGCCGACAGCAGCGCCTTGAGGATCGCTTCCGAGCGACGTTGCCCATAACCCTTGCCGTACGCGCTGGACGTGATCGCCACAACCAGCTTGCGGCTGGGGATGACGTAGATCTTGTTGCCGCCGTTGCCGGAGGCGAAAGACACCGGCACCTTCTGGCCGTTGATGTCGTGGACCTTGTGGTACCAGAAATAGCCGTAATGGTCGGCGTAGGGGTCGCTGTCTGCGATGGGGACGCGGGGCGCAAGTGCTTCGCCCAGCCAGGCCTCGCTGACGATGCGGCGGCCGTTGTACAGGCCCTTGTTCCGGACCATCTCGCCCAGGGTGGCGAAGTCGCGCGCGGTCAGCGACAGGTTGCCCTGCCCTTTGGTGTACCCGGCGGCGTCGCTGGCCCACTCCCAGCGGGTGATGCCCAGCGGCGTGAACAGATTGGCGCGGGCGAAGTCGGCCATCGACATGCCGGCGGCCTTGGCCAGTTCCACGCCCACTACATAACTGGTCAGCGAGTTGTAACGATAGACCTGGCCCGGTGGGGTCGCGCGCGGTACCGCCAGCACGAACGCCAGCGGGTAGGCGGCTTCGTCGAGCTTGTCTTCGTTGCCCGGCGAGGCGGGATCTTCGTCGAAGGCGGCCAGGCCGGACCGCATGGTCAGCAGGTCGTCCAGGCGCACGTCGCCAACGGCGCTGCCGGCGGCCTCGGGCCAGTGCGTGGGGACGCGTTCGTCCACATTCTTCAGCGCGCCCTGGTCGATGGCGATGCCGGCCAGCAGCGCGGTGACGCTTTTGCCGGCTGAGCGCACATCGTGCAGCGAGGCTGCGGTTTCGCCGTTGTAATAGCGTTCGGCGACTATCTTGCCGTCACGCATCACCACCACCGCGCGCAGGTCGGGATGTTCGTCCTGGTCCCAGCGGGCCAGCACCGGCGTCAGCGGATCGCTGGCCAGCACGGGGGCTGCCCACGCCATCGTCAGCAGCATCAGGGTCGACCACGTCCGCTTCATCGTGCGCACTTCCCGAACCAGGATGGGGCGAGTCTAGCCGATACAACTATTCCGATACCGACACGTCGCCGTTCCCGACTACGCGCGTCGGCCAACTGTCGGTATCCCCCATGCTGCAACGATCTCGATGCATGGCGTCACTCGTTTAGTCAGGTTCCATTGGCGTTGTCGATTGCAGCGCTGCGACCCATCCGTAGGATCGGCGCCCTTCCGCGCCCCTGCGCCTGTCACGATTCAATGCCTGTGCCGAACCTGTCCCCCTGCCCTACCGCATCCCGTACCGCGACTGCCGCGCAGCGCACCCCTGCCCCCGTCCAGGTGCAGACGCGCCCAGCGGCCGCACCGTGGCAGGTCCAAAACCGCGAGGCGACGACGCTGTCGCTGGTCGGCGTGCCGCTCGCGCAGCTGGACGCGTTGGCGGACGCGCTGGCCAAGGGGCCGATCGATACCACGCTGCTGGGGGCCTTGCTCGACGGCGGGTTGCCAGGCAGCCCGCTCGGCGATGCACTGTCGGAGTGGTTGGCCACTCGGTGCGCACTTCCCTCCTGCAGCGACGACGAGGCCGGCGCCTGGCGCTGCGTGCTGCTGTATGCCCTGCGCCTGCCGCAGGCGCACTGGGAGGTGGAATGCATTGCCGAAAGGGCGCGCTTGACTGCGGCTGTTTCCGGTCGCGATCCGCTGTTGCAGCGCCTGCGCGATGCGTTGTATCGGCCCTTGGACAAGACGCCTGGTGCGTGGCAGGAAATGCTTGCCGACCCGCGTGCGCGCGATGCGGACGTGGACGTGGACGCCCGGCAGGTTGCGCTCGACCATCAGCGCACGCAGTACGGTGGTCTGAATACCGAAAAACGCCATGCCGCCATGGCGAAGATCCTCGCAGAACTGGCACCAACCGCCTCCACCGAGACGCAGCGGGAGGCGCTCAAATGCGTGCGCCAGCATGAGCAGCGCGATGCCAGCCTTCTCGATCCGCGCGCGGGACTGCGCACGGTGTTTGCCCACGCAGGCGATGCCGGGTCGATTGAGAACATTCGTGCACGCTTGTCCGCGATGCAGCAGGTCACAACGCGCACCGGGTCCGACGCATCCTCCACGGCGGAAGCAGCTTCCGGAAAGGCGCCTCCGCCGCTGGCCATGCAGCTGCTGGCCGTGGCGGAACAGGCCACCATCGACACCCCTGCTCCCGTGCAGCCCTTGGGCCGTTACGACAGCCTCGCGAATGCAGCGGTCAGCCTGCTTAGCCTTCCGTGGCAGCTGCAGAGGCTGGTGGAGGCCGGCGCAGGCCTCGGCTTTGCTGCAGTGAAAGGCGCGAGTCTGCTGGGCAGCAGGGCCATGCCGACGCCCGAAGCGGTCGCGAACGCCGTGCAGCCTTTCGGGCTAGGCGGTGCGTGGGCACAGCGGGTCAACGTAGTGGCCTGTACGCCGCTGGCGGGTGAAGCACCGCTAGTGGACGACACCGGCCCCCTGCTTGGCCGCCAGCAGATGGGCAGTGCCGTGGCGCTGCGCGGTCAGTGCTGGGAAGCGCCGCATAACGTACCCGGCATGTTGCGCGAGCAAAGCGCAGGGATCGGCGCATTCCTCGCACGTCAGCCCGCCGGACCGACCACGTTGACGGCGCCCGACGCCACGCGCGCCACGCCGACAGACGGGATGTGCCCCGTGAACGACATCGTGCCGGCACCCACGGCGAGGCCGATGCTTCACCACCGCACGCCCGCGCCACGCGCAGATGCCGGCGCGCTGACCGATGTGGGCCAACCGGCCGCCGCCGCGCCCGCCGCGTTGCCGCGCTACGGCGCGGTGGCCCAGGAGATGCTTCCAGTCGACGGCCGGCTGCCGCTGCTGGTACAGGCGCCGCTGCTCGACCGCCTGGTACCCGGCGACTGGTGGAACGCGTTGGATTGGCAGGTACCGCGCACCCTCGGTGGCCTGCATGCAGCAGTCACCGATGCGTTTGCGCAGGCCGGGCTGGACCTGCAGCACCGTGCTCCCAGCCCGGACGCACTGGCTGCCTTCTTCGGATCCAAGCCCGCACGGGCGTGGTACGAGGCGCTGCAGAAGTTGCCGATGCTGCCGGAAGGCGCCCGCCGCAGCCTGGCCGACGGCGGCGCCAGCGCACGCGCCTACGCGTTCGCGCGCATGCTGGAACAGCTCACCCAGCACCCGCACGCCGAAGGCGAACGCAGGGCGATGCACAGCCTTGCCCGCGTCGGTCGCGCGGCCGTCGCGCACGTGCAGGCACAGGACCCCAACGCATTGGTCACCGCGCATGCGCACTTCGATGGGTTGGCCTGGCACACCGACACCGTGGCTGGCCGCATGGCAACGCCGATGACCGACGCGCAGCTGCAGGCGCACCGTGCGCGCATGCACCTCGCCTACGGCAGGCCATTACCGCACGGCTCCAGTACCGAAAAGATGCGCACCTGGCTGGTACAGGCGCAACCTGCGTTGCTGGACGAAACGACGTTCGACCTGCTCGACAGCGCGGACACCCTGCTCGCGGACCTGCTGGTGACGCTGCGCGGTGAGGTCGATGAACTGCGCTTCGGCAAGGACTGGGACTGGCGCGGCAAGCCGCCCAGCACTGCCGACTGGCGCGACCACCTCGATCGCAAGGCTGCCGTGGCTGGCACGCATTGGGTTACCGAACTGGGCGCGCTGTTCCACCAGGTCGCCGCCTCGCTGGCGCGCTACGAAGACCTGGAACCGCCGCTGCAGTCGGTGATCGATCCCCGCCGCAACGACCTGCGTGTGCTCACCGGTGAGGTGATCGCTCCGCTGCTGCAGCTGTACTCGGGACTGGACCTGCCGATGGCAAAGGCCGACCCGTGGTACCGCGCTGCCTACCCCGCCTATGCGGGCTTCTTCGCGTGGGCCGGTGGCACCCACGCCTCCCGCGCCCTGGCCCAGCTGGAAGCGCTGGACCTGGCACGCAATCCCGAGCGCCTGCGACCCTTGCTGCTGCCGATGACGGTCACCCTGCCCCTGCCGGCCGCCGTGCTGCGTCACCTGCTCGGTCGCGACCGGATCGCGGACGACCCACAGCAGCAGGCGCGCGACCTGATGCGCCTGATGCGCGGCAGTGAGACCAGGCGGCTGGTGGCACAGGCAGTGGAGATCAGCGTGGAAGACGTGACAACAGAGCTGGTCCATGGTTTCTTCCGGCAGCTGGCCAACGCGCCGGGCGCAGAAGCGTTCGGCCACTGGCGCGACGACTTCCAGCGCGGATCTACCTGGCACCTGTCGCCGGACGAGTGGCTCAGCCTGCTGCCTGACCGGGAGCTGGCATCGCTCTGGCGAACGCCCGGTATGCGCAGCAACCGCGAGGGCGTAGTCAATGCCGTAGAGCAGGCACTCGCTGCCGCCTCCGCAACGCGCGGGGCGCAGGCGCCGCCAACGCGGTGGTCACGGATTATGGAGGCACCGCAGGCTTTGGACCGGTGGTGCGCCAGCGACGGTGCGCAGCAGGTCGCCTGGCAGCATCTGGAACGCTCGGTCGCCGGCCGCAGCGCCGGCTCGCGGCTGGACCGCGAGGCGCCGTTGTCGCCCAGTACCTGCGCTGCGATGTTGGGCGCGTCGGCTGAGGTGCAGCTGTCGCTCGGCGACGATCCCAAGGGACTCACCCACGACCCCGCCAACGATGCTGCGCCGGTGTTATCGCTGGCGATCGACCTGCAGAGGCTGCATCCGGCGCTGACGGCCGATGAAGCGTTGGCATTCGGCGCAGTGCTGTTACCGCCTGACGCACGCGTGGCCGCGCCAGCGCGCGCGCCGCTGGACTTCCCGCTGCTGCAGACGCCCCACGCGCCAGAGCTTGGCGCGGACGCATCGGACGATGCGCTGCTTGCAGCACTCGTCCAGTCGGACACACCCCCGCGCCCCGACACGCCTCGCGTAGACCCGGCGCAGCTGCCAGCGCTGGTTGACCTGCTCGAAGGATTCGGCCTGTCCCTGCTGCAGCCGCCCGAAGGCGACGGCATCGGTGACCAACCGTTGACCCCACCCAATGTCTGGGCACTGATGGCGCGCACCCGCCAGTTCGCTGCGTTCTGCCAACCGCTGCTGGCCGAGGCCGGTTGGGTGGGTGGCGACGCCGGAGATACAGCTTCCGCGCGCGGTGCGCAGGCACTGCTCGCGCAGTTGATGCTGGAACGCTACATCGGCCTCGACCGGATCGACGCGTTGCGCGAACGCTTCGCCGCACCGGAGGTGGTGGATGTGCCATTTGTGCAGTTGGCCCACGAACTGCGCCAGGCGGTACTGGATGGCAACGGCGAGGCGTCGCCGGCCGCGCTGGACATGCTGTACTGGATGCTGGCCAGCGAGCTGGAGCAGCCGGCACTGATGGTGGACGGCATTCCCGACTGGCTCACCTACGGCGGCTCGCTGCAGAGCGTGGCCCTGCGGCATGGCGCGACGCTGCTGGATGGCATGCAGCCAGGCGCCTGCAGCGGTGCCCGCTTCGACGAGGTCTGTGCCCTGCCCGCGCAACTCTCGCTGCCCGCGCAGACGCCTGGCGAACACGATCACCTGCACGATGCGTTGGCACGTGCGCTTGCACCCGCAGCGTTGGCGTATGCGGCCGCGCACGGTGACGCGGGCAACCTCACGCGGCTGGACGCCCCCACCGGGCAACAGGTGTGCGACGCGCTCACCTTGGTGCAGGCCGACCAGGCCATGCACGCGCTGCATGTGCAGCAGCTGGCCAGCGATCCGCCCAAGCGCATGGACATTGCCGCGCAGACACTGCGCGAGGCAGGCGTGGATCCGGCGCTGTGGTCGCACCGTCCCGTCGACATCGGCGAGGCATACCTGGAACGCCACGGTATCGTGTCATCGCGCTTGATTGCGTTCGAGAGGCACCTGTATGAACTGGCCAAGCCGGACAACGCCGGCGCCGGCAGCGGCGATGATCCGCGCGAACGCGCGCTGGTCACCAACGACGACACGCTACAGGCACTGGTGGTGGCCGACGCCTGGGTGTCGACCAACGGCCCTACCACTGCGAGCCGATTCGAAAGCGCATTCGAAGCATGGAAGCGCACCGTGGAAACGGGGTTGGCCGGTGTCATCGAGACGGTGCTGAAAGGCCTCCCGGCAGGCGACCGGCGCCTGATCGAATCGTCGGAATGCACGCCGCTGCGCATCAGCCTGGGCGACCGGCACGCCGACCGCGGCCTGCTGCTGCGTTGCACACCCACCCAGCATGGCGCGGAGCCGGTGTGCTTCGAAATCATCCCGCAGGCCGGGGTGGCGCGGCGGGTATGGCAGGACCCGAGCCTGGGCAGGCTGGTGGACACCGACGGATTGTTCACCGGCAACGTCCAGCGCGAGCGTGACGGCGACCTGCTCGATCCGCTGGCTGACCTGACCCTGACGCCGTACAGCAGCACGGTGACCGGAAATGGCCCCTACACCTTCCAGGCGCTCGCGCGAGCGGCGGCATCGGATCTCTGGAAGGACCGGCTGGACCAGGCGCGTACGGACGAACTTGCGCAGCGCACTGGGCTGGAGCAACTTCACGCGAAGGAGCTGCACGATCTGAATGCATTGGCCGAGTTCCTGGTACCCGGCTTGAGCTGTGTTGAACAGCTGCGGGCCGGTGACTTCTCGGCCGATACCATTGGCGGCTGCGTGATGGACGTCGTGTCCACGGTGGCGCCGGTGGGCGAGTTCTTCGCCAGCACCGTCCGCATCGTGCGCACTGCGGGCGAGCACACCATCACGTCGATTGCAGCCGAGTCTGCCCAAGCCCTGAAGAAGCTGGCCACGTCGCTGGTGATGCAGGGCGGGCTGGGCACCGTGCGCAACGTGGTCAAGGGCTCGCAGTGGGTCGGCAGCCATGCCTGGGAGACGGCGCTGATGGGCGCGGACTGGCTGAAGCGGATCGCGCGCGGCAGCCCGGCGCTGCAGGAGTCTGCCCTCGCCCTTGAGCATGCGGTTGCCAGTGGACGGGTCCCGAAGGCGGCGCTGCAGGCGCGACGCGCCGCCACCCCAACGCTCGCGGAGGCGACGCTGGAGGATGGCAGCGTGGTCTTGGTCGCCGCACGCGGTACGGCCTGGCATCGCTACGACGTGTTCACCGGAAAACCGTACGGCCCCCGGTTGGACACGTGCACCTTCGCAAATGAACTGCCTCCCACCATTCCGGTCCAGCATACGGACGAAGGTCTGCACGTTGCGCTGGGCGACACGCCCGCGCAATTCCTCGATCACGGCAACGATGACTGGGAAATGCTGATCGGCGAGCGCAGTTACCGGCTCAATGAGCAGCGCAGTGCGTTCGAGCTGACCACCGCCGAAGCGCAACGCGAAACACCCGGCCAGTGGCACGAGCTGCCGTCACTGCAGGCCGCGCCGTTCGCTGGTGGCGATCCCCTGCGCGCAGCAGTCGCGCCTGCGCTTCACTCCCGACGCCGCCAAGGACCTGCCCTTGGATCAGTTGCCGCCCGAGCGCGTGGACGGCATCGCCGCCGCCACGCGCGAGTTCACGCTGGATCTGGCGCACAAGGCGCCGGAAAGCGGAGAAACACTGCGCCTGATGGTGCATGAGGGCCACGTATGTTCATGGAATCCCTCCGCACGCACCGCGGCGCCACAACTGGTGCCCTTGCCGGTCGATCAGCTGGAAGCGCTCGGCCTACCGGCTACCGTCACCTACCCCGACACGCTGGAGGGAACGCTCTCTGACCAGCGCACGTTCGGGCTTCCCGACGGGATCGGGGAGGAACACGTTGCGCGCCTGGAAACGGAGCTGCCGGTGGTGGACCTCCGGGCACTGCTGCCCGGTATCGACGACGCCCGGCGGGTGCGCGGCATCCCGGTGGCCTCGCCGTTCCTGTGCGGGCTGTGCATCGAACCCGATGACGGCGTGTTCTACCAGGCGCGCATGACCGGGCCAGGTCAGACTGTCTTCCACTTCACCCGCCTGCGGCCGGACCGGGACAAGGGGGCGATCGATGCCTTCCTGGCCGCGTCGGAACGCCACCGGCTCAGGATGATGCGGCCGTACCTGGAGCAGGATCGACACAACATCGCGAAGCTGGAGTTCAACTACGTAAGGCCCCTGCTGCCTGACGACATGCTGGAGAAGTACTCCACGTATGAGGAGTATGCGGCCTACAAGGCAGTGCACGGGGGATCCAATGCGCCGCTGGTGTTTGCCGACCAGATCCTCACCGGTCGGGCAAGCCAGCGCAGCTTTGTCGCCAAGGCCCGCAGGCTTGTGCCGGACTGGCGTGCGCTTACAACCGCTGGCGAAGAAGAACGCGCATCTGTCGCCGGCATCCTCAACGCGCTGCTTCCCGCCACCGGCGGCAAGGGCAGCCTGGCGCCGGTGACGGCTGCGTCGCTGGCGGTGCCCGATGCCGGCCGACCGATCCTCAAGCATCTCAACGGCGCCAACCTGGCGTTTGCCGAGGTGGTGGACGCGCACGGCCAGCGCACCATCTACTACGCGCTGTCGGGCGGACAACGTGCCCGCAGGATTTTCCTGGATGCTCATCCGGACCTTGGCGATGGCACCCGGTTCGTGGATGCGCGCGAGGCCATGCGAGGTGTGGAGCCGCTGCACACCATCACCAGCCTGCCGGTCCTGCTCGGCAGCGACGGCGAGCGGGTGCTGGGCTCGGACCGGTATCTGCATCCCAAAGAGTTCCTGCGCATCGACGATTCAGAACGCGCCATCGCCAGCTGCATCGCACAGGACCAGACCGCCACCAGCTTCCGCCTGTTCTCGCTGCTGGACACCTGCGATTCCTGCGGCGGCGTGGTGGTGCCGCAGCTGCGCGCCCGGTTCCCCGAAGCCACTCCGTTCTCGGTGCGCTACCTGCAGCAGTACGGCACGCCGCCCCTTCCGCGCGAACCGACGCCGCCGGGGGCCACCGACATGGACCCGAACCCCAACCTCGTCACATTTTTCGAGAACTGGCGGCGTGAGCGGGGCCTGACATGACTTCTGCCCTACCCGTTTCGCCAATCTGCGCATATCCAGCGACACAGGTTCCGTGCGACCCTCTGGAAACGATTTCACGGAATGGAGGGATTCCCATGTTGTCTCGTTTTCGTCGTCCGGCCCTGCTGGCCCTGATCGCGCTGGCGTTGCCGCTCGGCTCCGCACTGGCCAAGAGCCCCGAACCGCTGCGGGTGATGTCATTCAACGTGCGCACGCCGGTGGATACCGAACCCAACAAGCGCTGGGAGGACCGTCGCGATGCGATGGTGGCGCTGTTGAAGGACCAGCACCCGGCGGTGTTCGGTACCCAGGAGCTGAAGACCAACCAGGCCGAGTACCTGGTACAGCACCTGCCCGGCTATCGCTGGTTCGGTGAACCGCGCGGTCCGGGCGACAACGAGGAGCACATGGGCGTGTTCTACGACAGCGCCAAACTGAAAGTGGTCGAGTCGGGCAACTTCTGGTTGTCGGATACGCCGGAGGTCGCCGGCAGCATCACCTGGGGCAACCTGATGCCGCGCATGGTCACCTGGGCGTTGTTCCAGCGCCAGGGCGACGGCAAGCAGTTCTACCTGTACAACACCCACCTGCCCTATCGCGATGAGGACGAACCGCGCCGCGTGCTGGGTGCGAAGCTGATTACCGAACGACTGGCGAAGCTGCCGAAGGACATTCCGGTGGTGGTCACCGGCGATTTCAACAGCGAGCCGACCAGCCCCACCTATGCCGAATTCACCCGCACGCTGGCCGATGCACGAAAACTGGCCGGCAAGGTGGACGGGCCCCGCCTGACCTTCCAGAACTTCAGCGACACGCCCACGGTGGAGATCGATTGGATCCTGGTGCGCGGTTTCGGGGTGAAACATTTCAGCACGCTGGATCAGACGTACAACGGCGTGGTGCCGTCGGACCATTATCCGGTGATGGCGGAGCTGGTGTTCCCAGCCGCACCGAAGCGCTGACGGTCTTCATCGCAACGCGCTGCGCAGGCTGTCCAACACCCTGCACAGCGCCTGGTGTTGTTCGCGCGCCTGGCAGATGCGGGCGCTGATGGCGAGGAACAGGCCGACGCCGACCACCCCGATGCCGAGCAGGCTGTCGGGTAGCCACGCAAAGCCCAGGCTGACCGTCAGCGCGGCGACGACCAGCAGCACTATCACGCTGGCCGACAGGCCCGCAGTGCCTGCATGGCGTTCTTCCCTGGCCGCGCGTGGCGGCTCCCAGCACTTCCGTTGCATGGCTCATCTCCCGGACTGGCGGTGTTTTTAGCACCGGCCCAGACCGACCCGGCAGAGGCAAAGCCGTCAGCGCGGGGTTTCCCGGTACGCCCTTGCGGCGAACCATTACAAAAATGGCAGGGGGCGACGCATGCCGCCCCCTGCATACGATTACCGCATCGTGCCGGCCAGTGCCGGCGGGGTGGCATCCTGCTGCTGGCCCCAACCGCCCAGCGCCTTGTACACACCGACGACGCTGACGTTGACGGTGGACTCGGCCGCCGCCAACGCATCGTCGGCGGCCAGCTGGGTGCGCTGCGCATCGAGCAGGGTCAGGAAGTCTTCCGAGCCTTCACGATAGCGGATCTGCGCGAGCTGTTCGGCACGCCGCGCGGCCTGCGCCTGTTCGGCCACGATGCCCAGCCGCGCCTGCTGCTTGGCATAGCGGGTCAACGCATTCTCGGTGTCTTCCAGCGCCAGCAGCACCGCCTTCTCGTACTCGGCGGCAGCGCCGTCGGCCTGCGCCTTGCTTGCGCGCAACCGTGCCTTGACCGTGCCGAAGTCGAACGCGGCCCAGCTGATCGACGGGGTCACCGACCACGCCTTGTTGTTGCCGTTGACCAGCCCGCTGGCATCGCCAGAGAGGAAACCGACGAAACCGCTGAGGCTGATCCGCGGGAACAGGTCGGCCGTGGCCACCCCAACCCGCGCAGTGGCAGCCGCCAGCCGACGCTCGGCCACGCGCACGTCGGCGCGCTGGCGCAGCAGGTCGGTGGTGTCGCCCAGTGGCAACGCCTTCGCGTACGGCGGCACCTCGCGCGGTGCCAGCAACGCATCCAGCGCATCCGGACGCTGCCCCAGCAGCACCGCCAGGCGGTGCCGCGACTGCACCTCGGCCACTTCCAGCAGCGGAATGTCGGCCTCGATCGCCTTCAACCGCGCCCGGCTGCTCTGCACGTCCAGCTCGCTACCCGCGCCCAGCTCCCAGCGTGCTTCGGTCAGACGCTGCGTGTCGCGCAGGTTGACCAGGGTGCGCTGGGCGACGTCGATCCGCTTCTGGGTGCCGCGCAGCTCAAAGTAATTGCGTGCCACTTCCGCAGCCACGGTGACCTGCGCGTCGGCCAGGTTGTCCTGCTCTGCGCCGAGGTCGGCGCGCGCCGCTTCGGCGGCCCGGCGCTGGCGACCGAACAGGTCCAGCTCCCAGCCCGCATCAAAGCCAAGCTGGTAGGTTTCGCCGAAGACGCGCTCGCCACCGGCGGTCAGGTCCGGCTGCTTGCGGCGGTCGTAACTGCCGCCCGCGGTGACATGCGGCAACTGGTCCAGGCGCTGTTCGACGAACACCGCACGGGCCTCGCGGACCCGCGCCATGGCGATGCGCAGGTCGAGGTTGTCGCCCAGCGCGTCGTGCACCAGCTGTTCCAGCACCGGGTCGTCGAACTGCGCCCACCAGCTGGCCACCGGCGAAGTAGTACTGAACACCGGCGCGGCCGCGCCCTGCAGGACCACCGGCTGTGCCGGCGGTGCCTGGTAGTTCGGGCCGACGCTGACGCAGCCGGCCAGCAGTGCGCTGGCAACGGCGGCGGTCAACACACGGATCACCATGGCAGCACCTCGCCCAGGTAAGTAAAGCTGCCGTTGGGACCGTCGGCACCGATCAGCGCCATGCCCACGCTGGAGCGCGCGCCGTCGGCGATTTCGAGCTCGCCTTCGCCACTGTTCATGTCGGTCTTCACGTAACCCGGGTGCACGGTGTTGACCTTGGTGGTGCTCTCGCGCAGCTCGTACGCCAGCTGCACGGTCCAGGCATTCACCGCGCTCTTGGAGGCGTTGTAGGCCGGCACCATGAAGCCGTAGATCGGCGAACCGGGCTGGCTGTGCAGGGTCAGGGAGCCGAGGATGCTGGACACGTTGACGATGCGGCCGGCCGGCGACTGGTTGAGCAGCGGCAGGAACGCCTGGGTCACGGCGATCACCGCGAACAGGTTGGTGTCGAAGGTGCTGCGCCAGGTGTCCAGGGTCTGCGCCGACGGCGCCAGCGCCGGGTTGTCGAGCAGGATGCCGGCGTTGTTGACCAGGATGTCCAGGCGACCGTGACGGTCGCTGATCTCCTGCACGGCCGCGGCAATGCTGGCAGCGTCGACCACGTCGAGCTGGATCGCTTCCACCGGCAGGCCCTCGGCCTGCAGCTTCAGCGCTTCGGCCACGGCGGTGTCGCGCTTGCGACCGGCCAGCAGCGTATGCACGCCGGCCTGGGCCAGCTGGCGCACGGTTTCCAGGCCGATGCCACGGGTGGCGCCGGTGACCAGCGCGATCTTGGAAGTAGCAGTATTCATGGAAAGTCCTCGTGGGGATCGGGATCAGTGATGGAGGGTGGAGTCGCCGTGGGCGACCAGCTTGCCGCCGCCGTTGCGGCTGACGAACTTGCGCAGCGCCACGTAGAACACCGGGGTCAGGAACAGGCCGAACAGGGTCACGCCGAGCATGCCGGCAAACACGGTGATGCCGGTCACCGAGCGCACTTCCGCACCGGCGCCATGCGACAGCACCAGCGGGATGGTGCCGGCGATGAACGCGATCGAGGTCATCACGATCGGGCGCAGTCGCAGGCGGCAGGCTTCCAGCGCGGCTTCCACGATCCCCTTGCCGCCCATTTCAAGCTCGCGGGCGAATTCGACGATCAGGATCGCGTTCTTGCACGCCAGGCCCATCAGCACCACCAGGCCGACCTGCACGAACACGTTGTTGTCACCGCCGGTCAACCATACGCCGAACAGGGCCGACAGCAGCGTCATCGGGACGATCAGGATCACCGCCAGCGGCAGCGACCAGCTCTCGTACAGCGCGGCCAGCACCAGGAACGCCAGCAGGATCGCCACCGGGAACACGATGAAGGCGGCCTTGCCCTGGGTGGCCTGCTGGTAGCTCAGGTCGGTCCATTCGGTGGTCATGCCCACCGGCAGCACCTTGGCGGCGATCTCGGTCAGGTTGCTCATGGCCTGGGCCGAGGACAGCATGCGCGGGTCGGCTTCACCGGCCAGGTCGGCGGCCGGGTACCCGTTGAAGCGCAGCACCGGGTCCGGGCCGTAGGTTTCCTTCACGGTCACCATCGAACCGATCGGCACCATTTCGCCACGGTCGTTGCGGGTACGCAGCTTGCCGATGTCTTCCACGCTGTTGCGGAACTGGCCGTCGGCCTGGGCGATGACCTGCCAGGTACGACCGAACTCGTTGAAGTCATTGACGTACGACGAACCCAGGTAGGTCTGCAGGGTGTCGAACAGCTCGGTGAGCTGCACGCCCTGCGCCTTGGCCTTGACCCGGTCCACTTCTGCGTCCAGCTGCGGCACGTTGGCCTGGTAGCTGGTGATCGGGAACGCCATGCCCGGGGTCTGCGCCACTGCGCCCTGCATCTGGCTCACCGCCGTCTGCAATGCGCCATAGCCCAGGTTGCCACGGTCTTCGATGAACATCTGGTAGCCGTTGCCGTTGCCCAGGCCCAGGATCGGCGGCGGCATCATCGCGAAGGCGAAGCCTTCCTGCAGCCCGGCGATCTTCTGGTTGATCTCGGCATTGATCTCGGCAGCGGTGCGGCCATTGCGCTCGTTGAACGGCTTGAGCGGGATGAACGCCACGCCGGTGTTGGGCGTGTTGGTGAACTGCAGCGCGTTCAGGCCCGGGAACGAAATGGTGTGGGCCACGCCGTCGGTTTCCTGCGCGATCTTGGCGACCTTGCGCAGCATTTCATCGGTACGCGCGATCGAGGAACCTTCCGGCAGCTTCACGCCGGCGATCAGGTACAGCTTATCCTGGGTCGGAATGAAGCCCGGCGGCACCAGCTTGAAGATGAAACCGGTACCGACCAGCAGCACCGCGTACACCACGAACACCGCGCCGCGACGACCGAGGATCTTCGAGACGCTGCGCTCGTACTTCTCCGAGCTGGACTTGAAGAAGCGGTTGAACGGCCGGAAGATCCAGCCGAACAGGCGGTCGATGATCCGGGTCGGCGCGTCCTTGGCCGCGTCATGCGGCTTGAGCAGGCGCGCGGCCAGGGCCGGCGACAGGGTCAGCGAGTTGATCGCCGAGATCACCGTGGAAATGGCGATGGTGACGGCGAACTGCTTGTAGAACTGACCGGTCACGCCGGACAGGAAGGCCATCGGCACGAAAACCGCACACAGCACCAGCGCGATCGCGATGATCGGGCCGGAGACTTCCTTCATGGCCTGGTGGGCGGCCGCGGTCGGCGACAGGCCTTCTTCGATGTTGCGCTCGACGTTCTCCACCACCACGATCGCGTCGTCGACCACGATGCCGATCGCCAGCACCAGCCCGAACAGGCTCAGCGTATTGATCGAGAAGCCCAGCACGTACAGCGCGGCGAAGGTACCCACGATCGACACCGGCACTGCGATCAGCGGAATGATCGAGGCGCGCCAGGTCTGCAGGAACAGGATCACCACCAGCACCACCAGCGCGATGGCTTCCAGCAGGGTCGAAACCACGGCCTTGATCGAGTCGCGCACGAAGATGGTGGTGTCGTACACCGCTTCGTACTTCACGTCGGCCGGGAAGGTCTTCTGCATTTCGTCCATGGTGCCGATCACCGCATCGCGGATCTCCAGCGCGTTGGCGCCGGGGGCCTGGAAGATGCCGATGCCGACCGCGTTCTTGCCATCCAGCTGCGAGCGCAGGGTGTAGTCGCCGGCGCCCAGTTCGACCCGGGCCACGTCGGACAGGCGGACCACTTCACCGTCGGTGCCGGCCTTGAGCACGATGTCGCCGAACTCCTGCTCGCTGCGCAGGCGGCCCTGGGCATTGATCAGGGTCAGGAACTGGCTGTTGGGCATCGGTTCGGCGCCGAGCTGGCCGGCCGAGACCTGCACGTTCTGCTCGCGCATGGCGCGGACCACGTCGCTGGCGGTCAGGCCGCGCGCGGCCACCTTGTCCGGGTCGAGCCAGGCGCGCATGGCGTAGTCGCCGCCGCCGAAGATCTGCGCGTCGCCCACGCCGGGAATGCGCGCCAGCGCGTCCTTGACGTGCAGGCGGGCGTAGTTGCGCAGGTACAGGGTGTCGTACTTGCCGTTCGGCGAGGTCAGGTGCACCACCATCAGGAAGGTCGGCGACTGCTTCTGGGTGGTCACACCCTGGCGGCGCACGTCTTCAGGCAGGCGCGCCTGCGCCTGGGCCACGCGGTTCTGCACCTTCACCGCCGCGTCGTCCGGGTCGGTACCCGGGCGGAAGGTGACGGTCATCTGCAGCACGCCGTCCGAGCCGGCCACCGACTTGAGGTACATCATGCCCTCGACGCCGTTGATCGCCTCTTCCAGCGGGGTGGCCACGGTTTCGGCGATCACCTTCGGGTTGGCACCCGGATACACGGTGCGCACCACCACCGACGGCGGCACCACTTCGGGGTACTCGCCGATCGGCAGGATCGGGATGGAGATCAGGCCGGCGGCGAAGATCACGATCGACAACACCGCCGCGAAAATCGGCCTGTCGATGAAGAAACGGGAAAAGTCCATGTGTGGATTCCTGGTATTTTCAGCAACGCCGGCGTGCAGCACCCCGGCCGCTGTCGAAATCGACAGCGGAGGTGGTGCGCACGAGGCGGGTAACGCCGGGCCATGCCCGGCTGCGGGTAGAGCCGGGCTCTGCCCGGCCGCCCTTAATTCAACGCAGTAGCACGTGCCGGTACGACCGCCGGGGTCGGCTGCATCGCAACCGCCTTGGCCTGCACCGGCATGCCGGGCATGAAGACCTTCTGCACGCCGTCGATGATCACGCGGTCGCCTGCGTTCAGGCCCTGCTGCACGATGCGCAGGCCCTCGGCGGTACGGCCCAGGGTGATGTCACGACGTTGCGCCTTGCCTTCCTTGTCGACCACGTACACGTACTTGCGGTCCTGGTCGGTGAGCACGGCCTTGTCGTCGATCAGCATGGCCTGGAACTCACCGCTGCCGAGCAGCTGCACGCGGGCGAACAGGCCGGGCGTGAACACGCGATCGGCGTTGTCCAGCAGTGCCCGCACGCGGATGCTGCCGGTGCTGCGGGTGACCTGGTTGTCGAGGAAGTCGACCTTGCCCGCGTGCGGGAAGCCCTCTTCACCGGACAGGCCGACCTTGACCGGCAGGTCGCTGTCGCGCTCGCTCGGGCGTTCGCCCTTGCGGGCCATCTGGGCGTAGCGCAGGAAGGTGCCTTCGTCGGCATCGAAGTACACGAACACCTTGTCCAGCGAGACCAGCGTGGTCAGCACACTGGCACTGTCGCCGGCGGTGACCAGGTTGCCGGCGGTCACCATCGCGCGGCCGGCACGGCCGTCGATGGGGGCGCGGACCTGGGTGAACTCCACGTTCAAGCGGGCCGCGTCCACGGCAGCCTGCGCAGCCATGACTGACGCCTGCGCCTGGTCGGCGGTGGCACGACGCTGTTCCCAGGTTTCGGTGGAGATCGCCTGCTGGTCGGAGAGGCGGCGTGCACGTTCGGCCTCGCTGCGGCTGAGCGTGGCCTGGGTACGGGCGCGGGCCAGTTCGGCGGTGGCGCGGTCCAGTTCGGCGCGGTAGCTGCGTGCGTCGATGGTGAACAGCACGTCGCCCTTCTTCACTTCATCGCCTTCGACATAGTTGACCTTGTCGATGTAGCCGGACACGCGCGGGCGCAGTTCAACGCTCTGCACCGCTTCGACGCGGCCGCTGAAGTCGTCCCACTGGCTGACCGGCTTGACCAGCACCGGCGCGGCACTGACCTGCGGCGGCGGTGGCGCGCCGGCTTCTTCGGCGTGGCCGCCACTGCAGGCGGCCAGCACCGCAGCGGCGAGGATCGACACGCCGGCCATGGCCAGCCGTCGGGTGATGCGGGTGGAGGTGGGAGTGTGGGAGGTCATGAGATGCATCCTTACGGCAAAGTGGGTGAGGCGAAAAACAGAAGGGCGGTGCAACGAGGTGGCGTAGCGTGAGACCTCAACCTTGGTAGAGGTCAAGCGGTCCCTGCGATGTTGTGCGAGCGGTCCGGCGGCCATTCCTGGTTGAGCAGGCCGCGGGGAAGTTCGGCATCGCGGGTGTCGCAGCGGACGATGGGGCGGTTGTCGGTGCAGTTGTCGAGCAGCGACACCAGCCGGCGCCCGACCAGCAGCGCGCTCGGCCATTCGATGCAGGCGTTCGCGGCGTTGATGGGCGTGCAGACGGGGTTGTTCACTTCCAGCATCTGCGCACGCACGCCCAGTGCCTGCGCTTCCTGGTGCAGCACCTGCGCATACATGCGAGTGGCCGACATGGTGATCGAGGTTTCGCCGTGCCCGGCCCACGCCTTGTAGCCGGCCGGTCCACCGATCACGACGTAGCGGCGCGCGTGCGGGCCGCCCTGCAGCAGTGGCAGCAGGTGGCGGCCGGCATGCACATGCGGCATCACGTCGGCCTGCAGCGCCTGCAGCAGGGCGTCGCCGTTGCGGTCGGTGACCCGGCCGCGGTTGTAAGGGCCGCCCATCGCGTCGACCACGGCGGCCAGCGGGCGGCGGCGCTGCGCGACGCGTTCGGCCACGCTGCGCGCGGAGCCGTCATCGCCGAGCGACCCGAGCAGGGTTTCCAGGCCAGGTTCGTCGGCGAACTGCTCGCGCAGTGCGGCAAGCCGGCCCGGGTCGCGGCCGACCACCAGGACCGGGCTGCCGGCCTCCAGCAGCGCGGCCACGATGCCCTGCCCGACGCTGCCGGTGCCGCCCAGCACCAGAACCTCGGGGGCCAGCGTCCCACTCATGGGACTTTAACTCCCGTCGCCGGGATAATCCCAATTCGGCCCAGTCGGCCGCCATTGCGGGCGCCCAGGCGCAGGCTGCCGCCGCGCTGCAGGTTGGCGGGCGGGGTGAACTCGCGGAAAGCCTTGCCGGAGAAGGCCGAGGGGCGCTTCTCAACGGTGAGGGCCAGGTCCAGCGAGGGGGTACGGCCGCCAATGACGCGGCCAAGAATGTTCTGCAACCACATGGTTGGCGTCCTCCAAATCGGGAATGGCGCCAGATTAGTCCTCGAACTCCCCCTTGATTAGTCCGAATTAAGGGGAATAATCGTCCCGTACCCGGCACAATCTTTCGGGCACCCTACCCACCCCGATTCGGATCCTCCTCATGGCCCACGATCTCAACGACACGCTGATCTTCGTCAAGGTGGTCGAGCAAGGCAGCTTCATCGCAGCTGCCAACGCGCTCGGCCTGCCCAAGACCACCGTCAGCCGCAAGGTGCAGGAACTGGAAACCCGCCTGGGTGCACGGCTGCTGCACCGGACCACGCGCCGACTGGGCCTGACCGAGGCCGGCTCGGTCTACCACGAGCACTGCCAGCGCATCGCGCGCGAGCTGGAAGAAGCCGAAGGTGCGGTCAACCAGCTGCAGTCCGGCCCGCGCGGCTGGCTGCGCTTCACCGTGCCCTACTCCATCGGCATCACCTGGATCGCGCCGCTGCTGGGGCAGTTCCACGCGCAGTACCCGGAAATCCAGCTGGACATGCACCTGGGCAACGAAAAGCTGGACCTGATTGCAGGCGAAGCGGACCTGGCGCTGCGCGTGGGTGCGTTGCCGGACTCGAACCTGGTGGCGCGCAAGCTGGGCAGCCTGCGCACCCAGGTATTCGCAAGCCCGGCGTACATCGAACGCTACGGCGAGCCCCTGCATCCGGACGAGCTGCAGTTCCACCGCATCCTGGCGATGCGCAAGGCGCGCAACCTCAACAACAACCGGTTCTTCTGGCAGCTTGGCGAGAATGGCGGCGACCTGCGCGATTTCCCGGTCAATCCGCTGCTGGTGGCCAATGATCCGTCAGCGCTCAACGGCGCACTGGTGTGTGGCGAAGGGCTGCTGCTGACCGGTGACGTGATGGCCAAGCCGTTCATCGAGTCGGGCATGGTGCGCCGCGTGCTGGCGGGTTGGACCGGGCCGGAAGTGGACTTCAACGCGGTGTTTGCCGGTGGGCGGCTGGTGTCGCCGAAGGTGCGCGCGTTCGTGGATTTCCTGGTGGAAAAGCTGAACTTCGACGCGAACTACATGCTGGCGCAGTGCCCGGCAGCGAAGCTGGCCAAGCAGCAGGCGAAGGAAGCGGAAGCGGAGCTGCAGGAGACCGGGAAGCGGATTCTGGAGACGGTTACTGCGGAGTGATGGTTGGGGCAGCCGGGCAGAGCCCGGCTCTACAGAAAATGCCGCCCGTCGGGGCGGCATTTTCGCTATACGCCGGTGTTACCGACGTATCGCAGTAACAACGCTGTGCGTTGTTACTGCGTCAGCGGGATCACGCGAATTTCGACGCGACGATTCTTGGCGCGGCCGGCATCGGTGCTGTTGTCGGCGATCGGGTAAGCCTTGCCTGCGCCCAGGGTTTCCATGCGCACGCTCTGCACACCCTGGCCGCTCAGGTACGCGGCCACCGAATCGGCACGCTCCTTGGAGAGCTTGTTGTTGACCGCGTCGCTGCCGATGCTGTCGGTGTGACCGACTACTTCGATCATGGTCTGGTTGTACTCGTTGAGCGTGGAGGCCACGCCATTGAGCGCCGGGTAGAACTGCGGCTTCAACGCGGACTTGCCGAAGTCGAAGGTCACGCCGTCCGGCAGGTTCAGCACGATGTTGTCGCCCTGGCGCTGCACGTCGATGCCGGTGTTGGCGGTACGCTCGCGCAGCTGGCGCTCCTGCTTGTTCTGGTAAGCGCCCACGCCGGCACCGGCCAGTGCGCCGATGCCCGCGCCCACCATGGCGTGCTGGCGGCGTTCGGTGGCGCTGTCGCCGGTCAGCAGGCCGGCGGCCACGCCGATGGCGGTACCAATCAGCGCATTGCGGCCGGTGCGGCTCTGCTGCTCGGTCGGGTTGCCGTACTGGTCGCTCTGCACGTAGGTGCCACCGGTGGCGCAGGCCGACAGGGCGGCGGCAGTCATCAGGGCCAGGGCCACGTTGCGGGGTGCGGATCGGATCATGGTGTTCTCCTCGAGTGACGGCCGTGCGGCGTGTGAATGGCCAGAAGGATAAACAGGGAAATGCGATGCCTGCATGATGAACACGCAGGTATTCGGCATTCCATTCAGGTAGCTGGCTCTAGCCCGTGTGCCGATATGCGGCCAATGCAGCTTCCCGCCCGGCTGCCAGATCCACCAGCGGCACGGCGGGATAGGACGGCGCGAGCTCGGCCAGCAGGGCCTGCGACTGCCACGGTGCGAAGCGCGCCTTGACCGGCAACGCCGCCAGTTCAGGCACCCAGCGCGTGATGTAGCGCGCATGCGGATCGAACTTCTGCGACTGCGTGACCGGATTGAAGATGCGGAAGTACGGTGCCGCATCTGCCCCGGTTCCGGCCACCCACTGCCAGCCCATGGTGTTGTTGGCCAGGTCGGCGTCCACCAGCGTGTCCCAGAACCAGCGCGCGCCGTGCAGCCAGTGCTGGCGCATGTGCTTGCACAGGAAACTGGCCACGATCATGCGCACGCGGTTGTGCATGTAGCCGGTGGCCCACAGTTCGCGCAGGCCGGCGTCGACGATCGGTATGCCGGTACGGCCCTGTTGCCACGCCTGCAGCTGGCTTGCGTTCGGCGCGGCCCATTTGAAGGACGCGAAACGTGGATTGAGGTTCTGTTCCGGTGTCTGCGGGAAGTGGTGCATCAGGTGGTAGGAGAATTCGCGCCAGCCCAGTTCGCGGATGTAGCCGTCGATGTCGGCATCGCGGCTGGCGCTGCGCTCTTTCTCCAGCCGACGCACGATCTGCCACGGAGAAATTTCGCCGAAATGCAGGTGCGGGGACAACAGCGAGGTCCCCACCCGATCCGGCAGGTCGCGCTGCTGGCGGTAGCCGTTCAGTGCGCCGTCGATGAACACCGTCAGCGCTTCGTCGGCGCCTGCCTCACCCGGCTGCCAGTGCTCCCAGAACTGCCGGTCCCAGTCGAGCGTGGGGGTCAGCTGCAACGTGTCAAGACTTACGCCCGTGGCCTTGTGCGACGGCAGGCGCTCCGGCACCGGCAACGGTGCGGGCAGGTTCATGCGGGTCAACGCATTGCGCCAGAACGGGGTGAACACCTTGTAGGGGCCGCCCTGCAGGGTGGCGATGTCCCAGGGCTCGAACATCAGGCTGCCGTTGTGGCTCTCTGCTTCGATGCCCTGTTCGCGCAGCTCACGCTTGATCCGCGCATCGCGCGGCTGGGTGGCCGGTTCGTACTTGCGGTTCCAGTAAACGGCCACTGCGCCGGTCTCGGCGATCAGCTCCTGAAGCTCGGCGTCGCTGTCGCCCTGGCGCAGTACCAGCGACGAGCCGCGAGCGCGCAGGTCGGCATCCAGCGCCGCCAGCGAACGGTGCAACCAGGTGTCGGAGGCTGCGCCGGGTGCCCAGTCGCCCTCTTCCTGCGGTGCATGGATGTACACCGGTACCGGCGTGTGCCCGGCCTCGAGCGCGGCCTGCAGCGCAGGGTTGTCCTGAAGGCGCAGATCGCGGCGAAACCAGACCAGAGCTACCGACACGACTACCGCCTACGCTTGAAAGGTGCGCACATGATAGCGAGCCGCAGTGAAGGCCCTGCACGCGTCCTTCGCATGACCGGCATCTGGCATGCACCATGCCTGCACCCGGAAGCGCACATGGTGGGCGCATGCCCCAGCCGCACGTTTGCCAAGGCCGCGTGGCGGAGCCCTTCCTGCCTGATCTGGATGCCCATGCGATGACTCCTTCCCTGCCTGCTGTTCCCTATTCCCCGGCCGTCGAGCACCGTGATGCGGATGAGGACGCCACCATCGACGAGATGGTGAAAGTGTTCACGGATATGGCCCACACCGTGGCGGAGCATGAAGGGCACGCGCATCGCGCCGTGCATGCCAAGGGGCACGCTTTGCTGCGTGGACGCTTCCGGGTGCTGGATGGGTTGTCGCCAGAACTTGCGCAGGGCCTGTTCGCCGCACCCGGCGAGTTCGATGCACTGGTGCGGTTGTCGTCGCCGCCGGCCGAACAGCTGCCGGACACGGTGTCTACCCCGCGTGCAATGGCAGTCAAGATCCTGGACGTGCCCGGCGCCCGCGTTGAAGGCGGCGATGAGCTGCACAGCCAGGACTTCCTGATGGTCAACGGGCCCGCGTTCAACACGCCGGGCATCAGCGGCTTCCTGCGTTCGGCCAAGCTGCTGGCCGCCACCACCGAGCGCATGCCGCGCACCAAACAGGTGATCTCGGCAACGCTGCGCGGTACCGAGGCGGCCCTGGAAGCGGTGGGCGGCCAGAGCGCATCGTTGAAAGCGCTGGGTGGCGAACCGCAGCATCATCCCCTTGGCGAGACGTTCTTTACCCAGGTTCCGTTCCGCTATGGCGACTACATCGCCAAGTTCTCCTGGGTGCCGATTTCGCCGGGCCTGGTGGCGCTGACGGGCAGGAAGCTGGAATCGGAGCCGGACACGCAGCGCGATGCGGTCGCCGCGTTCTTTGCGCAACCTGGCGCGGTGGCCGAATGGGAACTGCGCGTGCAGCTGTGCCGCGATCTGGAGAAGATGCCGATCGAAGATGCATCGGTGGTCTGGCCGGAGGACGTCAGCCCGTACCTGCCCGTGGGTCGCCTCGTGGTGGAAGCACAGCCGTCCTGGAGCGCCGATGCCGAAGCGGCTGAAGATGCCCTCGCCTTTGCGCCATGGCACGCCCTGGCGGCGCACCAGCCACTGGGCAACCTCAACCGCGCCCGGCGCGTGGTGATGGCAGCCTCACGGGAGTTCCGTTCGCGGTTCAACCGCTGCCCGATTCACGAACCGACCCACCGCGCGCCGTAGAGCGGGGCTCTGCCCCGCTTTGCGCAGCCACGCAGGGCGTGGCTCTACCGGCTGGGCAGCTACGCAGGGCGTGGCTCTACCGGGGGGTGTAGATGGTCTTGCCGTCGCGAATGGTCATCGCTACGTCCGCAAATGCTTCTGTCGACTGCTGTGGGTCGCTGCCCAGCACTACCAGATCGGCGGCGTAGCCTTCGGCGAGGCGCCCACGCTGGGTGGCGTCGCCGAACCGCGATGCGGGCGCGGTGGTCAGGCTGGCCAGGATCTGCCGCCAGTCGAGGCCGGCGGCGGTCATCAGCCGGTATTCCACCCGGGTGTCGTAGACCTCGGTGTAGCCGGCGTCGGTGCCGAACAGCACCTGCCCGCCTCCGTCGGCCATGGCTTTGACCTGCTGCTGTGCATTGCCGACGAATCGCTTCACCACCTCGTCAGGCACGCCTTCCTGGCGCAGGTGGGCGTCGAACAGCGACAGCGTCGGCACCAGTGCCATGTGCTTCGCTTTCAGCCTCTCCACCAGTTCCGGCGACCACGGGCCAGCGTCCGGTGCGGTATGCGCCAGCACGTCCACACCGCTGGCCACCGCAACCTCCAGCCCCGCCATGTTGGTCGGATGAGCGAAGGCCGGCTTGCCGTGCGCGTGTGCAGCGTCCACCGCCGCGCTGGCGACGTCCACCCGCATTGGCAGTACGCCCTGGGGCCCGCCTACGATCGCGCCGGTGAAGACCTTTACGCCGTCGGCGCCGGCGTCCAGCTGGGCTTCGGCGCGTTGGCGCGCCTCGGCGGGCGTGGCGACTTCCGCGCTGATCGTGCGGGTCTGCGCCCACAGCTCGCGTACGTAGATCGGCGTGCCGTGCTCGGGGTAAAACGGCATGTCCACGGTCAGCAGGCGCGGGCCTTGAACCTCGCCCTTTGCCATGCGCGTGCGCAGCGCACCTGCGTCGCCCGGCAGGGAGCCGATGTCGAACAAGGTTGTGAAGCCCCACTTTCCGAAGCGGTCGCGCAGTGCGTCCTGCAGCGCCTCCGGCGTCTGCGCGTCAGGCTGGTGGAACGGCGGCGACATCAGGTGCACATGGCTGTTCCAGAACCCGGCGGTCACGCTGCGGCCCTTGCCATCGATGATGCGGGTGCCTTCCGGCACCTTCACCCTGCTACGAGGGCCGACGGCGGTGATGCGTCCGTCACGGACAACCACCGTGCCATCGGCAATCGGGGCGGCATCCGGTGAAGGAAACACCTGCGCGCCGACAATGGCGAAATCTTCTGCGAGAGCGGGGGCAGCCAGCAGCAGGGCGACGGCAAACACAACGGGTTTCAGCACGGTGCGTGACATGCGGGCTCTCCTTGGCGTCCATCCCAAGGCTACTGCACTACGGGCCCCGCAGAAGGGCCGGAAGTCAGGGTGCCGCGCAGCCCCTGGCTCAGTCGCCCTTGCCGCGCCGCTGCTGCGCGTCGAAGCGCTGCATGGATTCGCGGATCAGGGCCTTGGCTTCTGCCGCGTTGCCCCAGCCGTTGAGCTGCACCGGGTTGCGACCTTCCGGCAGGTCCTTGTAGACGCGGAAGAACGCCTCGATGCGCTGGCGTTCGATCAGCGGCAGGTCCTGCAGGTCGCGGATGTTGGCGTAGGTGGGGTCGATCTTGTCAGTCGGTACGCCGATCACCTTCTCGTCGTGCTCGCCCTTGTCGACCATCTTCAGGTATCCGATCGGACGGAAGCGCACGATCACGCCCGGGTGCAGCGGCTCACGGGTCAGGACCAGGGCGTCGAGCGGGTCGTTGTCGCCGGCCAGGGTGCGCGGCATCGAACCGTAGTTGGCCGGGTACGCCACCGGCATCGACTGGAAGCGGTCGACGTGGACCAGGCCGTCTTCCTTGATCTCGTACTTGGTGAAGCTGCCGGCGGGGATTTCCACCGCCAGATTGGCTTCTTCCGGCGCTTCCTTGGGCTGCGCGGCCAGGAACGGGTGCAGGACCGCGTTGCTGGCCAGGCTGGCGCCGGCAAGCAGGAGCAGCGCGGTGGTGAGGGCGAGAAGCGGAAGGCGGCGTTTCATCTGCATCATTCCCAGCATCGGTCGGCGCGACCCTTGAGGGTCTCGGTACGCGCGCAGTCGCGCGGGGCGATGCGGCCTTCGGTCAGCTCGGTCTTGCGCTTGCTGCCGTCAGCCGCGCGGGTCAGTTCGAAGCCGTCGTACAGGCGGCCGGTCACCGTGCGGGCTTCATAGCGCAGCTGCCGTGGATCGACCGTGAGCACCTGGAACAGCTGGGTATCCTCACCGACCGGGGCCATGGTGGCGCGCGCCTCGTCCGAGAGCCGGTACTGCTTGGGACCAGCCACGGTGACCACATACTGCGGGGTGGCATCGCTGCCTTCGCCGCGACGGCCATAGGTGTGGTCGTGCCCCTGCAGCACCAGGTCGACGTTGTGGCGGCGTACCACCGGCAGGATCTCCTCGCGCAGCGCGGTGTTCTCCCGCCCTTCGCGCGGCGAGTAGAACGGCTGGTGCAGCAGCACGATGGTCCAGCGCTGGGTGTTGCCGGCCAGCACCTTGTCCAGCCACTGCGCCTGCGCCTTGGCCGTGCCCAGGTCGAGCGCGGAGGTGCCGTCGAGTACCGCGATCCGCACGCCCTGGTAATCGAACCAGTAGGTGCTGGTGGAAGCGGCATCCACGCCATTGCGCGGCAGCGCGAACGTCACCGGCCAGTGCTTGCCGAGCACGCGGCGTTCCTGCGGCGTGTCTTCGAACTCCTCGAAGTACTCATGGTTGCCGATCGCCGGCGCCACCATGGTTTCCTGCGGCAGCCAGCCGGCGGCGGCGAACCACTCGCCCCACTCGCTGTCGTCCTGGCCGTCGCCCCCGCTGACCAGGTCGCCCGCAAACAAGGTCAGTGGCGCGGTCGGCGCCGCCTTGATGCCGGCGCGCAGCACGCGCGAGACGTGGCTCAGGTTCTTGTTCTGGGTGTCGCCGAAGTACAGCAGGGTCAGCGGCTTGTCCGCCGTCCCCGCCGTGCGCAGCTGGTTCCAGGCACTCCAGGTGCCGTTGCCCTGCACGCGCCACAGGTACAGCGTGTCCGGCGCCAGGCCGGTCACGTCCGCACGGTGGTGGTTGGACGCGCCCAGCTCGGTAGTGAGTGCGGTGGTGGTCGCGGTCACCCGGGCCACCTTGCCCACGTCCGGCGAATCGCCGGCCACGACCCACTCCAGCACCGGTGCCTTCACCGTGCCGTCGGTGCGCCAGGCCACGCCGAAACCGCGCGCGGCGTCCTGCGCCGGCGAAGCGACGATGCGGTCCGGGAAGCCGGTGGCGGCGTAATGTCGATTACCCACCGGCACCTGCGTGTTGGGTTCCACCTGGGTCGCGGTCCTGGCCGATGCAGCCCCCGAACACAGCAGCAGCGCCAGCCCCAGCGCCTTCACACAATCACGCACGGACATCAGTTTTCGCACTCCAGCGGCAGGGACAGTTGCTTGGCCACGCTGGCCCAATCGAACGCGACCACGCCCTGGTCGTCGTGCACCGCATACAGCGCGCCATGCGGGAAGCGCGGCGACGCGGCCATGCTCATCCAGATGCCGTCGGTGTTGGCGACCGTGTTGCCCTGGAAGGCACCCACATGCTTCAACGTGTGGCGGTCGAACAGATGGAACACGCTGCGCTGCTTGCCCTGCTCGGTGGTGATCCACCAGCCGTCCTTGCCGCAGGGGCGCAGCATCACGCCTTCGGCCTGCGCCTTGAAGGCGTCGCGGCCGAAGGTGGTGCCGGTGAACTTTCCTTCCAGCGTGTAGACCTTGAACTCGCTGGCGTAGCTTTCATCTTCCTCGGCGATCAGCAGGCGGTCGTTGGCCGGGTCGCCCCAGATCGACTCGACCACGCGCAGTGCGCCGGCCTCGCTGGTGTCGCCGATGCTGGACACCAGCGTCGCCTGCGCCTTGCCGTCCTGCACCTGCAGTGCGTAGCGGCGCACGCGCTTGTCCAGTTCGGCCAGCGGCGGCAGCACGTCGTTGCCCTGCGCATCTTCGCCGGCGTCGTAGGAGTCGGTGACGTACACGTCATAACCATTGGCCAGCTTGTTGACCCACAGGCCGTACGGCTTGCGCAGGTCATCGGCGGCGAACACGCCCAGCGGGGTGAAGTCCGGCAGCTGCAGGACCTGCACGCGATGGTTGTCGCGCTCCACGATCAGCACCAGGTCATCGACCACGGCAATGCCGTTGGGCCGGACGAACTGGCCCGGCGCGGTGCCGGTGCTGCCCACGTCGCGCAGGTGCGCGCCGGTCTGGCCGTCGTAGACCACCAGCTTGTCGGTGGCCTTGGCGGTGGCGATCAGCCACACCTGCCCGTCCGGCGTGGTCCAGCTGGCCGGCGAATCGATGTTGTCGGCCGGGGTCATCGGGGTCAGGAAGGCCTCGGCCACGGTGGCCACGGCCCGGTTGGTGGTGGTCGCCGTCGCGGCGTCCACCGCCGGTGCGGCCGGCGCCGGCGCCGCCGCCGGCTTGCAGCCGGCCAGCAGCGCCACGGCCAGCAGGCTGGCGACGGGAGCGGCGCGCATCACAGCGCCACCTTCAGGCCCAGCGCGTAGGTGCGGCCGTACTCTTCGTTCTGCAGGGTGCGCGAACGCACGCCCTGGTACAGCTCCAGCGGCTTGTCCAGCAGGTTCTGCGCTTCGAAGTAGACGCTCACGTTGTCGGTGATCTTGTAGTCCAGGCTGAAGTCGAGCTGGGTGTTGGGTGCCACGAAGATATCGTAGGCGCCGCTGTCCCCGAGCGTATCCAGGTATTCGCTGCGGTACACCGCGGCCAGGCGGGTGCTGAAGCCCTCTTTTTCATACCCAACGTGCGCGCTGTACACGTGCTTGGACGCGCGCGGCAGGGTGAAGTCCTCGTCGGCACGGCCGTCCAGGCCCGGGTCGAAGTCGGTGTCCAGCCAGGTGCCGCTGGCGCCGACCAGCAGGCCGTCCCAGCCCGCCGGCAGGAAGCTCAGCTGCTGCTGCCAGTTGAACTCGGCGCCGTAGACCTTGGCGGTGTCGCCGTTGATCACGCGGGTAACTTCGAAGCCCGGGTACTCCGGGTCGCTGTCGCTGACGGTGTTGACGATGTAGCCGTCGATGCTCTTGTGGAACAGGCCCAGCGAGACGATGCCGGTGCTGCCGATGTAGCGCTCCAGCGACAGGTCCAGGTTCTTCGATTCGTACGGGTCCAGTTCGGGATTGCCGATCCGCACTTCCTCGTCGCCGCGGTTGTAGCCGATGCGCGGCGCGATGTCGCCGAAGGACGGACGCGAGACGGTCTTGTTGGCGGCCGCGCGCAGTACCCAGTCGCTGCCGGCGTCATAGCGCAGGTGCAGGCCGGGCAGCACGTTGGTGTAGCTGCGGTCGGCGGTGAGCGGGGTAACGGTGTAGCTGCGACCGTTGGCGGCCACGTCCACCTGGTTGCCGGTCGCCTGGAACTGCGTGTTCTCCACGCGCACGCCGCCGATCACGCGCAGGTTGCCGATGTCCCAGGTGCCCATGGCGTAGGTGGCGAAGATGTCTTCGCTGGCGGTGTAGTCCTCTTCCAGCGAGGTCATCGCATTGGCACCGGCGTCCTGCGGACGGGCGCTGTACTGGCTGCCGAACTGCGCCCAGTAGCGGCGCATCGCGTCCGAGCTCATGCCCTGGCCGAGGCTGCCGCCGCGGTGGTCGGGGCTGGAGGTGGTCCAGTCGGACAGGGCCACGTCCGGGCCGACCCGCAGTTCGCGCTCGTCGGTATCGACGTCGCGGTCGCGCCAGCGGCCGAGCAGGCCGAACTTGTAGCTGCTGTTGTCGCCGTCGAAGCGCACGTTGATCTGCGCGCTGTGTTCCTTGTCGTCCACGCGCTTGGGCGAGAGCACGAAACGGTCGAAGTCGTAGTTGCCGTTGTCCATCCAGCTGGCATCGCTGAGCGTGTAGCGCGGGATGCCGCTGTTCTGGTCCACGGTGGCGGCCAGGTCGTCGCCGTTGTACTCGAAGCGCGCTTCCATTTCGTCGTTGACGCGCTCTTCGGTACGGGTATAGCCGACCTTGTAATCGACCACCGCGTTGGTCAGGCGGTTCTCACCGCCCAGGCTCGCCGCGAAGGTGTTTTCCTCCTTGGTGCGGTAGCGCATGCGCTTCTGGATGGCGTCGGCCGGCAGCTCGTCGACCCGGAACTGGTTGTTGCCCAGTGCGGTAACCTCGCCGTCACCGAAGTTGAAGATGGCGCGCTGGCGGGTTTCGGCGTCGTCGAACTGGCTGTAGAGCGTACGCAGGTAGTACTGGCTGTCTTCGCTGGGGCGCCAGTCGAAGTTGAGGTTGGCGCCGATGCGCTTGCGCTCGATCTCGTACTTGCGGTGCTGCAGGCTGGTGGCGAACAGGTCGTCTTCGCTGCCGCCGTCGAACTCACCGTACTCCACTTCGGTGTTGTCGGACTCGAACTTGCGGTTCTGGTAGTTCACGCCCAGCGCCACGCCGAAGGTATCGGCGAACACTTCGCTGTAGTTGAACGCGGCCTTCGGGCTGGTGTGGCCGGACAGGTCCTGGTGGCTGGCTTCGATCTTGCCGCGCAGGCTGCGACCGTCGCGGTCGAAGGCCGAGGCCGACTCGACCAGGATCGCGCCGCCGATGGCATCGCCGGGCATGTCCGGGGTGGGCGACTTGACCACGCGCAGGCGTTCGGTGGAATCGGAGGGAATGACGTCCAGCGGCGCGGCGCGGCTGGAGTCTTCCGGGGTACCGACCGACACGCCGTCGATGCTGACGCTGTTGAGGTTGGCATCCAGGCCACGCACCACCACGAAGCGGCCTTCGCCCTGGTCGCGGGTGACGCTCACGCCCGGCAGGCGCTGCAGCGACTCGGCCACGTTCTTGTCGGGGTAGACGCCCATGGAATCGGACGACACCGCGTCCTGGATCGCGTCGCTGCTGCGCTTGAGGTCGACGGCGCGGGTCTGCGATTCCAGCTGCGGACGGACTTCCACGCGGTCCAGTTCGGTGGCCGCCGCAGCGCCGGCGAGCTCCCCGCTCGCGGCGGCCACGGCGGGCGCGGTGGACAGGACGAGCAACGAGAGGCTGATGGCCAGCCCCAGAGGCGATTTGTTCTGCACGGCATCCCCAACGGTGTAAAGATTGGGTCAGCACGGTATGTCCGCGAGATTGCATGAACGTGACACCGGTGGTGATTTCACACCGCGCCTGGCGCCTCTGGCCGGGCATGGGGCCACTGCGGCAAAATGGCGTCCTCCCCGTTTTGCTGGCATTCCCATGAAAATCGTCGAAGTTCGCCACCCGCTGGTGCAGCACAAGATCGGCCTGATGCGCGACGCGTCCCTGAGCACCAAGGACTTCCGCGAACTGGCCAATGAGCTGGGCGGCCTGCTCGCCTATGAGGCCACCGCCGACCTGGATACCGAGGCGCACACCCTTCCCGGCTGGGCCGGCCCGGTCACCGTGCAGCGCATCGCCGGCGCCAAGATCACCGTGGTGCCGATCCTGCGTGCGGGGCTGGGCATGCTGAGCGGCGTGCTGTCGCTGATTCCGGCGGCGCGGGTCAGCGTGGTCGGCCTGCAGCGCGACGAGGAAACCCTGCAGCCGGTGCCCTACTTCGAGCGCCTGACCGGCCGCCTGGAAGAACGCGACGCGCTGATCCTGGACCCGATGCTGGCCACCGGCGGCACCCTGATCGCGACCATCGACATGCTCAAGCGCGCCGGCGCACGCCGGATCAAGGGCATTTTCCTGGTGGCCGCGCCGGAAGGCATCGCCGCGGTGCAGGCGGCGCACCCGGACGTGGAGATCTTCACGGCCGCCATCGATGAGCGCCTCAACGAGCGCGGCTACATCCTGCCGGGCCTGGGCGACGCGGGTGATCGCATCTTCGGAACCCGCGTGGCCGGTTGAGATCGGCGTTGATTGGGCATTGCGTGGGACACGCGTGGCGTGTCTCTACGCGGTCCCGTAGCGACACGCCATGCGTGTCCCACGCGGTCTCAAGCCAACGCGCGCGCCTTCAACTCGCCCTGTTCGTGGGCCGTTCCGAAACGGCCCTTCTCATCGCGGGTCACCTGCGCCAGCGCGACCTGAGGGTCGTGGGTAAAGAACAGGTGCACGTTGCGGGCCAGCTTGTCTTCCAGGAAGCTGCGCTTCTCGTCGATCAGCAGCTCTGCGTTGCGGTCGTAGCCCATGGTGATGGGAACATGCACCCATGAGCGCCCGGGAATCAGGTCGGCGCAGAACACCACGCCCCCGCGCGGCTGGCCTTCGACCTGCTCGGGCCCGACGATTTCGGCCAGCATCAGCCCCGGCGTATGCCCGTCACTGAAACTGAAACGCACGCTCTGGCCCAGGGTGCGTGAATAAGGCCCCTGCACGATCTCCAGACGACCGCTGTCCTGCAGCAGTTTCGGCAGCTCGGGAATGAAACTGGCGCGGTCACGCGGATGCGGGTGCAGCGCGCGCTCCCAATGTTCGGCCCCTACCAGGAACGTGGCGTTCGGGAACAGCAGCTCCGGCCCCCGCCCTTCGCTCCACGGCGCAAGCAGGCCACCGGCGTGATCGAAGTGCAGATGGCTCAGCACCACGACGTCGATGTCTTCATGCTCGAAGCCTGCTTCGCGCAGCGACTCGATCAGCACATGGCTGGGTTCCTGCACGCCATACCGATCACGCAGCTTCGGCTCGAAGAACGCACCAATGCCGGTTTCGAACAGCACCGTCTTACCGGCCAGCGGACTGGCAAGCAACGCGCGGCAGGCCAGTTCGATCCGGTTGAGATCGTCGGGCGCCGCCCATTTTTCCCACACCGCGCGCGGCGCATTGCCGAACATCGCGCCGCCATCGAGCTTCTGTGAGTTACCGCGGATCGACCATAGTTTCATCGGTAAATTATCCGGCGGTCGGCGTTAATAAATCGCTACGCGCAGACGGTAGTGCCGGGCCCTGCCCGGCATCCGCGTTTCCCGTGGCCCCCGGCCAACTGTCAAAGGGTCGACCGGGGTCGGTTTGCGGGGGAATCGGCGCCATGGATGGCGTCCGCTTAGCCCCCATGGATGGGTTTACGGCGACCCCGCAAACCGGCACCGGGCGGCCCAAGCCAGGGAAACCTCGCACCCTGCAGCTGTTCGCCAAAAAGCATGAAGCCGGGCAAAGCCCGGCCTCACGCATCACATGCAATCCCAAGCATCACTTGGACTTGGAAATTTCACCGCTGCCTACCGGATTGCGCGGGTCGCTGCCGACGCTGAGCACATTGCTGCGGCGGTTCCATTCGACCGTCTGCAGGTTGCCCCAGACGTGGCTCGAGCCGCGGCCGCCGGCCGCGCTGTTGCCCGGCAGGTCGATCTTGTGGCCCATCGCCTGCAGCTGCCTGATCGTCGCCTCGTCGAACGTGTTGCTTTCCGCCTCGATCACGTCCGGCAGCCACTGGTGGTGGAAGCGCGGCAGTGCCGCGACCTGCTGTGCGTCCAGCCCGTCGTCGTAGCCCAGCACACCCAGCAGCACCATCGTGATGATCCGGCTGCCGCCCGGCGTGCCCAGCACCACCACCTTGTCCGACGACTCCATGAACGTCGGCGTCATCGAACTCAGCATCCGCTTGCCCGGCTTCGGCGCATTCGCCGCATAGCCCATCACCCCGAACGCATTCGGCGTGCCCGGCTTCAGCGCGAAATCGTCCATCTCATTGTTCAGCAGCACCCCCGTGCCCGACGGAATCAGGCCCGACCCGTACAACAGGTTCACCGTCTGCGTCGCGCCCACCCGGTTGCCCTCGCCATCGATGATCGAGAAATGCGTCGTCTCGTCATCTTCCAGCGGCGTCGGATTGCCCGACAGCAGATCGCTCGGCGTTGCCTTCTCCGGATGGATCGTCGCACGCAGCCCCTGCGCGTAATCGCGGCTGGTCAGCACCTTCTGCGGGATCTGCACGAAATCCGGATCGCCCAGGAAGAACGTACGGTCACGGAACGCACGACGCATCGACTCCACCACCAGGTGCGTCCGGTGCGCCGGATCCATCGACTTCAGGTCCCAGCCTTCCAGGATCTGCAGCATCGACGCCAGCGCGATCCCGCCCGACGACGGCGGCGACGCCGTCGTCACCTTCCAGTCCCGGTAATTGAACACGATCGGCTCGCGCTGCTTGACCCGGTAGCCCGCCAGCTCTTCCGCCGTCCACTTGCCACCGGCCTGCTTCACGCCCGCCAACAGCAGCGTGCCCGTTTCGCCCTTGTAGAACCCGTCGAACCCGTCCGCCGCCAGACGCTCCAGCGTCTGCGCCAGTTCCGGCTGCTTGAACACATCGCCTTCCGTAATCGGCCTGCCGTTGCGCAGGTACACCTCACGCGTCCCCGGGAAACGTTCCATCACCTCACGGCGCGACGCATAGCCCTTGGCCATGCGCGCATACACCGGGAAGCCCTCGCGCGCGATCCGGATCGCCGGCGCCAGCGAATCCTTCAGCGGCAGCTTGCCGTGCCTGGCCGACAACTCAACCAGCGCCGCCGGCAACCCCGGAATACCGGCCGACCACGGCCCATTGACCGAACGGTCGCGGTCCAGCGCCCCGTTCTTGTCCAGGAACGCCTCCGGCGTGGCCGCCGCCGGCGCCGTCTCGCGCGCGTCCAGCATCACGTCCTTGCCCGTGCGCGCATCGTGCAGCAGGAAGAACCCGCCGCCGCCCAGCCCCGAACTGATCGGCTCCACCACCGCCAGCGTCGACGACACCGCCACTGCCGCATCGAATGCATTGCCGCCCTTGGCCAGGATCTCCATCCCCGCCTCCGTGGCAAGGTGGTGGCCACTGGCAATCGCCGCGCCATCCGGATGGGTGGCCAAAAGCGCCTTTGCAGGCGCAGCGGCCCAGAGCGCAGGGGTCCACAGCAGGACCAGCAACAACCAGCGACGCGACGGCTTTTTCATTCGGGGGAAGACTCCGCATACAGTTCGGGATGATCGCGCTGCAGCCCATGCAACTTGGCCAGCAACGCCTCCTGGGTTTCCGGAATATCCGGATCGGGATCGATGCATTCCACCGGGCATACGACCACGCATTGCGGTTCGTCGAAATGCCCCACGCATTCAGTGCAGCGTGCAGGGTCGATCACGTAGATGGTTTCACCCATCGAAATGGCCTGGTTGGGACAGGCCGGCTCGCATACGTCGCAGTTGACGCAGAGCTCATTGATTTTCAGCGACATGGCGTTACTCCACGCCAGTGCCGGCAAAGGGAAAGCGGCGCCCCCTCGCAGGGACGCCGCCCGGGCCGCGCACAGGGCGCGGCCGCCATGGCACGGCTTACTTGGCTTCTACGAAGATGTACTCGGCGCCGGTCGGCTGCACGATCGACTGCACGCGGGCGTTGTCGGCGGCCTGGCCGATGTACACCACGCGCACACCCTTCATCGAGTCGGCGGACACGTCCTTGAACACGGCCTGGATCATGTCGGCCATCTTGCCCGAGGCAGACGAACCGAAGGCCAGCATGTTGCCCGGCTGCACGCCACGGGCGACCGCAGCGGTGGCGCTTTCGACCTGGCGGTCGTACTTGGCCTGGAACTCCGGATCCGATTCCGGCGCCAGGTAGTACAGGAACGGGCTGTTGGTGATGTTGCCCATGTTCTGCACGGCCACGGCCTGCAGGTACTTCTTCCAGCCCGCATCGTCGTCCTTGGCCGGGGCGACCAGCGCCTGCTGGGCTTCGGCGACCGGCGCGGCCTCTTCCTTCTTGCAGGCGGTGAAGGCCAGCGCGAACGACGCGATCAACATGGCACGCATGGTGTTGTTCATGGAGTCTCCCTCTTGGTGATTCTTGGTATGTGTAGGTCTTGGGGTTACGACGGGCCCGACTTCGCTTCGCGGACCTTGCGCAGCGCCTCGAGTACCGAGGCCGGCACGAAGCCGGACACGTCACCACCAAGGCGGGCGATCTCGCGGACCAGCGAGGACGAAATGAAGCTGTGCTGCTCGGCCGGGGTCAGGAACAGGGTCTCGACCTCCGGGATCAGGTGGCGGTTCATGCTCGCCATCTGGAACTCGTATTCAAAATCGGACACCGCGCGCAGCCCGCGCAGCAGCACCCCACCCTGCTCGGAGCGCACGAAATGCGCCAGCAGCGTGTCGAAACCGCGCACTTCCACATTGCGGTGGTGGGCCAGCGCGTCCCGCGCCAGCGACACCCGCAGCTCCAGCGGCAGCGAGGGCCCCTTCGAAGGGCTCTGCGCCACGCCGACCACCAGCTTCTCGAACAACGGCGCGGCCCGGTTCACCAGGTCGATGTGACCGTTGGTGATCGGATCGAAGGTGCCCGGGTATACGGCGATGCGGCGGTTGGCTACGGTCATGCGGACGCTACGCGTTCTGATCTGGTGAAAGTGTAACAGTGGCGCGGCGGTACAGGGCAAAGCCGACCTCGCGGGTGCCCCCCTCCCGGTGCAGCAGCCAGCCCGGGGGCAGGCGCAGGGTCTGCCCGGCCGGCGACTCCAGGTACAGCCAGGCATCGGCCGCCAGGTGCGGCCCCAGCCCGGCCAGGACGCTGTCCCACAGGCCATCGGCGAACGGCGGGTCGATGAACACGATGTCCGCCAGCCCCGACGGGCGCTGCGCCAGCCAGTGCAGCGCATCGCCCTGGACCACCTCGACCTGGGCCCGGGCGCCCAGCTTGGCCACCGACTCCCGCAGCTGCCGGGCCAGCCCGGCATCGCGCTCCACCAGGGTCGCCCGCGCCGCGCCACGCGACACCGCCTCCAGCCCCAGCGCCCCGCTGCCGGCGAACAGGTCCAGCACCCGGGCCCCGCCCAGGCGCGGCATCAGCCAGTTGAACAGGGTCTCGCGGACCCGGTCGCTGCTGGGTCGCAGGCCCGGCGCCAGCGGCACCGGCAGTTTCGTATTGCGCCATTTGCCGCCAATGATGCGGACCTGGCCGACAGGGGCCGAAAGTGAAGAGCGGGATTTCATGTGTGAAGGATACCGCGCCGCCACGGATCCATGAGGGCCGGCCAACGGCCGGCGCTACCGGTGGCTTTCCCAGCACGTATAAATTGAAACGCCGCCACCTTGAAATTGGAACAATCGATCCCTACCCCTTGAGCCAGCCGCCGCGCACCGCGCGCCACCGTATTCAAGGAGCACCGTCGCATGACCGAGCAGACCCACAAAGAGACCCTGGGCTTCCAGACCGAGGTCAAGCAGCTGCTGCAGCTGATGATCCACTCGCTGTACTCCAACAAGGAAATCTTCCTTCGCGAGCTGATCTCCAACGCCGCCGACGCCGCCGACAAGCTGCGCTTCGAAGCGCTGACCCAGCCGGAACTGCTGGAAGCGGCCGGGCAGGACCTGCGCATCCAGGTCAGCGTCGATCCGCAGGCGCATACCGTGACCATCGACGACAACGGCATCGGCATGAGCCGCGACGAGGCCATTGCCCACCTCGGCACCATCGCCAAGTCCGGCACCGGCGACTTCCTGCGCCAGCTCTCCGGCGACCAGAAGAAGGACTCGCAGCTGATCGGCCAGTTCGGTGTCGGCTTCTACAGCGCCTTCATCGTCGCCGACCAGGTCGACGTCTACTCGCGCCGTGCCGGCCTCCCGGCCAGCGAGGGCGTGCACTGGTCCTCGCGTGGCGAAGGCGAATTCGACGTGGAAACCGTCGACAAGCCCGAACGCGGCACCCGCATCGTGCTGCACCTGAAGGACGACCAGCAGGACTTCGCCGATGCCTGGCGCCTGCGCAGCATCATCAAGAAGTACTCCGACCATATCGGCCTGCCGATCCAGATGGTCAAGGAGCACCACGGCGACGACGCCCCGGCCGAGATTGAATGGGAAACCGTCAACCGCGCCAGCGCGCTGTGGACCCGTCCGCGCAGCGAGATCACCGACGCCGAATACCAGGAGTTCTACAAGCACGCCGCGCACGACCACCAGGACCCGCTGGCGTGGAGCCACAACAAGGTCGAAGGCAAGCTCGAGTACACCTCGCTGCTGTATGTGCCCGGCCACGCCCCGTTCGACCTGTACCACCGCGACGCGCCCAAGGGCCTGAAGCTGTACGTGCAGCGCGTGTTCGTGATGGACCAGGCCGAGCAGTTCCTGCCGCTGTACCTGCGCTTCATCAAGGGCGTGGTCGACTCCAACGACCTCTCGCTGAACGTCTCGCGCGAAATCCTGCAGTCCGGCCCCGTCATCGACTCGATGAAGTCCGCGCTGACCAAGCGTTCGCTGGACATGCTGGAGAAGCTGGCCACCGACAAGCCCGAGGTCTACGCCGGGTTCTGGAAGCAGTTCGGCCAGGTGCTCAAGGAAGGTCCCGCCGAAGACTTCAACAACCGCGAGAAGATCGCCGGCCTGCTGCGCTTCGCCTCCACCCATGACGCCAGCGGCGAGCAGAGCGTGTCGCTGGCCGACTACCTGGGCCGCATGATCGAAGGCCAGGACAAGATCTACTTCCTGACCGGCGACAGCCATACCCAGGTCAAGGACAGCCCGCACCTGGAGGTGTTCCGCAAGAAGGGCATCGAGGTGCTGCTGCTGACCGACCGCATCGACGAGTGGCTGATGGGCTATCTCACCGAGTTCGACGGCAAGTCGTTCGTCGACGTCGCCCGTGGCGACCTCGACCTGGGCGCCCTGGAAAGCGCCGAGGACAAGCAGGCCCAGGAAGAAGCCGCCAAGGAAAAGCAGGGCCTGGTCGAGCGCCTCAAGACCGCGCTGGGCGACGAGGTGGCCGACGTGCGCGTCTCACACCGCCTGACCGACTCGCCGGCAATCCTGGCCATCGGCGAACAGGACCTGGGCCTGCAGATGCGCCAGATCCTGGAAGCCAGCGGCCAGAAGGTGCCCGACAGCAAGCCGGTGTTCGAGTTCAACCCGGGCCATCCGCTGATCGGCAAGCTCGACCAGGAAGCCGACGCCAGCCGCTTCGGCGACCTCAGCCGGGTTCTGTTCGACCAGGCCGCGCTGGCGGCCGGCGACACCCTGAAGGATCCGGCCGCCTACGTGCGCCGGCTCAACAAGCTGCTGCTGGAACTGTCGGCGTAACGCCGCCACCGGCCAATGCACACGGGCCCAACGGGCCCGGGTGCTAGCATATCCCCCTGATTTCAGCGCCGATTCCCATGCTCAGTTTCTTCCGTCGCAAAAAGCCCCAGGACGCTCCGCAGGACGCGCCCAAGACCCAGCACTACACGGCTGAAGAGCTGGCCGCCGCGTTCCCGCAGGCCGACGAGGCCCCGGTCGCCGATGACATCGCGGTTCCGGCATCGCCGGTAGAGCCGGGCCCTGCCCGGCTGCTCGCGGAGCCTGCCGTCGCCCCACTCCCCCCTGCTCCGGTTCTGGTCACCACCGAGATCGTGCAGGAAGCAGCCCAGCCGCTGGCCTCTCCGGCCGCCATCGACGAAGCCGCCCCGGCCGCCCCCGGCAAGACCGGCTGGCGCGACCGCCTGCGCAACAGCGTCATCGCGCGCAGCTTCGGCGGCCTGTTCTCGCGCAATCCCAAGCTCGACGACGACCTGCTCGACGAACTTGAAACCGCACTGATCACCGCCGACGTCGGCGTGGGCGCCACCACCGCGCTGGTCGAGGGCCTGCGCAAGCGCATGAAGTCGCGCGAGTTCGAAGACGCCCCGGCCCTGCTCAAGGCGCTGCGCGCCGAGCTGATCGCGATCCTGCAGCCGGTCGCCAAGCCGCTGGTCATCGACCGCACCGCCAAGCCGTTCGTGATCCTGACCGTCGGCGTCAACGGCGTCGGCAAGACCACCACCATCGGCAAGCTGGCCAAGCGCTTCAAGGACGATGGCCACAGCCTGATGCTCGCCGCCGGCGACACCTTCCGCGCCGCCGCCGTGGCCCAGCTGCAGGCCTGGGGCGAGCGCAACGGCGTGGCCGTGGTCGCCCAAGGCCAGAATGCGGACGCCGCCTCGGTGGCGTTCGATGCGCTGCAGGCCGGCAAGGCCCGTGGCACCGAAGTGCTGATCGCCGACACTGCCGGCCGCCTGCACACCCAGGGCGGGCTGATGAACGAACTGGGCAAGATCCGCCGCGTGCTCGGCAAGATCGATCCCAACGCACCACACGAAGTGCTGATGGTCATCGACGGCACCACCGGCCAGAACGCGCTGTCGCAGCTGCGCCAGTTCCATGCCGCGGTGAACGTGACCGGCCTGGTGGTGACCAAGCTCGACGGCACCGCCAAGGGCGGCGTGGTGTTCGCGCTGGCCCGCGAGTTCGGCATTCCGATCCGCTTTGCGGGCATCGGCGAGCGCCCGGAAGACCTGCGCGTATTCGATCCCGAAGCCTTTGTCGATGCGTTGTTGCCGGAAGCGTTGGGTGGCTGACGCCTTCGTCACCCACCTGCTCCCCTGGTTCGACACCCACGGCCGGCACGACCTCCCCTGGCAGCACCCGCGCTCGCCGTACCGGGTATGGCTTTCGGAAATCATGCTGCAGCAGACCCAGGTCGCCACGGTCATTCCGTACTTCCTGAAGTTCCTGCAGGTCTTCCCGACCCTGCCCGACCTCGCCGCCGCCAGCAACGATGCGGTGATGGCGCAATGGGCCGGCCTCGGCTACTACGCCCGCGCGCGCAACCTGCACGCGGCTGCGCAGCGCTGCGTCGAACAGCATGGCGGTGACCTGCCGCGCGACGTCGACGCGCTGCACGCCCTGCCCGGCATCGGCCGCAGCACCGCCGGCGCGATCCTCAGCCAGGCGTGGAACGATCGTTTCTCGATCCTCGACGGCAACGTCAAGCGAGTGATGAGCCGCTACCACGGCATCGAGGGGTTCCCCGGCCTGCCGGCGGTGGAAAAAGTGCTGTGGGCGCTCGCCCAGACCCATGTCGAAGCGGTCCCCGCCGGCCGCCTCGCCGACTACACCCAGGCGCAGATGGACCTCGGCGCCACGGTGTGCACGCGGGCGAAACCGGCCTGCGTGATCTGTCCGCTGCAGCAGGACTGCGTGGCCCGTCGCGAGGGCCGCAGCGACCAGCTGCCCACCCCGAAACCGACCAAGGCCCTGCCCGAGCGCGAAGCGGTCGCGCTGCTGCTGCGCGATGCGCAGGGCCGCGTACTGCTGCAGAAGCGTCCCGACACCGGCATCTGGGCCCAGTTGTGGACCCTGCCCCAGGCCGACAGCGGCACCGCCCTGCAGGACTGGTTCGACGCGCACGTGCACGGAACGCTGGAAGACGCCGAAGAACTGCCGGTGCTGCAGCACACCTTCAGCCACTACCGCCTGCACCTGCAGATCCTGGTGCGGCGGGTGGAGGGCCTGCGCAGCGACGACCCGGCGCTGCGCTGGGTGGACGCACAGGACCTGGACACGCTGGGCCTGCCCGCGCCGATCCGCAAACTGCTGGATGCCGGCAGCGTTCCGCCCGCCCCTGCCGTGCGACGTAAACTACGCGCTGCACCGTCCCTGAAAAACATCGAGTAGCCCATGCCCCGCACCGTTTTCTGCCAGTACGAACAACGCGAGACCGAGGGTCTGGATTTCGTGCCCTACCCCGGCGAGCTGGGCCAGCGCATCTTCAACGGCATAGGCAAGTCCGCGTGGAGCGCCTGGCTCGCGCACCAGACCATGCTGATCAACGAGAACCGCCTCTCGCCGCGCGACCCGAAGCATCGCGCGTTCCTGGAAGAAGAGCTGGTCAAGTACCTGTTCGGCGGTGGCGCCGAAAAGCCGGCCGGGTTCGTTCCGGAGGCCTAATCGGCGCGTTCTTCGACCTGGGCCTGGCGCAGTTCCTTTTCGGACGCGCGCAGGGCCTGCACGTCGAGCTTCCTGATCGTGCCGATGAAGCACGGCACGCTCGGGCCCTGGTTGGGATCGCGTATCAGCACCTTGTCGAATCGCGCGGAGACCTGCCAGGTGCGGCTGGTCAGGCCGATCGCGGTGGCGTAGCTCAGCCCGTAGCACGGACCGCGCAGCTCCAGCAGGTAGGCCTCGCTGGGACGCGTCCACACCGCCAGCGCGCTGTCGCCCAGTTCGGTCCAGCCGCTGAGCGTGCCGAAGTACGGCATCGAATTCTGCGGCGGCGCGGCGTGGGCGCGGTACAGGTCCAGGCGCTCGGCGCTGGTCAGCCGGCCGGTGGCGCAGCCAGCGAGGGTCAGGCCCAGCACAGCGATGGCGATCAGCTTCTTCATGGCAGGTGCCTGCAAGGGGGTACCGCGATCATGCACCGGTCCGGGTCGACCGGCAGCGGTCGACCCGAAGCTGTTCAGCTGCCAGCTCAGACGTCGGCGTGGGCCAGCGCGTGCAGCCGCCCTTCGCGCAGCTCCAGCACGCGGTCCAGCTTGCGCGCCAGGCTGCGGTCGTGGGTCACCAGCACCAGGCTGGTGTGATGCGCGCGGTTGAGGTCCAGCATCAGCTCGAACACGGTGCCGGCGGTCTTGTCGTCCAGGTTGCCGGTCGGCTCGTCGCCGAGCACGCAGGCCGGACGGTTGACCAGCGCGCGCGCCACCGCCGCACGCTGGCGCTCGCCGCCGGACAGCTCGCCCGGCTTGTGCTCCAGGCGGTGGCCCAGGCCGACCGATTCCAGCAGCGCATTGGCGCGCTGCCGGGCGTCGTTGACCTCGGCGCCGGCCAGCAGCACCGGCATCATCACGTTTTCCAGCGCGGTGAACTCGGGCAGCAGGTGATGGAACTGGTACACGAAGCCCAGCGCGCGGTTGCGCAGCTGGCCACGCTGGCCGTCGGACAGGGAGGACATCTTCTGGCCGGCCACGAACACTTCGCCGGCGGTCGGCGTATCGAGCCCGCCCAGCAGGTGCAGCAGGGTGCTCTTGCCGGCACCGGAAGCCCCGATGATGGCCACGGTCTCGCCGGCGGCCACGCTCAGGTCCAGCCGGTTGAACACCGGGGTCTGCATGCGGCCTTCGGCATAGGTCTTGGCCAGGCCCTGGGCACGGATTACTTCGTCGCCGCGGTTGATCGGCTCATTCATAACGCAGGGCCTCGGCCGGCTGGGTGCGGGCGGCGCGCCACGCGGGGTACAGGGTGGCGAGGAAGCTCATGACCAGCGCAACCACGGTGATGATGACGATGTCCGGGGTCTGCATGTCGGTCGGCAGGCCGGTGATGTAGTAGACGTCTTCCGGCAGCAGCTTGACGTTGAACAGCGACTCGATCGCGCCGAGGATGCGCTCCAGGTTCAGGGTCAGGGTGATGCCACCGACCACGCCGAGCACGGTGCCGAAGATGCCAATCAGCGAGCCCTGCACCATGAACACCTGCATGACCCCGCCGGGGGTCAACCCCAGCGTGCGCAGGATCGCGATGTCGGCCTGCTTGTCGGTGACCAGCATGACCTGCGAGGACACCAGGTTGAACGCGCCCATGGCGATGATCAGCGAGAGCAGGATGCCCATCACCACCTTCTCCATGCGCAGCGAGTGGTACAGGTTGGCGTTCTGCTTGGTCCAGTCGCTGACCCGGTAGGCACCGCCGAGGTTCTGCGCGAGATCGACGCCGACTTCCAGCGCCTTGTCCATGTCGTGCAGCTTCAGGCGCACGCCGGTCACCCCGTCCATGCGCAGCACGCGCTCGAGGTCGGCCATGTTGGCGTAGGCCACGCCGCGGTCGATCTCGTTGTAGCCGGCCTCGAAGATGCCGCTCACCGTGAAGCGCTTCAGCCGCGGCATGGCGCCCATCGGGGTGCCCTGCACTTCGGCCAGGGTCACCAGCACGGTGTCGCCCACGTCCACGCCGAGCCACAGCGCCAGCTCCTGGCCGAGCAGCAGGTTGTAGCTGCCTTCGGTGAGGCTGTCGAAACTGCCCTTGGTGACCTTGGTGTTGATCACCGAGACCGCCGGCTCCAGCTTCGGATCGATGCCCTGCACGATCGCGCCCTGGACGCGCGGGCCGCTGAGCATGGCCTGGATCTCGATGTACGGCGCGGCACCGGCCACGCGCGGGTCCTTGTGGGCCATGTCGACGGTGCGCTGCCAGTCCGACATCGGCGCACCGTCGGTGGTCACCGTGGTGTGCGCGGTCATCTGCAGCAGGCGGTCGCGGATCTCCTTCTGGAAACCGCTCATCACCGCCAGGGTGGTGATCAGCACGGTCACGCCCAGCGCGATGCCGAGGATCGAGGCCATGGAGATGAAAGAGATGAAGCCGTTGCGGCGTTTTGCCCGCAGGTAGCGCAGGCCGATGGAGACAGGTATGGGTTTGAACATGCAGGTACGCCGGACAGTTCAGGCTATGGTGCCATCACGGACGTGAACGCGAAATGGGACGGGCCTGCAGGGCCAGCCGGAGTTCACGTCTACGGGGCGGCGGCAGCGTGTCCGGCCAGAACAGGCAGGCCTGGCGACGGCCGTCCATACGCCAGCCGAGCTGGAGCAGCGGGCCACGGTCGTGCACGGTGAAGCCTTCTGCCGGCTGGCCATCGACCCGGACCGGACCTTCTCCGCTGGGGATGACGAAGGCGCGGGACGGGCGCCGGGCATGGTGCCAGCCCTGCCCTGCCGCCATCGCGGCGGCCAGCAGGCCCGCCGGCCACTGCGCGGCGGCAGGCAGTGCCGTCGCGGCGGCAGCCCAGGGCATCAGCGCGGCGAACACCAGGTGCGCGGCAAGCTGCCAGCGCGAGGGGTGCCACTCAAGCCGGCAGGGCGCCGATCTTGTTGAGGAGCGGTACGGCGTGGACATGCGGGCACTGCTCGTATCCCATGAACCAGCGCCACAACTTATCGTCTTCGCAGTCGAGCAGGAACAGGAAAACCTCGCGCTCTTCGGTAGGGGCGGTGGGCCATTCGCGGTCGAGATAGCGGCCGAACAGCTGGTCCAGTTCGCGCATGCCGCGGCGGCAGCGCCAGCGGAGTTTCTTTACGAGGACGTCTTCTTCCATTTTGCGGGCTCCGGATACGGTAAAGCCACGCAGGGCGTGGCTCTACCGGTTTCGATCATTTGCACGTGGACACGCATGGCGTGTCGCTACGCGTAGTGACACGCCATGCGTGTCACCGCGGACCGTCCAACCCGGTAGTGACACGCCATGCGTGTCACGCGGGTCATCAGGCGCGGCGCGCCATCATCAACTTCTTGATCTCGGCGATCGCCAGGGCCGGGTTCAGGCCCTTCGGGCAGGTCCGGGCGCAGTTCATGATGGTGTGGCAGCGATACAGCTTGAACGGGTCTTCCAGGTCGTCCAGGCGCGCACCGGTGTCTTCATCGCGCGAGTCGATGATCCAGCGGTAGGCCTGCAGCAGGATCGCCGGGCCCAGGTAACGCTCGCCGTTCCACCAGTAGCTCGGGCAGCTGGTCGAGCAGCACGCGCACAGGATGCACTCGTACAGGCCGTCCAGCTTCTTGCGGTCTTCCGGCGACTGCAGGCGCTCGCGGTCCGGCGGCGCCGGGGTCTGGGTGCGGATCCACGGCTTGATCGACGCGTACTGCGCGTAGAAGTGGGTCAGGTCCGGCACCAGGTCCTTGACCACGCTCATGTGCGGCAGCGGGTAGATCGGCACTTCGGCCTTGCCGCAGTCGGCGATGGCGCGGGTGCAGGCCAGCGTGTTGGTGCCGTCGATGTTCATCGCGCACGAACCGCAGATGCCTTCACGGCACGACCGACGGAAGGTCAGGGTCGGGTCGATCTCGTTCTTGATCTTGATCAGCGCGTCGAGAACCATCGGGCCGCAGGCGTCCAGATCGATCTCGTAGGTGTCGGTGCGCGGATTGCTGTCGTCGTCGGGACTCCAGCGGTAGACCTTGAAGGTGCGCAGGTTCTTGCCACCGCTCTTGGCGGGGAAGTGCTTGCCCTTCGTGATCTTGGAATTCTTTGGCAGGGAAAACTCGGCCATGGCTGCTCTCGTTGGCTCAGGCGGCCCGCGCCCTCAAGGCGCGGATTGCATGGTAGGCGGGGGTCGCGATCAGTACACGCGCGGCTTCGGCGGCACCACGGCAACCTCGTCGGTCAGCGTGTACATGTGCACCGGACGGTAGTCGAAGCTGCACTTGCCCTTGTCGTCGACGCTGACCAGGGTGTGCTTGTGCCAGTTGACGTCGTCGCGATCCGGATAGTCCTCGTGTGCGTGGGCACCGCGGCTTTCCTTGCGCTGTTCGGCCGAGTTGATCGTCGCCACCGCGTTGAGCAGCAGGTTGTTCAGCTCGTAGGTTTCGATCAGGTCGGAGTTCCAGACCAGCGAACGGTCGGTGACCTTCACGTCCTGGAACGAATCGAACACCTGCGCCATCTTCGCGCAGCCTTCCTTCAGCGTCTCGCTGGTACGGAACACCGCAGCATCCGCCTGCATGGTGCGTTGCATGTTGTCGCGGATGACCGAGGTCGGGGTGTCGCCGTTGGCGTAACGCAGCTTATCCAGCAGGCCCAGCGCCTTGTCGCAGGCGTCGGCCGCCAGCGGCTTGTGCGACGCGCCCGGCTTGATCGTTTCGGCGCAGCGGTTGGCCACCGCACGACCGAACACCACCAGGTCCAGCAGCGAGTTGGAGCCCAGGCGGTTGGCGCCGTGCACGGAGACGCAGGCGGCTTCGCCGATCGCGTACAGGCCGGGAACCACGGCGTCGTTGTTGTCGCCGACCTTGCGCACCACTTCACCGTGGAAGTTGGTCGGAATGCCGCCCATGTTGTAGTGCACGGTCGGGATGACCGGGATCGGCTGCTTGTGCACATCGACGCCGGCGAAGATGCGGGCGCTTTCGGCGATGCCCGGCAGCTTCTCGTCGATCACGCCCGGGCCGAGGTGGGTCAGGTCGAGCAGGATGTGGTCCTTGTGCTCGCCGACGCCGCGGCCTTCGCGGATCTCGATGGTCATCGAACGGGCCACCACGTCGCGCGAGGCCAGGTCCTTGTAATGCGGTGCGTAGCGCTCCATGAAGCGCTCGCCGTTGCTGTTGCGCAGGATGCCGCCTTCACCGCGGACACCCTCGGTGATCAGGCAGCCGGCGCCGTAGATGCCGGTCGGGTGGAACTGCACGAACTCCATGTCCTGCATGGCGATGCCGGCGCGCATGGCCAGGCCGCCACCGTCGCCGGTGCAGGTGTGCGCCGAGGTGGCGCTGAAGTAGGCGCGACCGTAGCCGCCGGTGGCCAGCACCACGCCCTGGGCGCGGAACAGGTGCAGCGAGCCGTCGGACATGTCCAGCGCGAGCACGCCGCGGCAGGCACCTTCGTCATCGAAGATCAGGTCCAGCGCGAAGTACTCGATCATGAAGCGCGCGTCGTGCTTCAGCGACTGCTGGTACAGCGTGTGCAGCATGGCGTGGCCGGTACGGTCGGCCGCCGCGCAGGTGCGCTGCGCCGCCGGGCCTTCGCCGTACTTGGTGGTCATGCCACCGAACGGGCGCTGGTAGATCTTGCCCTCTTCGGTGCGGCTGAACGGCACGCCGTAGTGCTCCAGCTCGATGATCGCCGGAATGGCCTCGCGGCACATGTACTCGATGGCGTCCTGGTCGCCCAGCCAGTCCGAGCCCTTGATGGTGTCGTAGAAGTGGTAGCGCCAGTCGTCTTCGCCCATGTTGCCCAGCGCGGCGGAGATACCACCCTGCGCGGCGACGGTGTGCGAACGGGTCGGGAAGACCTTGGTCAGGCAGACCGTCTGCAGGCCCTTAGCGGCAAGACCGAACGTGGCGCGCAGGCCGGCACCGCCGGCGCCCACCACGACCATGTCGTACTTGTGTTCCGTAATCTTGTAAGCGGACATCTAATCTGGATTCCTGTCTTGGTGCCTGGACTCAGGCAACGCCGAGCGCAATGCGGGCGACCGCAAAAACACTGACGATCGCGCCGAGCACGGCGATGAACTTCACCGTGGTCTGCAGCGCCAGGGCCAGCAGCGAGTTGTGGATGTAGTCTTCCAGCACGACCTGCAGGCCGAGCTGGGCGTGCCAGAACATGGCCACCAGGAACCCGACCAGCAGCACCGCGTTCCACGGCTTGGACACCGCGTCGGCGGCGGTCACGTAGTCGGCGTTGATCAGGCTGAGCACGAACACCAGGAACCAGATGGTCAGCGGGACCAGCGCGGTGGCGGTCAGGCGCTGCATCACGAAGTGTTCGGTGCCGGTCTTGGCAGCGCCAAGGCCACGCACGTTCTTCAGGGGGGTGCGGTACTTGCTCATGCGGCGGCTCCGACGAAGACATACGCCCAGACCAGCGCGGTGATCACCAGGCTGGCAAACACCGAGATCCAGCTGCTGCGCACGAAGGCGGGAATGCTGAAGCCGATCGCGAAGTCCTGCACGATGTGGCGGATGCCGTTGCACAGGTGGTAGGCGAACGACCACGTCCATGCGAACAGGAACAGCTTTCCGTACCAGCTGCCGGCATGGCCGGTGAAGCAGTTCCAGGATTCAGGACCCATCATCAGGGCCAGCAGGCCGCCGGCGATGATCAAGGCTCCAACAGACAGAAAGATGCCGGTCGCTCGATGAAGAATCGAGGTGGCCATCTGGATCTGCCAGCGATACACCTGAAGGTGCGGGGAAAGGGGACGTTCTCTGGCGGCCATTCGCTGGGCTCGTTGTCTCGGCTGGGCGGCACAATGCCGCGTTGGCTCAATGCTGATCAGAAATCGATGCAGCGTCCGTTTTTCTCCCAATCTCCATACCGCACCGGATCAAGTCCGCCGCGGCCGCCGATTTCCACAGGCTCCACCGGGGTCGGGACGAGCGTCTGCTCCTCCGGCACCAGCGGGGCTTCAGGTTCGGAATCTGGAGTGGGGGTTGTTTGGCCTATCATGGGTGGTCTCGCAACGCACAAATTTTAGACCCCGTTCACGTGCCTGACAACCTGCCCCTCGATTTCATCGGTTTTCCGCGGCTTTCCGGTCACGCGCTGCTCAGTCTGCGCGGTGCGGATGCGGCGGTGTTCGCCCACGCCCAGTTCTCCAGCGACGTCACAGCCCTGCCCGAGCGGCATTGGCAGTGGAGCGCGTGGTTGAGCGCCAAGGGCCGCACCCTGGCGGTGTTCCAGCTGTTGAAGGTGGACGCCGGGCACGTGCTGCTGGTGCTCGCCGACGGCGACGCCGATGCGATTGCGTCGCAGTTGCAGCGCTTCGTGTTCCGCCGCAAGGTCAAGGTGGAGGTGCGTAATGACCTGTGGGTCGCCGGCAGCTTCACTGCACCGGAAGCGGCTAGCGGCGCGGCAATCGCCGTGGACGGTGAGACGCTGGAGCTGGATGTGGGCAGCGACGCCCTGCCGCGCACGCTGAAGATCGGCCCGGCGCCGGCCGGGGTGCCCGCGCCGGATGCGGGCTTCGAACTGGCCTGGCGCCAGTCCGACCTGCGCTACGGGCTGCCGAGGCTGGCCGCCGACCAGCGCGAACAGTGGACCCCGCAGCAGCTGGGGCTGGACCGGTTGAACGGCTACAGCGTCAAGAAGGGCTGCTACCCGGGCCAGGAAATCGTGGCGCGCACCCATTTCCTGGGCAAGGCCAAGCGCGCCCTGCAGCTGCTGCGCGTGGCCGATGGCGTGGAAAGCGGGGCCAAGGTGCAGCAGAACGGCGCAGACATCGGCACCGTGGCCAGCGTGGCCGGGGACTTGGCGCTGGCGGTGTTGCCGCTGGAGCTGGCCGAGGGCGCGTTGAGCGTGGGCGGGGTGGAAGCACATGGCGTGCCGTTGCTGGACGGGCTCGCCCGCTGACGGGTTCCGTGGGACACGCATGGCGTGTCTCTACGCGTCTCGACCCACCCCGGTAGCGACACGCCATGCGTGTCCCACGGAAACCGGCACCGCCCGACCAACGGGCGGCGGCACGAACCCGCGTGCCGCCCTACCCTCAAACGTCGTGGTTCAACCGCTCGCCGCTGTCCGCGTCGAAGAAATGCAGCCCCTGCGGCTGGATCGCCACGCGGATCGTGCCGCCCACCGCCGGCAACGCCTGCGGCGCCACGCGCATCACCAGTGCCTGGCTGCCGTGGGTCATGTTGACGAAGATCTCGTTGCCCACCGGCTCGATGCCGTCGATCACCGCGTCGAACGCGGTCGCATCGCCTGCCGCCGCCGGCTGCAGGTGCTCCGGGCGCACGCCCACGGCCAGGGTCCGCCCGATCCAGGCCGGATCGATGGTGGCGTTGCCCAGCGGCGCACGCAACGCACCGTCCTGCACGACCACGCCGTCGCTGCCCTGGTCCAGCCGCCCGCGCAGCACGTTCATCGCCGGGCTGCCGAGGAAGCCGGCCACGAACAGGTTGGCCGGACGGTCGTACAGCGCCATCGGCGTGTCGATCTGCTGGATCACCCCGTCCTTGAGCACCACGATGCGCTGGCCCAGGGTCATCGCTTCGACCTGGTCATGGGTCACGTAGATCATGGTCGTGCCCAGCTTGCGGTGCAGCTGCGCGATCTCGGTGCGCACGCTGTGGCGCAGCTTGGCGTCCAGGTTGGAGAGCGGCTCGTCGAGCAGGAACACCGCCGGCTCGCGCACCAGCGCCCGGCCCAGCGCCACGCGCTGGCGCTGGCCACCGGACATCGCCTTGGGCAGCTTGTCGAGCATCTCGGTCAACCCCAGCGTCTGCGCGGCGTCGTTGACGCGCTTTGCAATGGTCGCCTTGTCGTGCCCGCGCAGCTTCAGCCCGAACGCCAGGTTCTCGGCGACGGTCATGTGCGGGTACAGCGCGTAGCTCTGGAACACCATGGCGATGTCGCGGTCCTTGGGCGCCACGTCGTTGACCACCCGGTCGCCGATGCTCAGGGTGCCGCCGCTGATTTCCTCCAGGCCGGCGACCATCCGCAGCAGGGTCGACTTGCCACACCCCGACGGCCCGACCAGCACCATCAACTCGCCATCGGCCACTTCGAAGGTCGCGCCCTGAACGGCCACCTGGCCGTTGTCGTACACCTTGCGCACGCCCTGCAACTGCACTTTTGCCATATCACCCATTCCAGTCCGCCCGCTGCCGGGCTGTTGTGCGGAACTGCCGTCGGCCCTCCCGATGGCAGGTCGATGGCGTGGTGCCGCATGACGGCGACCACTGCAATCGAATACAGTCTGCTCATTCTGCCATGTAAACGTTTTCACGTGGCAGTATCCAATGGTCGGTCATGACCACGTCGCACTCTGCCCGTGACATGCCCCATGATGAGCGGGTACGCGCCTGTTCATGTTGCAAAGCAGCAACCGGACATCGCGCCCCGCGGGACCCCCGAGAACATAGACGAGAAGCGATTGACAACGATGTCACCCGGATCTGAAACTCGAGCGATGCACGACACCCTCTTCCTGTTCGGCGCCACCGGCGACCTCGCCCAGCGCTATCTGTTCCCCTCGCTGCTGCGCCTCCTTGGCGACGGCCTGCTGGCGGAAAACTTCAAGATCCGCGCACTGGCGTTGTCCGCGCATGACACCGACGCGTTCCGCGACATCCTGCGCCCGCGCCTGCAGCAGGCGATGCCTAGCGCCAGCCAGGACGACATCCAGTCGCTGCTGGATCGCATCGATTACCGTTCGGTCGACCTGCGCGACGCGCAGTCGGTGGCCGACTCGGTGCGCGACCTGGTGCACGGCAACTGCGTGAGCTATCTGGCCATTCCGCCGGGCCTGTACATCTCCACCTGCGAAGGCCTGGCCCTGGGCGGCGCACTCGCCGCACCGCACCGGTTGATGCTGGAAAAGCCGATCGGCAGCGACAGCGAGAGCGCGCAGCAGATCCTGACCACCATCGGCCAGTGGATCGACGAAGACCGCGTATTCCGCCTGGACCATTACCTGGGCAAGGCCGCGGTGCAGAACCTGATCGCGCTGCGCTTCGGCAACACGCTGCTGGAGGCGGTGTGGAACCGCAACTACATCGAGTCGGTGCACATCCTGGTCGCCGAGAGCGAAGGCGTGGATGGCCGCGATGCCTACTACGCACGCTCGGGCGCGCTGCGCGACATGGTCCAGAGCCACATCCTGCAGCTGCTGTGCCTGGTGGCGATGGAGCCGCCGGCGTCGCTTGAAGCCGACCGCATCCGCGACGAGAAGGTCAAGGTGCTGCGCGCACTGCGCCCGCTGGATGCAAAGCACGCCGCGCGCGACAGCGTGCGTGGCCGCTACACCGCCGGCACCATCAACGGCCAGCCGGCGCAGGCTTACCAGCCGCCGGAAGGCAGCGACGTGGAAACCTTCGTGGGTGTCACCGCGCACATCGACAACTGGCGCTGGTCCGGGGTGCCGTTCCACCTGGTCACCGGCAAGCGCCTGGCCGAACGCACCAGCCGCGTGGTGGTCACGCTCAAGCCGGTCACGCACTGGCTGTTCGAGCGCCCGGACCGCGGCAATGCCACGCCCAACCGCATCACCTTCCAGCTGCAGCCGCAGGAAAACATCGAGTTGGGCCTGATGAGCAGCCTGGCCGGCCCGGAATGGGGCGCGCTGGAACTGCACCCGCTGGAACTGGAACTGTCGGTGCCGACCGGCCTGCATCGCCGCATCGCCTATGAGCGCCTGTTCCTAGATGCGTTCAACGGCAACCACGCGCTGTTCGTGCGCGACGACGAAGTGCGCGCGGCCTGGGCCTGGATCGACAGCGTCAGCGATGCGTGGAAGGCGGCGGACCTGCCGCTGCAGCCGTATCCGGCCGGTGAGTGGGGCCCGGAACAGGCCTTCGGCTTCCTGCCTGCCGACGTGAACGCCGACGCCGCCCGCAAGGATCCGGCATGACGGTGTCGACCCAACCGGCGCTGGTCGCCGATATCGGCGGTACCAACGCCCGCTTCGCGCTGGCCGACACCAGCCTGGCCGCGCCGCTGATCAACGACAGCATCCGCGAATTCGTGGTGGCCGACTTCCCCTCGCTGGGCGAAGCGGCGCGGCATTACCTGGAGCAGATCGGTGCGGAAGCGCAGCGCGGCGTGTTCGCCGTGGCCGGCCGCGTCGATGGCGATGAAGCGCGCATCACCAACCATCCGTGGGTGATCTCGCGGATGCGCACCGCGCAGATGCTGGGCTTCACCGAGCTGCACCTGATCAACGATTTCGCCGCGCAGGCGATGGCGATCTCGCTGCTGCAGCCGCAGGACGTGGTCCAGGTCGGCGGCGCGGCGTGGGTGCCGGGCAAGCCGGGCCAGCCGCGCAACTATGCGGTGATCGGCCCGGGCACCGGGCTGGGCGTGGGCGGGCTGATCCTGCGCCACGGCCGCTGCTACCCGCTGGAAACCGAGGGCGGCCATGTCAGCTTCCCGCCGGGTACGCCGGAGGAAATCCGGATCCTGGAAATCCTGTCCGAACAGTTCGGGCGGGTCTCCAATGAACGCCTGATCTGCGGTCCGGGCCTGGTCAACATCCATCGCGCGGTGTGCGAAATGGCCGATGTCGATCCGGGCCAGCTGCAGCCGGTGGACGTCACTGCGCGTGCGCTTCACGGCGACCCGCAGGCGATGCGCACGGTGGATGTGTTCTGCGCGGTCTTCGGCGCGATCGCGGGCGACCTGGTGCTGATCCAGGGCGCCTGGGACGGCGTGTTCCTGACCGGCGGGCTGGTGCCGAAGATGCTCGATTCGCTGCAGCATTCGGGGTTCCGCCAGCGCTTCGAACACAAGGGCCGGTTCTCTTCGATCATGGCGCGGGTGCCGTCGCTGGCGGTGATGCATCCGCATGCCGGGCTGCTGGGCGCAGCCGCCTATGCCGCCGATCTCGAACGCGACCTGCCAGGAGGCGCCGCATGAATTCGCTGGAAAACTCCAATCGTTTCACCTTCATCCGGCATGGCGAAGCCGACGCGTGGATCGAGGTGGTCGCTGCGGAAATGGCGCAGATCCTCAACCACGACATCGAGGAAACCGGCCGCGCGCGCATGCTGCTGTCCGGTGGCTCGACGCCGGCACCGGTGTACCAGGCGCTGGCCGAGCTGGATGTGCAGTGGGACCGGGTGGAAGTCAGCCTGGTCGATGAGCGCTGGCTTTCGCCGCAGGACAGCGACAGCAATGCATGGCTGGTGCGCGAGAACCTGCTCAAGCGCGCCGAAGGCGCACACTTCGATCCGCTGGTGCGGGTCGGCAAGCCGCTGCCGGAGTGCGTGTACGCGGCCAACCTGCAGGCCCAGCACAACCAGGCGCCCAGCGTCGCGGTTCTGGGCATGGGCAACGACGGGCACACGGCCTCACTGTTCCCGGGTTCGCGCGACCTGGCGAAGGCGCTGGAAAGCACCCTGCCCTACGCGGCACTGGATGCGACCGGGTGCCCGGGCGCGAACCAGTGGCCGCTGCGCATCACGCTCACCCCGCGCGGACTGCGCACGTGCCGCCAGCGCCTGTTGCTGCTGCGTGGCAAGCAGAAGCTGGAAGTGCTGAAGCAGGCGCTGGAAAGCAACAACGCACAGCTGTATCCCATCCTCAACGCGATCGATATCGACGGTCCCAAGCTGCGCATCCACTGGTGCGATTGACGGCATGCCGCGTATTCCTTTTCGCCTCACTCATAGCCGGTAGTAGCCAATGAGCCTGCACCCCACCCTTCATGCCATCACCGAGCGGATCTTCAAGCGCAGCGCTGCGTCGCGCGCGGCGTACCTGGCCGGTATCGACGCTGCGCTGCGCGATGGTCCGTTCCGTTCGCGGCTGAGCTGCGGCAACCTGGCGCACGGTTTCGCTGCGTGCGGGCCGACCGACAAGAGCCGCCTGCGCGGCGGCGTGACGCCCAACCTGGGCATCATCACGGCGTACAACGACATGCTGTCGGCGCACCAGCCGTTCGAGCATTACCCGGAAATCCTGCGCGAGACGGCGCGTTCGCTGGGTGCGACGGCGCAGGTGGCCGGTGGCGTGCCGGCGATGTGCGACGGTGTCACGCAGGGTCGCGGGGGGATGGAGCTGTCGCTGTTCTCGCGCGATGTGATCGCGCAGTCGACGGCGATCGGGCTGAGCCATGACATGTTCGACAGCACGGTCTACCTGGGTGTGTGCGACAAGATCGTGCCGGGGCTGTTGATCGGGGCGCTGGCGTTCGGCCATCTGCCGGCGATCTTCCTGCCGGCCGGTCCGATGACGCCGGGCATTCCGAACAAGCAGAAGGCGGAGGTGCGCGAGCGTTACGCGGCGGGCCAGGCGACGCGCGAGGAGCTGCTGGAGGCGGAGTCGGCGTCGTATCACGGGGTGGGTACGTGCACGTTCTACGGGACGGCCAATTCGAACCAGACGCTGCTGGAGGCGATGGGGGTGCAGTTGCCGGGCGCGTCGTTCGTGAATCCGGAGACGCCGCTGCGCGATGCGCTGACGCGGCATGCGGCGGCGCGGGCGCTGGAGATCAGTGCGCTGGGCGACGATTTCCGTCCGCTGGGGCGGTTGATCGACGAGCGGGCGATCGTCAATGCGGTGGTGACGCTGATGGCGACGGGCGGTTCGACCAACCACACGATCCACTGGATCGCGGTGGCGCGGGCGGCGGGCATCGTGCTGACGTGGGACGACATGGACCAGCTGTCGCAGCTGGTGCCGCTGCTGGCGCGGGTGTACCCGAACGGGGAGGCGGACGTGAACCGTTTCGCGGCGGCGGGCGGAACGGCGTTCGTGTTCCGGGAGCTGATGGATGCGGGGCTGATGCATGCGGACCTGGTGACGGTGGCCGAGGGCGGAATGCGGCAGTACACGCAGGATCCGGCGCTGCGCGAGGGTGGGCTGACCTGGATCGAGGGGATCGCGGAAAGTGCGGACCTTGAGGTGGTGCGCGGGGTGGCGGAGCCGTTCGAGGCACAGGGCGGGCTGCGGCTGCTGCGCGGCAATCTGGGCCGTTCGCTGATCAAGCTGTCGGCGGTGAAGCCGCAGTACCGGACGATCGAGGCGCCGGCGGTGGTGGTGGATGCGCCGCAGGTGTTGAACAAGCTGCACGCGGCGGGCTTGCTGCCGCAGGATTTCGTGGCGGTGGTGCGTTACCAGGGGCCGCGTGCGAACGGGATGCCGGAGCTGCATTCGCTGGCGCCGCTGCTGGGGCTGTTGCAGAACCAGGGGCGGCGTGTGGCGCTGGTGACCGATGGTCGTCTGTCGGGCGCGTCGGGCAAGTTCCCGGCGGCGATCCACATGACGCCGGAGGCGTCGCGTGGCGGTCCGCTGGCGCGCATGCGGGAAGGCGACATGATCCGTCTGGATGGTGAAGCGGGCACGCTGGAGGTGCTGGTGGATGCGGCGGAGTGGGCAGCGCGCGAGCTGGCGCCGAACACGGCGCCGGCGGCGCACGATCTGGGCCGCAATCTGTTCGCGATGAACCGCCGTCTGGTGGGTCCGGCCGACCAGGGCGCGATTTCGATCTCGTGCGGTCCGGCTACCGACGATGGCGATGTCTGGAATTACGATGCGGAGTACGAGCTGGGGCATGACGCTGCTGCAGCGCTTGCGCCGCATGAGGCCAAGGACGCCTGACGGGTCTGCGCCAACGGCTGCGGTGGGTTTCGCCTGATGTGAGGCGACGGCGGGGGCCTCCTCCGCGACACGCCGTGAACCCATCCATGGGGGCTGCTAGAAAACATCCATGTTTTCTAGCGTCGCTACGGAGGCCCCCGCCGCCGCCTCACCACACATTTCGGCGCCTCGTTGGCGTCGGCGAATCGGGAAAAATCATGTCTATTGCTGAACATCAGAAACGCGCTGAATCTCTTCTGCTTGCTGCTGGCATCCTGCCGGTCGTTACCGTTCACACGCTGGACCAGGCCCGCGCGGTCAGCGCTGCGCTTCTCGAAGGCGGCCTGCCGGCCATCGAGCTGACGCTGCGTACGCCGGTGGCCATGGAGGCGTTGGCGATGCTCAAGCGCGAGCTGCCGGATGTGGTGGTGGGTGCGGGCACGGTGCTGACGGTGGAGCAGATGCAGCAGGCCATTGATGCGGGCGCGGATTTCCTGGTGACGCCGGGTACGCCGGCGCACATGGCCGATGCGCTGGCGGCGGCGCCGCTGCCGGTGGTGCCGGGTGCGGGGACGCCGACGGAGATGCTGGCGCTGTATGCGCGCGGGTTCCGGGTGTGCAAGCTGTTCCCGGCGTCGGCGGTGGGTGGGCTGGCGATGATCAAGGGCCTGGCCGGTCCGATTCCGGACCTGAAGCTGTGCCCGACCGGCGGCATCACGGAAACCACGGCGGCCGAGTACCTGGAGCAGAAGAACGTGGTCTGCATCGGCGGGTCGTGGATGGTGCCGAACAACTGGATCGAAAACGGCGAATGGGACAAGGTGCGCGAGAGCGCGGCGCAGGCGGCGAAGATCGTGGCGCGCGTCCGGTCGCATTGACGCCCCATTTCCGGCGTAACGAAAAATGCCCGGACTTTTCCGGGCATTTTTTCTGGGCGGTCCTGCGACGTTTACATGGGTCGCGCCGGGTCCACCAATCCATATTGGCTGGCCATGCGGGCCAACGCGATGTTGTCGTGGATGCCCATCTTCTCGAACAACCGCGCCTTGTGGGTGTTCACCGTTTTGGCGCTCAGGCTCAGGCGCTTGGCGATGTCTTCCTGGCGCAGGCCCTGGGTCAGCAGGAGGGCGACTTCGAGTTCGCGCGGGGAGAGGCTGTCGAACGGGGACTGGCTGCCTTCGACGTTGGACAGGGCCAGGTTCTGGGCGATGCTGCTGCCCAGGTAGCGGCGGCCGAGGGCGGCGTCGCGTACGGCGCGCAGCAGTTCCTGGGCGTCGCAGGCCTTGCCGATGTAACCGGAGGCGCCGGCTTCGAGCAGGCGCTTGGGCATGGGGCCGTCTTCGAGCACGGAGACGATCACCACGCGGGTGCCGTGGTCGCCACGGATCACGCGTTCGGTCACTTCCATGCCGCTCACGCCGGGCAGGTGCAGGTCGCACAGCACCACGTCGGGGCGCAGCTTGCGGATCTCCGGCAGGGCATCTTCGCCGGATTCGGCCTCACCCACTACTTCGATGTCTGTCTCGTTCGACAGGATCATCTTCATGCCGGTACGCACCAGCGCGTGGTCGTCCACCAGATACACTCGAATCGTCATCCCACCCACCCTGTTCCAAACGCTGCAATCCGGGGCAAGCCTAGCCCCGGGGTCCTGCGATAACAAGGAAGTTCGCTCCCCATCAGCGCGTTCTGATGCCCACATCACATACGAAGTGCATTACCCAAGACGCCGTCTTTCAAGCCGGGCCTTTTCGGTATACCGGGCCTATCGAAGTCCGCGGAAACCGTTGCCGCTTGCAGCCCGTTCCCTGCGGGCGGGTGTCAGTTCCGGCGGCGCCAGGGATGGCGGCGGCGGAACATCACCAGGAAGCACCCTACCACCCAAACCAGCGCGGCACACCACCCGGCCAGGATGTCGGAGGGGTAATGCACGCCCAGGTAGACCCGCGAGAGGCTGACCGAGCCGGCAAACAGCACGCCGAACGCCACGGCCGGCCAGCGCCAGCGGGTGTTCCAGGCCAGCAGGACCAGCACCGCGGCCAGGGTCATCGAGCCCATGGCGTGGCCACTGGGGAAACTGTAGGTGCTTTCCGGGGCGATCGACTCCCACAGGGTCGGCCGGTCGCGCTGGAAGAACTGCTTGCTGCCGATGTTGAGCAGCGCCGAGCCGGCAAAGCTGATCGCCGCGAAGCTGGCCTCGCGCCAGCGCCGGTACAGCAGCAGGGCCAGCACGATCAGGATGTCGCCGGGAATCACGCCCCACTGGTAGCCGATCTTCGAGACCAGCACGAAGGCGGCGTCCAGCCCGGGCCGGGCCACGTCGTGCATGCGCCACAGCAGCGGGGCATCGAAATAGAAGGCTTCCAGCTCGTGCACTTCTTCGGCCAGCGCGACGAAGCCGGCCAGTGGCAGCAGCACGCCGGCGAACAGCAGGAAGAAGCGCCAGGCGTTGCGCGCCATCCAGTGACGGAAGCCGGCGGCCGCTTCCGGCGCCGCCATCACTGGCGGCTTATCCGGCGTTTCGGACATAGGTACGTTCGACGTAGGCGTCGATCAGTTCCACGAATTCCTGGGCGATGTTCTCGCCGCGCAGGGTGACGGACTTTTCGCCGTCCACGAACACCGGGGCCGAAGGCGCTTCGCCGGTACCCGGCAGGGAGATGCCGATGTTGGCGTGGCGCGATTCACCGGGGCCGTTGACCACGCAGCCCATCACCGCAAGCGTCATGCTCTCGGCGCCCGGGTTGTTGATCTTCCACATCGGCATTTTTTCGCGCACATGGTTCTGCACGACCTTGGCCAGTTCCTGGAAGAACTCGGAGGTGGTGCGGCCGCAGCCCGGGCATGCCGTGACCAGCGGGGTGAAGGCGCGCTGGCCGGTGGTCTGCAGCAGTTCCTGGGCGACGATTACTTCGGCAGTGCGCGACTGGCCCGGTTCGGGGGTCAGCGAAATGCGGATGGTGTCGCCGATGCCTTCCTGCAGCAGCACCGCCAGCGCCGCCGACGAGGCGACGATGCCCTTGCTGCCGATGCCAGCTTCGGTCAGGCCCAGGTGCAGGGCGAAGTCCGAACGCTGGGCCAGGTCGCGGTACACCGCGATCAGTTCCTGCACGCCACTGACCTTGGCCGAGAGCACGATGCGGTCGCGCGGCAGGCCTAGTTCCACGGCGGTGTGCGCCGAGTCGAGCGCCGAACGGATCAGCGCTTCGCGCAGCACCCGGCCGGCGTCCCAGGGCTGGGCGCGGTGGTTGTTCTCGTCCATCAGGCGCGCGGCCAGCGACTGGTCCAGCGAACCCCAGTTGGCGCCGATGCGCACCGGCTTGTCGTAGCGGATCGCGAACTCGATCAGCTGCGCGAACTGGGTGTCCTTCTTCTTGCCGAAGCCGACGTTGCCGGGGTTGATCCGGTACTTGGCCAGGGCTTCGGCACAGGCCGGTTCCTGGGTCAGCAGCTGGTGGCCGTTGTAGTGGAAGTCGCCGATCAGCGGGACTTCGATCCCCATCATCCGCAGCTTTTCCACGATGCGTGGAATGGCGGCGGCCGATTCGGGGTTGTTCACGGTCAGGCGGACCATTTCCGAGCCGGCCCGCCACAGTTCAGCCACCTGCTTGACGCTGGAGGCGACGTCGGCGGTGTCGGTGTTGGTCATCGACTGCACCACCACGGGCTTGCCCCCGCCCACGACCACGCCGCCGATACGGACGGCCTGGGTCTGGCGGCGGGCCCACACGGTGGTGTCGGAAGGTTGGGTCGGTTGGCTGACGGCGTCGTGCATTGCCCATTTTAACGCAATGGCGCGGGCCGGGCGCGGCCGATTGTCGCAGGCACGCCGGCGCGCAAGCGCATACGATGGCAGCCGATGACCGGTACCGACGCCCCCTTCCTCCGCACCCTGTGCAGCCTGCGCTGGCTGGCCGTGGCCGGCCAGGCCGCGACCATCCTGGTGGCCAGCCGGGTGCTGGGTCTGGAACTGCCGCAGCTGCCGCTGTGGTCGGGCGTGCTGGTGCTGATCCTGTTCAACCTGTACGCGCAGCTGCGGGTGCTGGACGACGACACCGCGCCGCTGACCGCGTTCTGCCACATCCTGGTGGACGTGGCGGTGCTGACCTGGATGGTGGGCTGGAGCGGCGGCGTGGCCAACCCGTTCGGGTCGCTGTTCCTGATCCTGATCGCGCTGGCGGCACTGGCCCTGCCGGTGCGCTGGACGTTGGCGGTGGCGGCGGCCTGCCTGCTCGGCTACGCGGTCAGCGGGATCTTCGGCAAGCCGCTGCCGCACGGTTACTTCAGCGCGATGGACCTGCACCAATGGGGCGTGGTCGCCAACTTCCTGCTCTCGGCCGCGGTCGTGCTGGCCTTCGCCACGCGCCTGGCGATGGCGCTGCGTCGCCGCGAACACGAGGTGGCGCTGCTGCGCGAGCGCTTCGCACGCAACGAAGGCATCGTCGCGCTGGCCACGCATGCCGCGTCGGTCGCGCATGAGCTGAACACCCCGCTGGCGACGATGACCCTGCTTGCCGACGACATCGCCGACCAGACCGACAATCCCGAAGTACGCGACGACGTCGACACCCTGCGCGAGCTGCTGGTGCAGTGCCGGGAACGGGTCCTGGCGCTGGCGCGACCGGCGGCGGGACAGTCCAGCGCGCGCGACCGGGTCACCCTGCCGCAGGTGCTGGAACAGTGGCGCCTGGTGCGCCCGACCATCACGCTCAACCGCAATGACGACGCGCCGCTGCAGCTGCCGCTGGACCCGGGCGTGGGTCACCTGCTGATGGTGCTGCTCAACAACGCCGCCGACGCTGGCGAACAGGCCGGGCGCCCGCAGGTGGACCTGAGCCTGCGCATCGAGGGCGCCGACCTGATCGGCGAAGTGCGCGACTACGGCCGCGGCTTCGACGCGCGCGACGCGGTGCTGCCCGGCACCCTGTTCAACAGCGGCAAGACCCAGGGCATGGGCGTGGGCCTGGCCCTGTCCCATGCCACCATCGAGCGCCTGGACGGCGAGTTGTGGATGCGCCCGGCCCAGGGGGCCGGCACCCGCGTCGGCTTCCGCCTGCCCCTGGCTGCACCGGAGAAACCCGAATGACTACCCCTGCCCTGCCCGGCGCCAGCCATGGCCTGCTGGTCGACGACGACGAACTGTACCTGCGCACGCTGCAGCGCAGCCTGGCCCGCAAGGGTCTGGAAACCATGACCGCGAGCGACATCGCCTCGGCGCTGGTGCTGGCCCGGCAGCAGCCGCCGGCCTACGCGCTGATCGACCTCAAGCTCGGTTCGGAATCCGGGCTGGCGTTGATCCAGCCGCTGCGGGCACTGCGCGAAGACATGCGCATCCTGCTGGTGACTGGCTATGCCAGCATCGCCACCGCGGTCGAAGCGATCAAACTGGGCGCCGACGATTACCTGCCCAAACCGGCGACGGTGCCGATGATCCTGCGCGCACTGGGCGAGGAAGACGACGGCCCGGCCGACGACGGCGAGATGGAGCCACCGGATGCGATGACCCCGATCAGCCGCCTGCAGTGGGAACACATCCAGCAGGCGATGCATGAGACCGGCGGCAACGTCTCGGCCGCTGCACGCCTGCTGGGCATGCACCGGCGCTCGTTGCAGCGAAAACTGGCGAAAAGGCCAAGCCCCGAGCGCCCCGGGTAACCTGGCATTGCCGGAAATCCCGACGTAGTGCCGGCCGCTGGCCGGCTCCACGCATGACCCGGCACCGTGCGGAGCCGGCCGGCGGCCGGCACTACGCGGTGATCAACCGCGCAGTTTTTCCAGCAGCTCCAGCGTCACCGGATCGGTGATGCCATGCGCCTCACCCTGCAGTGCCGGCAGCAGCTGGCTGGCCAGCTGCTTGCCCAGCTCGACGCCGAACTGGTCGAAGGCGTTGATGTTCCACACCAGCGACTGCACGTACACCGCGTGTTCGTACATCGCGATCAGCGCGCCCAGCGACTGCGGGGTCAACGCATCCAGCAGGATCAGGGTGCTCGGCCGCCCACCCGGATACTCGCGGTGCGGGTCGTCACTGCCCTGGCCATTGGCCAGCGCCTCGGTCTGCGCCAGCAGGTTGGCCATCAGCGCCTGGTGGTTGACCGTGTACGGGTCGTCGTTGTGCACGCAGCCGATGAAGTCGGCCGGAATCACGCTGGTGCCCTGGTGCAGCGCCTGGAAGAAGCTGTGCTGCACGTCGGTGCCCGCCCCGCCCCACCACACCGACACGGTGTCGCTGCCGACCGGGCTGCCGTCCAGCTGCACGCGCTTGCCCAGGCTTTCCATCACCAGCTGCTGCAGGTAGGCCGGCAGCAGCGCCAGGCGCTGGTCGTAGGTCATTACTGCGTGGGTGGCATGGCCCAGCAGGTTGCGGTTCCAGATGTCGGTGAGCGCGTGCAGCACCGGCAGGTTCTGCTCGAGCGGCGCGTTGAGCGCATGCGCATCCATCTCGGCCGCACCGGCCAGCAGCTGTTCGAACCGGTCGAAGCCGATCGCCAGCGCGATCGGGAAGCCGACCGCCGACCACAGCGAATAACGCCCGCCCACCCAGTCCCACATCGGCAGCACGCGGCCGGCGGCGATCGAGAAGGCCTTGGCGGCGCGTTCGGGGTTGGCGCTGACTGCGTACAGGCGGTCGCTGCCGCCCAGCCAGTCATGCAGGATCTGCCCGTTGAGCAGGGTTTCCTGGGTGCCGAAGGTCTTGGAAATCAGGATGCCGGCGGTGGTCGCCGGGTCCAGCGTGGCCAGGGTGCGCTGCATGGCAGCGCCGTCCACGTTGGAGACGAAATGCACGCGGAAGCGCGCACCGCTGACCGGACGCAGCGCGTCGGCCACCAGGCGCGGACCGAGGTCCGAACCGCCGATGCCCACGCTCACGATATCGGTGACGCCGGTCTTTTCCAGCGCGGCGATCAGCTCGCCCATCTGCGCGCGCACCTGCGCGGCCGTGGCGAACGCTTCGGCCGCGACCGGCGCGCCGGTGGCATCGCCACGCAGCGCGGTATGCAGCGCGGCGCGGCCTTCGGTCACGTTGACCGTCTCACCGCGGAACAGGCGCTGGAAGCCGCCGGCGACATCGCGCTCGGCGGCCAGCTGCAGCAGCGCATCCAGCGCCGCGCGGTCGTACTTCTGCCGCGCGAAGCTGGCATACAACGGACCGACCCGCAGCCCCAGCGATTGTGCGCGGCCCGGTTCGGCGGCGATCAGTGCGGGGATGCTCGCGCCACGCAGGCGCTGGGCATGGGAATGAAGCGGGTCGAATCCGTTGTTCTGTGTCATGCGGCCTGGGTCGGGATGCTGTCGTTGGTGTGGGAGATCTGGTTGTTGCCGTCCACATATACCAACTTCGGCCGGAAGCTGTCAGCTTCTTCTTCGCTCATGCTGGCGAAGGCGGCGATGATGATGATGTCGCCGACCTGCACGTGGCGCGCGGCGCCGCCATTGAGCGAGACCACGCCGCTGCCGGCCTCGGCACGGATGGCATAGGTCGAGAAGCGCGCACCGTTGGTGACGTCCCAGATATGCACCTGTTCGAACTCACGGATGCCGGTAGCCAGCAGCAGGTTGTCATCGATGGCGATGGAACCTTCGTAGTTCAGCTCCGAATGGGTCACGGTAGCGCGGTGGATCTTGGTCTTGAGCAGGGAGAGGTGCATGGCACGGGACGACATGAAAGGAAAGGGAAATTCTAGCACCCGCCGTCCCGACGGCAGGGGCCGGGGCGCGGCCGCTGCCAACGATTCAGGCAGGTGACGGGTCAGAATTCGAGGTTGTCGATCAATCGGGTAGTGCCGATCCGGGCAGCGATCAGCGCCACGCGGTTGCCTGCCTCGCTGTCGGCCGGCTCGGACAGGTCCGGCTTGCGCACCACGGCGTAGTCAACCTGGAAACCGGCCGTCTGGAGGGCCGCTGCCGCCTCGGCCTCGATCAGGCTGCGCGGCTTGCCGGTGATGAAGCCTTCGCGCATGCCCAGCAGCACCTGGTGGATGGTGGTCGAGACCGAGCGCTGTTCGGCGTTGAGGTACTGGTTGCGCGAGCTCATCGCCAGGCCGTCGGTTTCGCGGACGATGTCGCCGCCGACGATCTGGATCGGGAAAGCCAGGTCTTCGACCATCTGGCGGATCACCGCCAGCTGCTGGTAGTCCTTCTTGCCGAACGCAGCCACGTCGGGCTGGACCTGGTTGAACAGGCGCGAGACCACGGTGCAGACGCCGTCGAAGTGGCCCGGGCGGTGCGCGCCTTCGAGCAGGCTGGAGATGCCCGGCACGTTCACGCTGGCGGCCAGTTCGACCCCGAACGGGTACATCGATTCGACCGTGGGCAGCCACAGCACGTCACAGCCGGCCTGCTCCAGCCCGGTGGTGTCGGCTTCGGGGGTGCGCGGGTAGCGGGTGAAGTCTTCGTTGGGCCCGAACTGGGTCGGGTTGACGAACACGCTGGAGACCACGCGGTCGGCGTACTGCCGGGCCAGGGTGACCAGCGAATAGTGGCCGGCGTGCAGGTTGCCCATGGTGGGGACCAGCGCAACGCGCAGGCCCTCGCGCTTCCAGCCATTGACGACGGTGCGCAGGCGGGACAGGTCGGTGACGGTGTCGATCATGAGGCGTAGGCGTGTTCTGCGTCGGGGAAGGAGCCGTCGCGCACGGCGTCGGCGTAGGCACGGACCGCGCCGGCCACCGACCCGCCTTCGGCAAGGAAATCCTTGACGAACTTGGGACGGCGATGGCCGCTGTCCAGGCCGAGGAAATCGTGCAGCACCAGCACCTGGCCATCGCAGCCGGGGCCGGCGCCGATGCCGATGGTGGGCACGGCGATGTCGGCGGTGACCTGGGTGGCGATCGGGGTCGGCACGCACTCCAGCACCACCAGGGTGGCGCCGGCTTCGACCGCGGCCCTGGCATCGTCGCGCAGCTGCTGGGCGGCGTCGCCGCGGCCCTGCACCTTGTAACCACCGAGGCGCAGCACCGACTGCGGGGTCAGGCCCAGGTGCGAACACACCGGGATCTCGCGCTCGACCAGGTAACGGATAATGTCCAGCTTGAACCCGGCGCCTTCGATCTTGACCATCTCCGCGCCGGCCTGGAGCAGGCGCAGCGACGCGTCCAGCGCGCGTTCCGGGGTGGCGTCGGCGCCGAACGGCAGGTCGGCCACCAGCAGCGCACGCTGCAGCACCCGGGCCACCGCGCGGGTGTGGTAGACCATGTCGTCGGTGGTCACCGGCAGGGTCGAATCATGCCCCTGCACCACCATGCCCAGCGAGTCGCCGATCAGGATCAGGTCGACGCCATTTGCGTCGAACGCGCGGGCGAAGCCGGCGTCGTAGGCGGTCAGCATCACCAGCTTCTGGCCGTTGCGCTTGGCCTCGGCCAGGGCGGGGACGGTCCAGGGCTTGCTGTCTGCGTGGGTACTCATTAGCTGATAACCGGTGGCGATAAGCCCCGTATTATCCTCCTATTGGCGCGATCCCGCAGGCCTCGATACGCATCGCAGCATCCCGCACGCGGCCGCGGCCGGGAATCACCGCCTCCGGGGCGATCTCGGCCAGCGGCAGCAGCGCGAACCCGCGTTCGTGCAGGTAGGGGTGCGGCACCTTGAGCTGCGGCAGGTCGATCACCGCGTCGCCGTACAGCAGCAGGTCCAGGTCGAGGGTACGCGGACCCCAGTGCACGGCCGCATCGCGGATCCGGCCGAAGTCGCGTTCAATCCCCAGCAGCGCGTCCAGCAGCGCCGTCGCCTCCAGCCCGGTTTCGAGCACGGCGGCGGCGTTGATGAAGGCGGGCTGGTCTTCATTGCCCCAGGCCGGGGTGCTGTAGAGCTGCGAGCGCGCCCGCAGCGTGGTCAACGGCAGCGCGGCCATCGCCTCGAACGCGCCGCGCAGGGTCTGCGCGGCGTCGCCGAGGTTGGCGCCCAGTCCAATACAGGCCAGGGTCACGGCTTACCCGCCCGCGGCCCCATCGGGACGACGGCGGCGGCGACGACGCTTGCGCGGTGCGCCGTTCTCGTCCAGTTCGGCTTCGGCATGCGCTGCGTCGAGGGTTGAGTCCAGTTCGGGGCCGGACTGCAGCTGGGCCTCGCGCCAGAATTCCACATCAGCCGCGTGCTCGCTGGAGGCGACCTGGCGCAGGGCCAGGAAGTCGAACGCGGCACGGAAGCGCGGATGGGTCAGGGTGCGAATCACGCGCTTGCGCTGGCGCGAGCTGAAACGGCCCTGCAGCAGCCAGATTTCCTGCATCGGCAGCGAGAACCGGCGCGGCAGCGCGATGGTGGTCAGCTGGTGCAGGGTGACCCGGTCGGCGGCGCGACGCTGCGCTTCTTCGAGCGCGACGCCCTGCTTCTGCAGGGTCGCCAGGGCGCGGCAGAACGCCGGCCACAGCAGCAGCGCGAACAGGAACGAGGGCGACACCGGCTCGTCATTGGCCACGCGCAGATCGGTGTTGCGCAGGCCTTCGATCACCATGCGGCGCAGCGCGCCACTGCGGTTGCTGCGCAGCGCGGCGGCGCTTTCGGGGAACATGACGTCGAGCAGGCCGTAACGCTCGAGGCCTTCGAAGCTGGCCACGCCATGCCCGGACAGGAACAGCTTCAGCACTTCCTCGAACAGGCGCGCCGGCGCGGCTTCGCCGAGCAGGCTGGCCAGGCGCGGCAGCGGCTCGGCGGTGGCGTCTTCGATCTGGAAACCGAGCTTGGCCGCCAGGCGGACGGCGCGCAGCATGCGCACCGGGTCTTCCTGGTAGCGCTTTTCGGGGTCGCCGATCAGCTTCATCAGGCGCGCCTGCACGTCTTCGAAGCCGCCGGTGTAGTCGCGCACCGAGAAGTCTTCGATGGCGTAGTACAGCGCGTTGCAGGTGAAGTCGCGGCGCACGGCGTCGTCTTCGATGCTGCCGTACACGTTGTCGCGCACCAGCATGCCGTTTTCCATCTCGCGGTCGCCGCTGCCGTCATCGATGTTGGCGCGGAAAGTGGCCACTTCGATGATTTCGCGGCCGAACACCACGTGCGCCAGGCGGAAGCGGCGGCCGATCAGGCGGCAGTTGCGGAACAGCGCCTTGACCTGCTCCGGCGTGGCGTCGGTGGCCACGTCGAAATCCTTGGGATTGCCGCCGACCAGCAGGTCGCGCACGGCGCCGCCCACCAGGTAGGCGCCGAAGCCCGATTCGCGCAGCCGGTAGAGCACGCGCAGGGCGTTCGGGCTGATGTCCTTGCGGGAGATGTTGTGCTGGTCGCGGGGGATCACGCGCAGACTGAACGGTGATGTAGCGGAGGAATTGATGTTGGCGCTTCCGGTTGAAGTTTCGGGATTGCCCAATGGCATCGTGGTCCATATACTAGCGCGCTGCGCAGTTCGCGACAAAGCATGCTCCCTTCGTCTAGAGGTTAGGACGTGGCCCTCTCAAGGCTAAAACAGGGGTTCGAGTCCCCTAGGGAGCACCATCTGCCGCGCTGAGCTACGAAAAACCCCGCCTTGGCGGGGTTTTTGCGTTGCGGCCGGCCGAGCCCCCTACCCGACCATCTGCTCGAGCTCCTTGCCCTTGGTCTCGCGCACGTAGCGCAGCACGAAGAAGATCGAGGCCACCGCGGCCACGGTGTAGATGCCGTAGGCGCCGGCCAGGCCGATGCTGGCCAGCAGGACCGGGAAGGTCACGGTAATGGCGAAATTGGCGCTCCACTGCGCGGCGCCGGCCACGGCCAGGCCCGAGCCGCGGATCTGGTTGGGGAACATCTCGCCCAGCATGACCCACATCACCGGGCCCCAGGACATGTTGAAGAACACCACGTAGACGTTGGCGGCGACCAGCGCCAGGCGGCCCATGCCGTCGGACAGCTGCAGGCGGCCATCAGCCAGGTGCCCGCTGGAGAACGCCACCACCATCAGCGCCAGCGCGACGGCCATGCCGACCGAGCCTACCCAGAGCAGCGGCTTGCGGCCGATGCGGTCGATCAGCACGACGGTCAGCAGGCAGGCGCCGATGCTGAGGGCGCCGGACAGGACGTTGATCAGCAGCGCGTCGTTTTCGGAGAAGCCGACGGCCTGCCACAGCACCGCGCCGTAATAGAACACGACATTGATGCCGACCAGCTGCTGGAACACGGCCAGGCCGATGCCGACCCAGACGATGGTGCGCAGCTTGCCGGTGGTCTTGTCGACCAGGTCGGACAGGCGCGGGCGGTGCTGGTCCTGGGCGAGCGAGCCTTCGATCTCGGCGATCTTGGCCTGGGCCTCGTCGGCGCCGTACAGGCGGGTCATCACGGCGAGCGCTTCGGCGCGACGCTTCTTGACCACCAGGTAGCGCGGGCTCTCCGGGATCGCCAGCAGCAGCACCAGGAACAGGGCGGAGGGAATGGCCTGCATCCAGAACATCCAGCGCCAGGCTTCCTGGCCCAGCCACAGCACTTCGGTGGAGGCGCCGGCGGCGCGGGCCAGCAGGAAGTTGCTCAGGAACGCGCAGAACAGGCCGCTGATGATAGCGATCTGCTGCACGGTGGCCAGCCGGCCGCGATAACGCGCGGAGGCGACTTCGGCGATGTAGGCCGGGGACATGACGCTGGCCGCGCCGACGGCGATGCCGCCGACCACACGGGCGATCACGAAGGCCAGCGAGGTGTGCGCGGACCCGGCACCCAGCGCGGACAGCAGGAACATCACGGCGGCGATGATCAGGACGCCGCGCCGGCCGATCCGGTCGCCAAGGCGGCCGGCGAAGAAGGCGCCCACGGCGCAGCCCAGCAGCATGGAGGCGACTTCGAAGCCGATCCCGGCCTCGCTGGACTGGAAGGTCTGCTTGAGGCCGTCGACGGTGCCGTTGATGACGCCGCTGTCGAAGCCGAACAGGAAACCGCCGATCGTGGCGACGCAGCTGATCAGGACGATGAAGGCGGTGTTTTCGCCGCGGACGGCGCTTGCGCTAAGTGTCGTGGACATGAAGGGCCCTGGCAGGAAGGGAACAGCGACGGGTCAACACAGCAGGCGGCCCCGGCTCCCCAGCCTGTCTACCGCTAGCCAACGCATTCAACCCCAGCGGCGGCCCCCAGCGCATCGTGCACTGCGTCAAAGCCGCAACTGTTCTAGAATTGTCCGGCTCAACGCGGAATCCAGATCCAGCCATGCCCTTTGTCGTCACCGAAAACTGCATCAAGTGCAAACACACCGATTGCGTGGAAGTGTGCCCCGTGGACTGCTTCCACGAGGGCCCGAACTTCCTGGTGATCGACCCGGACGAGTGCATCGACTGCACCCTGTGCGAACCGGAGTGCCCGGTCAACGCGATCTTCCCGGAAGACGACGTGCCCGCCGGGCAGGAAGGCTTCGTCGCGCTCAACGCCGAGCTGGCCAAGGCCTGGCCGGTGCTCACCGTACGCAAGGACCCGCCGGAGGATGCCGCCGAATGGGATGGCAAGCCGGACAAGCTCCAGTATCTGGAGCGGTGAAGCCGAAAAGGCGCCTTCTGGGCGCCTTTTTTGTTTGGGTTGCAGGTGGTGGCCTGGCGCCGGGCGTTGCCCGGCTTCGTGCATTCAGGCGAACAGCCGAGGTCTGCGCGGTTTCCCTGGTCAGGGCCGTCGGGTGCGGGTTTGTGGGGGACGCTGCAAGTACGTCCATGTAAGCTCATCGCCGCATCCATGCGGCTCGTGCCCCCTCAAACCCACCCCCGCCGACCCTCCGACAGTGCGTCGATGGCCACGGCAAAAGCCGAAATGCCGACCAATGGTCGACACGAATGCGGGGCTGGGCTCTTTCCATGGCCACCTGCACCCTGTCGAAGGGTCGGCGGGGGTGGGGGTACGGGACCGTGAAGGCACATGGATGTGCCGCCCGAGCCTAACGGGAGATTTAAGGCGTGTCCCGTACCCCCACCCCCGCCGGCCCCAACCAGGGAACCCTGCAGCTCACAGGCTGTCCGCCAAAACGCATGAAGCCGGGCAAAGCCCGGCTCCAAGGAATCGCACGCAATCAGGGAAGCCGGGCAGAGCCCGGCTCCGCGCGCATTACTGCGCCAGCTTGGCCTTCAGCTCGCCGAGCAGCTTGGTCGGGGCGGCGCCGGTGGCCGGCAGGCCGCGCGGGTCGACGGCCGAGATGTAGGCGCCGGCTTCGACGGCAACCACGCGGACCAGGAAGTCGCTGCCCTCGAAGTTCACATCGTAGGAACCCAGCAGCTGGGCCTTGCTGGCGATCTTCACGCCTTCAACGGACTCCAGCGCGGTGCCGACCTTGCCGAACACCTCTTCCTTCGTGCCCGGAATGGTGAAACCGGAGGTGTTGGCGGCCGCCTGGGTCGGGGCCGGCTTGGCTGCCTGCGAGGCCAGCACCGGCACCTGCGCGGCCGGGTTGTTGCCCGGCGCGTTCAGGTCCGGCGGGACTTCCAGCGGACGCACTTCCGGGGCCATGGCGTAGTCGCCGCGGGCGCCGCGTTTGAAGCAGCCGGTGGTGCCGACCAGGGTAGCGGTGGCCACGATCGCGAACGACAGCACGCGGAGGACGGAAACGGATTGACGCATGTGGATCTCCTGGGTCAGGCCACTGTATTCAGTGGCTGGAAAGGGCTTCGAGCGCACCGATGTCGGTGGCCAGGTGTTCGGCGGCAGCGTGGTGGGCGGCCGAGAGCGGCAGCAGCGGCAGGCGCAGGCCCTGGCCGATGCCGATGCGGCGCAGCAGGTCCTTCACCGGAATCGGGTTGGACTCCACCCCGCAGAATTCATGGAACGGCTCGAGGCGTGCGTCCCACGCCTCGGTGGCCTCGCGCTCCCCGGCCGCAGCCAAGTCGCACATCCGGCGGTAGGCGCCCGGCAGCGCATTCGAGCCGACCGAGATCAGCCCGTCCACGCCCGACAGGATCGAGCGCGCTGCCGTGCCGTCGTCGCCGCTGAGGATCGCGAAGTCCCGCGAACGCAGCGCCAGCAGGGCCTGGACCCGGCCGATGTCGCCCACCGCTTCCTTGATCCCCACGATGTTCGGGTGCGCCGCCAGCTCGGCCACCGTCTCCGGCAGCATGTCGCAGCCGGTGCGGCCGGGCACGTTGTACAGGATCACCGGCAGGCCGCCCTGGTCGGCCACCGCACGGTAATGCGCGATCAGGCCGGCCTGGGTCGGGCGCACGTACGGCGGGGTCACCACCAGCGCGTGGGTGGCCCCACTGGCCGCAGCGCGGCGGGTCTGCGCGATCGTTTTGGCCGTGCCCGACAGGCCGGTACCGGCCAGCACCGGGATGCGCCCGGCGACGGTTTTGACCGCGCTGCGCAGCAGCAGGTCGTATTCGTCATCGGACAGGGTCGAGGCTTCGCCGGTCGAACCGGCCACCACCACCCCGTGAACGCCACCCTCCAGTTGCAGGTGCAGCAGGCGCTGCCAACCGTCGGGATCCAATGCGCCATTGGCCTGGAAAGGCGTGGCCAGCGCGGTGATGAGACCGGAAAGGGACAAGGAAACGATGCTCGGAAGTAAGGGGGCCAAAGGCCGCGGAAAAGCGCGGCCGGAGGTACGTTGCATGTTACTTGCGGGTCGAAAGCGCGGGCAAGTATGCTGGACTCCGGCGAACGTGCGCCCCTCGGCGCCGTTCAGACTCACCCCGCATTACCGGAACCCCCTTGACCGACACCACGCCGCGGCCTGCGCCGACCGAAAACCACCTCCTGATCAACGCCTACACGACGCATCCGGAGTCCCCCCTGCTGCCCGTCACCCGGCGCATCGCCGACAGCGGCTGCAACCTGGTCGACGCCCGCCTGTCCACCGTGGGCCGCGACGTCTCGGTCACCGCCCTGGCGACCGGCTCCTGGGACGCAGTGGCCAAGCTGGAAGCCATGCTGACCCGGCTCGAGCGCGAGGAAGGCCTGAAGCTGGTGTGGTACCGCACCGGCGCCAAGCAGGCGCAGTCCAACCTGCTGCCCTACATCGTCGAAGTGATCGCCGCCGACAAGCCCGGCATCCTGTTCCAGCTGGCCGACTTCTTCGACCGCCAGGGCATCACCATCGAAAACCTGCAGAGCACCCGCTACCGCGCCATGCAGACCGGCGCGGAGATGTTCTCGGCGCAGGTCACCATCGGCGTGCCGGCCAACATGCACATCGCCGCCCTGCGCGACGATTTCCTCGAGTTCTGCGACCACCTGAACCTGGACGCGATCATGGACCCGATGAAGTTCTGACGGTTTCGCGCGCCCGTCACCCGGGCGCGGTGTTTCATGCAGTTGTAAAACGCGTCACTCAGGCTCCGCAGCAAGGACCTCATGAACAACGGCGATACCCTGGACAGCACCACCCTTTCGCTTCCGCTGGCGTTGTCCGGCGGCGACAGCACCACCCTCGGCGCGCTGGCCGGCCAGTGGCTGGTGCTGTACTTCTACCCCAAGGACAGCACCCCCGGGTGCACCACCGAGGGCATCGACTTCAACGCCCTGCTGCCGCAGTTCAAACGCGCCGGCGCCCGCGTGCTGGGCGTCTCGCGCGACTCGGTGAAGTCGCACGACAACTTCTGCGCCAAGCAGGGGTTCGCCTTCCCGCTCATCAGCGACGCCGACGAAGCGCTGTGCACCGCCTTCGACGTCATCAAGCTGAAGAACATGTACGGCAAGCAGGTGCGCGGCATCGAACGCAGCACCTTCCTCATTTCTCCCGACAGTCGTATCGTGCAGTCGTGGCGCAAGGTGAAAGTCGCCGGCCACGCGCAGTCCGTCCTTGAAGCCCTGAAGGCCGCGAAAACCCAGTGACCAACCCGGCACCCCGCAATGGCCATCACCCTGCCCCGCAGGCCGTGATGGCTTGTCCCTGTTCTGCCACCAGGAAATGACGATGACCCGAGGCAAGCGCATCTACGTACTGGATACCAACGTGCTGATGCACGATCCAACCGCGCTGTTCAAGTTCGAGGAGCATGATGTCTACCTGCCGATGCAGGTGATCGAAGAGCTGGACAACGGCAAGAAGGGCACCTCCGAAGCGAGCCGCAACGCCCGCCAGGTGAGCCGCTTCCTCAACGAGCTGGTGCAGGCCTCGGGCCTGGACAACCTGGCCGACGGCATCCCGCTGCAGCGTCCCAACGGGCTGCAGCTGCGCGGCAAGCAGAGCGTGGGCCTGCTGCGCTTCCAGACCAGCCACTTCGACGCCGGCAAAAGTTTCGGCGCGGTGATTCCGGACAACGCCATCCTCGGTGCGATCCTCGCGCTGAAGGAACAGACCCCGGACATTCCGGTGGTGTTCGTCTCCAAGGACATCAACCTGCGGATCAAGGCGGCGATCGCCGGGATCGTGTCCGAAGACTACGAGAACGACCGCGCGCTGGACGATTTCAGCCTGCTCTACACCGGCGCCACCGAACTGCCGGAAGATTTCTGGAAGAAGCACACCGACGACCTGCGCAGCTGGAGCGACAAGGGCCGCACCAGCTACGAGATCCACGCCAGCGACGACGAAGACTGGCACCCGAACCAGTACGCCTACCTGCCCGGCGACGACGAAGTCGAACTGCGCGTGGCCAAGGTCGATCCCAGCGGCAAGGTGATCCTGTCGCTGGTCAACGACTACCGTCATGGCAGCCACGCGGTGTGGGGCATCAGCGCGCGCAACCGCGAGCAGAACTTCGCGCTCAACGCGCTGATGGACCCGGAGATCGACTTCGTCACCCTGCTCGGCACCGCCGGTACCGGCAAGACCCTGCTGGCGCTGGCCGCCGGCCTGGCCCAGACCATGGACCAGCAGCGCTACCGCGAGATCATCATGACCCGCGCCACGGTCAGCGTCGGCGAGGACATCGGCTTCCTGCCCGGCACCGAAGAAGAAAAGATGACGCCGTGGATGGGCGCGCTGACCGACAACCTGGAAGTGCTCACCCACACCCAGGAAGGCGGTGCGTGGGGACGCGCGGCGACCAACGACCTGATTGCCAGCCGGATCAAGATCCGCTCGCTGAACTTCATGCGCGGCCGCACCTTCCTGTCGCGCTACCTGATCCTGGACGAGGCGCAGAACCTCACCCCCAAGCAGATGAAGACGCTGATCACCCGTGCCGGCCCCGGCACCAAGATTGTCTGCCTGGGCAACGTCGAACAGATCGACACCCCGTACCTGACCGAAACCACCTCGGGCCTGACCTACGCGGTGGACCGCTTCAAGAACTGGCCGCACAGCGCGCACATCACGCTGCGCCGGGGCGAGCGTTCGCGCCTGGCCGACTACGCTTCGGAGGTGTTGTGAACCGTTCCCTGTCACGTGCAGTCGTGCCGCTGGCGCTCGCCGCGCTGGCGGCGGCGTGCACGCCCGCCAATACGCGTCCCGGCGCGACCGTGCCGACAGCGGTCAAGACCGGCCAGTCCTGGGTGGTGACCCGCCCGGTGATCGTCGCGCAGGTGCTCGACACCTGCTCGCGTCCCAGCCCGGGCCAGACCCCGGGCCGGGTCACCGGCTACTGGGCGCCGAGCCGCCAGCAGGTCGAGCAGCTGGAAGCGCAGCTGCCGACGCTGGCCGCGCAGATTCCCGGGGTCACCGATTTCAACCGGCAGTACGTTGGTATTGAAATGGAAGGACGCAGGGTGATCTACCTCAACGCCTTCCGCCTGCCCGACCACAGCGATGTGGATCCCTCGCGCGAGGCGATCCGCGTCTGCGATGGCGGACGGATGTTCTGGGGCGCGGTGTTTGATCCGGCCACGAACCAGTTCTCCGAGGTGCTGTTCAACGGGCCGTACTGATACGCCATGCGTGCCTGAGCGGTACCGGCGTTCCGTGGGACACGCATGGCGTGTCGCTACGCTGGCAGCCGGCGATGGCCTGCTCCACAATCGGGGCATGAGCCCATCGACTCCCGTTTCCGCCCTCACCATCGCCGGCTCCGATTCCGGCGGTGGTGCCGGGATCCAGGCCGACCTGAAGGCCTTTGCCGCGCACCGCGTGCACGGCCTGTCGGCGATTGCCGCACTCACTGCACAGAACACGCGCGGGGTCACTGCGGTGCACGTGCCGCCGCTGGACTTCCTGCAGGCGCAGATCGACGCGTGCTTTGCCGACTTCGACATCCATGCGGTCAAGCTGGGCATGTTGGCCAATGCCGGGGTGATCGAGCTGGTCGCCGATGCCCTGCAACGCCATCGCCCGACCCATGTGATCGTGGATCCGGTGATGGTCGCCACCAGCGGCGCGAAACTACTCGAGGACAGCGCGTTGCAGGCACTGCGCACGCGGCTGTTGCCGCTCGCCACGCTGCTGACCCCGAACATCCCCGAAGCCGAGCTGCTGCTGGGCCACCCGATTGAAACCGCCGACGAGGCCGAGGATGCCGCTGCGGCGCTGCTCGATCTCGGCGCGGGTGCGGTGCTGCTCAAGGGCGGACACCTGGCCGAAGGCGCGCGCGTGATCGACCGCTACTTCGACGGCGTCACCCGCGAGGAGTTCATCCACGCACGCCTGCCGGTCGACGCGCACGGCACCGGCTGCACGCTGGCCTCGGCCATTGCGGCCCAGCTGTGCTGCGGGCTCTCGCTGCCCAACGCCTGCGAAGCCGGCATCGATTACGTCGCGCGCGCACTGCAGGGCGGTTACATGCCCGGCCGCAGCGCGGTACTGGTGCTCGACCACTTCGGCGCGGGTCGGCCGGCATGACCCGTTCCGTGCGGGTTCCGGTCGAGACCACCGACGGCCACCATTTCGAACTGATCGCGCGGATCCCGGCGCAGCCGCGCGCGCAGCTGCTGTGGCTGCCGGCACTGGGCGTGTCGGCGCGCAACTACGAGCCGTTTGCCGACGCGCTGGCCGCGCACGGTATCGCCGTGTTCCTGCACGAATGGCGTGGCAACGGCAGCAGCAGCCTGCGCCCTTCGCGCGAGCGCGACTGGGGCTACCGCGAGATCCTCGAACAGGACCTGCCGGCCAGCCTGGCGGCGATCCGCCTGCACGGCAACGCGCCGCTGATCATTGGCGGGCACAGCCTGGGCGGCCAGCTGGCCTGCGTGTTCGCCGGGCAGCACCCGGATCTGTTCGCCCGGTTCTGGCTGGTCGCCACCGGCACCCCGTACTGGCGCACCTTCCCCGCCCCGCGCGGGTGGCTGCTGCCGCTGGTGTACCGCTTCCTGCCGTGGCTGGCGCAGCGCCAGGGCGTGCTGCACGGGCGCCGGCTGGGCTTTGGCGGCACCGAGGCGCGCGGGCTGATCGCCGACTGGGCGCGCGTCGGGCGGTGCAACCACTACGCGGGCGTGGGCATCAGCGCCGACCTGGAAGCCGGCATGCGCCGGCTGCACGGCCAGGCCAGCGCGGTGGTGCTGGCAGACGACTGGTTCGCCCCTGCCAGCTCCATGCAGGGCCTGCTGGCCAAGCTGCCGCAGGTCGCTGCAACGCTGTCGGTTCTGCCCGCCGACACGCTTGGCACGCGGGCCGATCACTTCGCGTGGATGAAGTCGCCGGATGCCGTGGTGAAGGCGCTTTTTCATTCATTTGAATGAAGTCCTTCACAAAAACGTTGACGGATGCGGCGTCGATCCGCATAATTCCGCTCCTGTTGACGCGCCCGTAGCTCAGTTGGATAGAGTACCTGGCTACGAACCAGGCGGTCGGGAGTTCGAATCTCTCCGGGCGCACCATCAACAGGGTTGTAGAAAAACGTGATGTAAATGCGCCCGTAGCTCAGTTGGATAGAGTACCTGGCTACGAACCAGGCGGTCGGGAGTTCGAATCTCTCCGGGCGCACCATTACATCGCGACACATCAATGCAAATGCGCCCGTAGCTCAGTTGGATAGAGTACCTGGCTACGAACCAGGCGGTCGGGAGTTCGAATCTCTCCGGGCGCACCATTGCAGCGATGAGAAAGAAGGCAGCCATGGGCTGCCTTTTTTGTTTGGTCGGGCCGTGCAGCCACGCAGGGCGTGGCTCTACCCTGCGCGCTTGGACATTGCATCTGCCATTGCCAGCCTGTCCGCTTCTGCCGGCAGTCCCGGTGCCGGGCATTTGCCGCCGGCGTGATCGTCGTGCGCCAGCCAGTCGTCCACCACCCCGCCCAGCAGGTCCAGCCGCAGCGGCAGCGTGATGTGGTCTTCGCCACGTAGTTCGATGTACTGCACGCGGTCGCTGGCCGCCGCGATCAAACGGCCCTGCCCGACCGGTACATGCGCGTCGTCCTGGCCGTGCAGCAGCAGCACGCACGCGCGTGAGTCCGCCACCGCGCGGGTGACATCCACGCGGTCCAGGTCCAGGTCCAGGCGCTGGCTGGCCGCCGCGATCACCTTGTCGATGTCCTGCCCGCCATACAGCCAACGCCCGTAAGCGGCCATGGCCTGCGCCTTCCATGCGGTGGGTTGCAGCGACATCAGGTGCGGGATCATGCTGCGGATCGCGTCGCCGGCATTGGCGAACGACTCCATCGCAACCACGCCGGTGACCCGGTCGCCGAGCTTGTCGGCGGTGAACAGCGCGGTAGCCGCGCCGTAGGAGACGCCGAACAAGTACAGCGGTCCCACGACTTCACCACGCGCCTGCAGCGCGTCGATCACGTCGATCACATCGTCGGACTCGAACGTGCCGTAGCCGGAGGGGCCGGCGCCGGAGTGGCCGTGGTTGCGCAGGTCGATGGTGACCACCCGGTAGCCGGACTGGGCCAGCTGCAGCGACCACGGCAGCATCGAATCGCCGTTCATCATCCATCCGTGCAGCAGCACCACGGTGCCGCGCGGCGCCTGCGCCTGGAACGGCGTGGGCAGCGCCAGCTGCAGGCCGGTATCCAAGGGCTCGCCGTTGTCGTGATGCTGCGCCAGGTAGTGGTACTGCAGGCCATAGCGGCCCGGGTCGAACGCACGCCAGAACAGCGGCACGCCGGCGCGGCCGGTCACGAAACCATGACGGTTGGGGACCGCGTCCACCGCCTCGGCGATGCGGGCAGTGTCCAGCAGCGTGGAGACGCCACCCGGCGCGACCAGCCGGTCACTGAGCGAGGTGGAGGCAGACGGGGGTGAAAGGGACGAGCAGGCCGCCAGCCAGAGGCCGGCGCCCGCCAGCAACAGCAGCAGGAGGCGTTTCATGGGAATCAGGTGCACGACGTGGAGCCCGGCAGGTTACCGAGGCGCCTGCGGCCCCTCTACCGCAACCAGATGACCGAACCGTGACACGCCGGCAATCGTTCAGGATGCCAACCAGCCCTGCATCTGCCCCCACCACGCTTCCATGTGCCCGGGCTGCTGCAGGCGCTCGCGCCACCAGCGCAGGGCCGCGCCCTCCTCGCCGGTGCGCCAAGCCAGCCAGAAGGTCTCGTCCGGCTTGGGCTCCTCGACCTGCCGCACCACCAGCCGCCCCTGCGCCACCGCCGCCTGCACGTAGGGCTCGGGCAGGAAACCGAAGCCCAGGCCGGCGCACTGCAGCCGGTACTTGCTGAGCATGTCCGGCACGGTCACGGTGTCCTGGCCCATCAGCAGGCCCACGGTACGGGGCAGCAGCCGCCGCGCCGAGTCGGCAACGGCGATGGCGCAATGGGCGGCCAGCTGCTCCCGGCCCATCGGCTCGGTCATCGCGGCCAGCGGGTGCCCTGGCGCCACCGCGAACACGAAGCGGACCACGCCCAGCGGCTCCACCACGTAGCCGCCACCACTGGGGCCCTCGCCCGCCGCGCCCACCAGCAGGTCGGCACGCCGGTCCAGCAGCGCCTCCCAGGTGCCCGACAGCGCCTCGCTGATCATCCGCACCCGGGTCTGCTCGGCCACCGCGCTGAAGTCGGCGATGTCCCCGGCCAGCAGCGCCGGCTGGAACATCGAGTCGATGCCCAGGGTCAGCTCGGCCTCCCAGCCGGAGGCGACCCGGCGGACCCGCATCTCCAGCTCGCGGGCCGCGCGCAGCAGGTGCCGGCCCTCCTCGAGCAGGGCCACGCCGGCCTCGGTCAGCTCCGCGCGCGGGCCGATCCGGTCGAACAGCTGCACCCCAAGGTCCTGCTCCAGCTTGGAGACGGTGTAGGAGATGGTCGAGGGCACCTTGTGCAGTTCCTTGCCGGCCGAGGCGAACGAGCCGCGGCGGTCGATGGCGTCCAGGATCTGCAGCGCGTCGAGGCTGAGCTTGAGCATTCGAAATTTTCGATGATGGCTGCCAAAACTATCCGTTTTTCAAAGCGAAGGCGCAAGCGGATACTGGGCCCCAACAGGAAAGGGGCGGCCCAAACCACCCCGGACCGCCATCGAAACCATCGAACACCCGAGGAGAACCACCATGCTGCAGATCCGCAAGAGCGCTACCCGTGGCCAGGCCAACCATGGCTGGCTGAACTCCCAGCACACCTTCTCCTTCGCCAACTACTACGACCCGCGCTACACCAGCTTCGGCCCGCTGCGGGTGATCAACGAGGACAAGGTGATCGGCGGCCAGGGCTTCGGCACCCACAGCCACAGCAACATGGAGATCGTCTCCTACGTGCTGGGCGGTGCGCTGGAGCACAAGGACTCGATGGGCACCGGCTCGGTGCTGCGCTACGGCGACGTGCAGCGCATGAGCGCCGGCAGCGGGGTCAGCCACAGCGAGTTCAACCACTCGGCCGACGAGACCGTGCACTTCCTGCAGATCTGGCTGTTCCCGGATACCGAGAACATCACCCCGAGCTACCAGGAAACCCACTTCGCCCCGGAGGCCAAGCGCGGCCAGCTGCGCCTGATCGCCTCGAAGGACGGCCGCGATGGCTCGCTGCTGATCCATCAGGACGCCAACATCTACGCGACGATCCTGGACGGCGACGAGCGCGCGCACCTTGCCCTTGGCGCGAAGCGTGGCGCCTATGTGCAGGTCGCCCGCGGCCAGCTGCAGGTCAACGGCATCACCCTGGACACCGGCGACGCGCTGCAGATCACCGACGAGTCGCAGGTGGTGCTGGAGAACGCCAATGATGCCGAAGTACTGGTGTTCGACCTGCCGCTGTAAACGCCGGAAGCGGTAAAAGAAAAAGGCCTTCGTACTCGCGTACGAAGGCCTTTTCTACTACTGGCGGAGCGGGAGGGATTCGAACCCTCGATACAGTTTTTGGCCGTATACTCCCTTAGCAGGGGAGCCCCTTCAGCCACTCGGGCACCGCTCCAGATCTGGTCCTGCCGCTGCGTGTTTCTTCTCAGCGGGGGCGCGAAGAATAACGTTTTTCACACCCCAACGTAAAGCCTTAATCGGAAGAATTTTCACTTCCCGATGCATTCGGCTCGTCGCCGCGCTGGATGCGCTGGTAAATCTCTTCGCGGTGCACGGCCACGTCCTTCGGAGCGGTGATACCGATACGCACCTGGTTGCCCTTGACGCCGAGCACGGTCACGCTGACCGAGTCACCGATCATCAGGGTTTCGCCAACACGGCGAGTCAGGATCAACATTTTTGCAAGTCTCCAGGGAACCGGTGGATTTTCCCCACCGGCTCGGCGCCCCCTTGGGGAACGCCACACGACAAAGGGAAAGGATTAGCCATAGTACCGTCAGGCCTCCCGAGCCATCAAGGAGCAGGAGGCTTCAGGCGTTCAGATACGCGGGGTGACCCAGTCCACGACGGCGGCCAGTGCAGAAGCAAGGGCGGGCCCGTCCTCACCACCACCCTGGGCGAGGTCCGGGCGGCCGCCGCCCTTGCCTCCGATCTGACCGGCGATGTGGGACAACAGTTCCCCGGCTTTTACCTTGCCGGTTGCACTGCCGTTCACGCCTGCCACGAGGGCGGCCTTGCCGTCCTGGGTACCGGCCAGCACGATCACCGCATCGCCCAGCTGCTGCTTGAGGCGGTCGATCGCTTCACGCAGCGCCTTGGCGTCGAAACCTTCCAGACGCGCGGCCAGAATCTTGACGCCATTGACCTCAACTGCGCTGGAACCGAGATCCGAGGTCGCGCCGGCGGCCTGCTTGGCCTTGAGCGACTCCAGTTCGCGGTCAAGTTTCTTCTGGCGTTCGGCCAGCTGGCGGATCTTGTCGACCACCTCGCCGACATTGCCGCCGAGCAGCGCGGCGGCTTCGGCCAGCTGCGCTTCTTCGTGCGCCACATAGTCCAATGCGCCCTGCCCGGTCACCGCTTCAATGCGACGCACGCCCGAGGACACACCGCCTTCGGAGGTGATCTTGAACAGGCCGATGTCGCCGGTGCGCGACACATGGGTACCGCCGCACAGTTCGGTGGAATAGTCGCCCATCTTGAGCACGCGCACGTTTTCGCCGTACTTCTCGCCGAACAGGGCCATCGCGCCAAAGTCGAGCGCTTCCTGCATGGCCATGTTGTGCACTTCGGCGGCGTTGTTCGCACGCACCTGCTCATTGACCTTGCGCTCGATCACCGCCAGTTCGTCGGCACTGATCGGCTGGAAGTGCGAGAAGTCGAAGCGCAGGCGGTCCGGCGCGACCAGCGAACCCTTCTGCTGCACATGCGTGCCGAGCACTTCGCGCAGGGCGGCGTGCAGCAGGTGGGTGGCCGAGTGGTTGAGGATGGTGGCGCCGCGGCGCTGGCCATCGACCTGGCCGCTGAGCACGTCACCCACCTTCAGGCTGCCACTGGAAACTTCGGCAACATGGCCGTGGTACTGACCCGCAAACTTCTGGGTATCGCTGATTTGAAGTTGCACGCCAGCTCCAGACAAGGATCCGGTATCACCAACCTGACCGCCTGACTCTGCGTAGAAGGGGGTCTGGTCGGTCAGCACAATGACCTCGTCACCCGCCTGCACGCTATTCACTGGTCGACCATCCTTGAGCAACGCAACGACGGTCAACCCGTCGGCCTGAAGGCGGTCATAACCAAGGAATGCGGTCGGCTTCAGGGTTGCGACCAGCTCCGCGGAAAGAACGACTGCAGGGCCGCCCTTGCCGCCCTTGCGACCCTCTTCGCGCTGCTTCTTCATCGCAGCATCGAAACCATCGGTATCTACGGTCAGGTCCCGCTCGCGCGCAATGTCCTGGGTCAAGTCGAGCGGGAAGCCATAGGTATCGTACAGACGGAACGCATCCACGCCCGGGATGACGCCATTGGTCACCTGCGCGGCAACGTCGTCAAAGATCTTCATGCCCGAGTCGAGAGTCTGCGCGAAGCGCTCCTCCTCGGCCTGCAGCGCACGCACCACGGTATCGGTCTGGGCCGGGAGGTCCGGATAGGCTTCGCCCATCTGCTCTACCAGGGTCGGCACCAGCTTGCTGAAGAACGGCTGGCGCACGCCCAGCATCCAGCCGTGGCGAAGCGCGCGGCGGATGATCCGGCGCAGCACGTAACCACGGCCTTCATTGGACGGCAGCACGCCGTCGACGATGAGGAACGAACAGGCGCGGATGTGATCGGCGATCACGCGCAGCGACTTGTTCTCCAGGTCGGCCATGCCGGTCAGTTCGCTGGCCTTGCGGATCAGCGCCTGGAACAGGTCGATTTCGTAGTTGGTGTGCACGTGCTGCAGGATCGCGGCCAGGCGCTCCAGGCCCATGCCGGTGTCCACGCACGGCGCCGGCAGCGGCACCAGGCTGCCGTCGGGCTGGCGGTCGAACTGCATGAACACCAGGTTCCAGATCTCGATGTAGCGGTCGCCGTCTTCGTCCGGCGAGCCCGGGGGGCCACCGGCGATGTGGGCGCCGTGGTCGTAGAAGATCTCGGTGCACGGACCGCAGGGGCCGGTGTCGGCCATCTGCCAGAAGTTGTCCGACGCGAACGGCGCACCCTTGTTGTCGCCGATGCGCACGATGCGCTCTTCCGGAATGCCGACCATGTCGCGCCACAGCGCGTAGGCCTCATCGTCGGTCTGGTAGACGGTGACCAGCAGGCGGTCGGCCGGCAGCTTCCAGACCTGGGTCAGCAGCTCCCAGGCCCAGGCGATGGCGTCCTTCTTGAAGTAGTCGCCGAACGACCAGTTGCCCAGCATTTCAAAGAAGGTGTGGTGGCGCGCGGTGTAGCCAACCTGGTCCAGGTCGTTGTGCTTGCCGCCGGCGCGCAGGCAGCGCTGCACGTCGGCCGCGCGCACGTAGCTGCGCTTCTCGGCGCCAAGGAACACGTCCTTGAACTGCACCATGCCGGAATTGGTGAACAGCAGGGTCGGGTCGTTGCCCGGCACCAGCGACGCCGACGGCACGATGGTGTGGCCCTTGCCCTTGAAGAACTCAAGGAAGTCGCTGCGGATCTGGGAGGTGGTGAATTTGGCGGATTCGGTCATGGGGGCTGGCTGTCTGCGGGCCGGTCGGCCCCTGGCACGCGGCCCCTATGGCCGGGTGTCACCTACAGGACCGCCGAAACCACCAAGGGTAACAGGCCCGGGGCATGGGGACACGCGGCGCGTGCCCGGCCTTAATCTTCGAGATCGAATCGGGTTGCCCGGCGGATGCTGTCGCCGTCGAAACCCCGGCGGGCCAGCAGATCGGCCGCCTTGCGGCGCTGGGCCAGCTCCTGCGGGCCGGCCTCGCCGAAGCGACGGCGGACCAGGTCGCGGGCGTTGACGGTCCAGTCGCCCTCGAAGGTGTCCATGGCAGCCGCGATCTGCTCGCTGTCCAGCCCATGGGTGCCCAGTTCGGCACGGATGTGAAGCGGTCCGTAGCCGGTGTTGGCGCGCATGCGGACCAGATTCTCGGCAAAGCGGGTGTCGTCCTGCCAGCCGGCTTCGGTCAGCTTCTCCACCGCTGCGGTGGCGGCCTCGGTCTCGATCCCGCGCGCGGTGAGCTTGCGGGTCAGTTCCTTGCGCGAGTGCTCCCGGCGGACCAGCAACCCCAGCGCCCGCTGGACGGGGGTCTGTTCACGTACACGGCGCTTCCTGCGGCCGGGTTCCGGGGCATCGGAGTCGAACATGGCAACCTCTGCTGCTGAAACTGCGGGACAGGGCGAGCGTCACTGACGGCGCCGCCCTGCCCCGCAGGAAACTCACTCTTCGTCGTCGCTGTCGTCGTCGCCGCCTTCGCGCACGGCTTCGGCCGGCTGGAACTTCTCGCGCAGCTCGGCTTCCAGGCGCTGAGCGACCTGCGGGTTGTCGCGCAGGTAACCACGGGCGTTGTCCTTGCCCTGGCCGATGCGCTCTTCACCATAGCTGTACCAGGCGCCGGCCTTCTCGACCAGCTTGGCTTCCACGCCCATGTCGATCAGTTCGCCTTCGCGGCTGATGCCTTCGCCATACAGGATCTCGGTGATGACCTGCTTGAACGGGGGCGCCAGCTTGTTCTTGACGACCTTGATCTTGGTCTGGTTGCCGATGATCTCGTCGCCTTTCTTGATCGCGCCGATACGGCGGATGTCCAGGCGGACCGAGGCGTAGAACTTCAGCGCGTTGCCGCCGGTGGTCACTTCCGGGCTCTGGCCCGGCATCATCACGCCGATCTTCATGCGCAGCTGGTTGATGAACACCACCAGGGTGTTGGAGCGCTTGATGTTGCCGGTCAGCTTGCGCAGCGCCTGGCTCATCAGGCGGGCCTGCAGGCCCGGCAGCTGGTCACCCATTTCGCCTTCGATTTCGGCCTTGGGGGTCAGCGCGGCGACCGAGTCGACCACCACGATGTCCACCGAGCCCGAACGGACCAGCATGTCGGCGATTTCCAGCGCCTGCTCGCCGGTGTCCGGCTGGGACAGCAGCAGGTCGTCCACGTTCACGCCCAGCTTGGCGGCGTAGATCGGGTCCAGGGCGTGCTCGGCGTCGATGAAGGCGGCGGTGCCGCCCTTCTTCTGGCATTCGGCAATGGCCTGCAGGGTCAGGGTGGTCTTGCCCGAGGATTCCGGACCGTAGATTTCCACGACACGGCCCTTGGGCAGGCCGCCGATGCCGAGCGCGATGTCGAGCATCAGCGAACCGGTCGGGATGATCTCGACGGCTTCGATGACGCGGTCGCCCATGCGCATGACCGAGCCTTTGCCGAACTGCTTTTCGATCTGGCTCAGGGCGGCGGTAAGGGCGCGCTTCTTGTTCTCGTCCATCGGATTGGTCCTTGCAGAGGTCATGTCGTTGGAGGTGTTGTCTTTGGAGGTCTTCTTGGCCACGGGGTCACTTTAAAGTTGGCGTATCGCACAGGCTGAGATTCTGCCCGGCATTCGGAAAAAAATTATCGGACATCCGTACCAACCTCAGCAGAACCAGAGAATCGCCACAAAAGACCGTGCATTTCGCGCGTTGAAGGGATCAGCGGTTCGGGCGCAGCAGCCCGCAGTACAGCCCTTCAATGGCGAAGTCCTGGTCGGGCAGGACTTCGATGGGCTGGTAGTCCGGATTGCGCGGCAGCAGCCGGATCCGGTCCTTGCCCATCTTGAGCAGCTTGACGGTGATCTCGTCATCGATGCGGGCCACCACGATCTGGCCAGAACGCGCGTCGCGGGTGCGATGGACGCCGATCAGGTCGCCGTCGAAGATGCCTTCGTCGATCATCGAGTCGCCCTCGACCTTGAGCAGGTAGTCCGGCGCGGGCGAGAAGAACACCCGGTCCAGCACCACGAAGTCGTCCGAGCCGATGTCGGCGCTGATCGGCAGGCCGGCCGCGACCCGGCCCAGCACCGGCAGGCGGAGCACGTGGTCGGGCAGCGCCGGCACCGCCAGCGCGCCCGGCAGGCCGTCCTGCAGCGGCGGCGCCTGGACCAGCCGGATACCGCGCGCCTGGCCGGGAATGCGACGGATCGCCCCGGCCTGTTCGAGCGCTTCCAGGTGGTACTGCGCGGCCCGGACGCCCTTGAAGCCGAAAGCACGGGCGATTTCCGTCTGCGACGGCGGCGCGCCGTCGGTCTCGATACGCTCGGCGATCAACTGCAGGATCGCCTGCTGGGTGTCCGTAAGGTCCATGGTTAGTAGTAATACTACTAACGTTTGAAAGATGCAAGAAGTGCAGCCACGCAGGGCGTGGCTCTACCCCCGAGGCACGGTCATGGTCCCCGCCCGCTCCGCCAGATCGAAAACAGGATCCACACCCCGCAGAACCCTGCCCCCACGAACCCCGCTACGCCCAACGCCAGCAGCCAGCGGCTGGAAAGGCCGCCCACGCTGTGCATCACGATCGAGGAGCCAATGATCAGCGCGGCGGTCACGATCCCCACCACCAGTCGGTTCGCCGCCCGGTTGACCTGCTCGCCAAAGCCCTGCAACGCGGTGGTCTCCACCTTCAACTGCAGGCGCCCGCGGCGCGCCATCTGCACCAGCTGGCGCACGTCGCGCGGCAGGTCGCCGGCCAGGTCGAGCAGGCCGGCCACGCTGCGCTTGCCACGCTTGAGCAGCGCCGACGGGGCGAAGCGCTGCCACATCACCCGCTCCAGGAACGGGCGCGCGGCAGTGGCCATGTCGAACTGCGGGTCGAGCTGGCGGCCCATGCCTTCCAGGGTCAGGAAGGTCTTGATCATCAGCGCGAGGTCGGCCGGCAGGGTCAGCGCATGCTGGCGCAGGATCTGGGTGATGTTGCCCAGCATCAGGCCCATGTGCAGGTCCTTCAGCGGCACCCCGCGGTACTGGTCGACGAAGGCGCTGATGTCCTGCTGCAAGCGCGATTCGTCGACGTCGCCGCCGCCGGACCAGTCCAGCAGCACGTCGGTGACCGCCTCCGGCTCCTGCCCGACCAGGCCGTGCAGCAGCTGCGCGACCTGGAAGCGGCGCTGTTCGGAGATCGCGCCGACCATCCCGAAGTCGATCACGCCGATGCGGCCGTCGCGCAGGTAGATGATGTTGCCCGGGTGCGGGTCGGCGTGGAAACAGCCATCCTCCAGCACCATCTTCAGCACGATGCGGGCGCCGGTGCGGGCCAGCCGTACGCGGTCGAGGCCGGCGGCATCGACCCCGGCCAGGTCACGGCCGGGGATGCCGTCGACGAAGTCCTGCACGTTGAGGCTCTCGCAGGTCCACTGCCAGTGCACCTTGGGGATCAGGATGTCGTTGCGGCCGGCAAAGTTGCGCGCTATGCGCTCGGCATTGCGGCATTCGGCGGCGAAGTCGAGTTCGCGCCGCAACGAGACTTGGAATTGCTGCACCACTTCGGCCGGGCGGTAGCGCTGCAGGTCCGGCAACCGCGCTTCGACGATGTCGGCGAGCCGTGCCAGCAGACGCAGGTCGGCTTCGATCACCTCGCGGATGCCGGGGCGGCGGATCTTCAGCACCACCGCGCTGCCATCGTGCAGGGTGGCGCGGTGGGCCTGGGCGAGCGAGGCGGCCGCCATCGGGGTTTCGTCGAGCCAGGCGAACACCTCGTGCGCCGGCGCGCCGAGGTCATGCTCGAGCTGCTCGCGGACCTCTGCATACGGCAAGGCCGGTACCGCGTTCTGCAGCTCGGAGAATTCGGCTATCCAGTCCGGCGGGAACAGGTCGACGCGGGTGGCCAGCACCTGGCCGAGTTTGACGAAGGTCGGGCCGAGGTCTTCCATCGCGCGGCGCACCCGCACGGGGGCGGTCATGCGCAGGATCTGCTGGGTGTCGTTCCAGTGCAGCAGCCGGCCCGCGCGTTCGAGCACGTCGGCCAGGCCGATCCGGCGCACCAGGTCGCCGAAGCCGTAGCGGATCAGGACCGAGGCGATTTCCTGCAGGCGTCCGAGGTCACGGACGGTTCCCAGCGTTTCCCACATCGGTGCACCCTCGTTCGACAACCCGGGGGAAGGATGTCACACCGCCGGGAAAATTCCCGTCAGTGCCTGCAGCACGGTCTGGCGACGGATCGCGTCGCGGTCGCCGTCGAACTGGAACAGTTGCGCGCGGGCATAGCCACCGCGCTGCTTCCAGCCGATCCAGACGCTGCCGACCGGCTTGTCCGCGCTGCCACCGCCTGGGCCGGCAATGCCGGTCACCGCAACAGCCATGCCGGCGCCGGAATTGACCAGCGCGCCGGAGACCATTTCAAGCACGGTTTCGCGGCTGACCGCGCCGAACTGTTCCAGCGTCTGCGCACGCACGCCGAGCAGGCGCTGCTTGGCCTCGTAGCTGTAGACCACCATGCCGCAGTCGAAGAACGCCGACGAGCCGGCGATATCGGTCATCGCCTTGGCGATCCAGCCACCACTGCAGCTTTCGGCAGTGACCAGCTGCAGCGAGGCCTGCTGCAGGCGTTGTCCGACCTCGCGCGCGAGGTCGGACAGCTGCGCGTCGCTGGGAATGTTGCTCACCATTCCGGCACTTTCTCCGGCAACAACGCCCGGATCGGCGCGCCGTCATCGCCTGCGGCCAATTTCTCGGCCTCGGCGATCGGAATCTCGACCTGCAGCAGCCAGCCGTCCTCGTCGGCGGTTTCGCCACGCACCACTTCCAGCTGGTGCAGGCGCGAGCGCAGGCGGCCAGCCGACGGCGGCAGGCGCAGGTCGCCGCTGACGTGCTGCAGGCCCAGGCGCTTGCCCAGCACCGACAGCAGCAGGTCCAGCCCCAGCCCATCGCGCGCCGAAATCCAGACGCGCTCGCGGCGCGCGGTATCGGGAATGCCGTCCTGGCCGTCGTGGCGGACTTCGCTGCCCTCGATCCGGTCGATCTTGTTGAACACCAGCATCTGCGGCAGTTCGCCGGCGCCGACTTCGTTCAACACTTCATCGACCTGGGCGATGCGCTCCTCGCGATGCGGATCGGCGGCGTCGACCAGGTGCAGCAGGAAGTCAGCTTCGCGCGCTTCACTCAGGGTCGCGCGGAACGCGGCCACCAGCTCGTGCGGCAGGTCGCGGACGAAACCGACGGTGTCGGCCAGCACCACGTTGCCGCCCGGCACCGCGATGCGGCGCACGGTCGGGTCCAGGGTGGCAAACAGCTTGTCGGCCGCGTACGCCTCAGCGCCGGTCAGCGCGTTGAACAGGGTCGACTTGCCGGCATTGGTGTAACCCACCAGCGCCACGCGCGGCAGTTCGCTGCGCACGCGGGCGCGGCGCATCTGGGTGCGCTGCACTTCGACCTTTTCCAGCCGCTTCTGCAGCTGTTCGACCCGCTTCTGCAGCAGGCGGCGGTCGGTTTCCAGCTGGGTTTCACCCGGCCCACGCAGGCCGATGGAGCCGCCGCGCTGGCGCTCCAGGTGGGTCCAGCCGCGGATCAGCCGCGTGGACATGTGGCGCAGCTGCGCCAGTTCCACCTGCAGCTTGCCTTCGTGGCTGTGCGCACGCTGGGCGAAGATGTCCAGGATCAGGCCGGTGCGGTCGATCACCCGGCGCTCCAGGAACTTCTCCAGGTTGCGCTCCTGCGACGGCGACAGGGCATGGTTGACCAGCACCAGGTCGGCGCCGGTGGCCTCGGCGGCCGCCTTGATCTCGTCCAGCTTGCCGGTGCCGATCAGGATCGACGCGTTGGGACGGTCGATCCGCGCGGTCAGGGTGGCCGCGATGCTGGCCCCGGCCGAACGGGCCAGGTCGGTGAATTCCTCCAGCACGTCTTCTTCCAGCCGGCCGGAGTGCGGCTGGATCAGGAGCGCGTGTTCGCCTCGCTTGGAACGGTCAAACACGCGCGTCTCCGCAGTGACTTACTTCATTCAACGTCGTCTTCTTCCTGGGCGCCGTCGGCGCCACCTTCATTGGACTGCACATAGCCGCCACCGGGACCGACCCGGACATTGCGTGCCGGCACCACGGTCGAAATGGCGTGCTTGTACACCATCTGGCTGACCGTATTGCGCAGCAGGACAACGAACTGGTCGAACGATTCGATCGTTCCCTGCAACTTGATGCCATTCACCAGATACACCGACACCGGCACGCGTTCGCGCCGAAGTGCATTCAGAAACGGATCCTGCAGCGATTGCCCCTTGGACATTGCACACTCCTCATTATTGTTTTTATGGTCTTCCGGCAGCTGCCACGGCCCCCGCCACCGGAATCTCCGATGGTACACGGGCACGGGACCTGACGCTGTGGCTCAGCGGCCCACAAAGGCCGAAACGGCGTCCGCCAGGGAAGCCTGATCCATATGGGGGTCGAACCAGCGCGCATCAAGCTCGCCGCGCAGCCAGGTGAGCTGGCGCTTGGCCAGCTGCCGGGTGGCGTAAATGCCCCGGTCGCGGAATTCGGCGGCCGTGCCCTGCCCGTCCAGGAACTCCCAGGCCTGGCGGTAGCCGACCGCGCGCACCGCCGGCAGGTCCAGCGCTGCGGCCACCGCCGCCATCTCCGGAAGCGCACGCAGGGCCTGCACCTCGTCCAGGAAGCCCTGTTCCAGCATGCGGTCGAAGCGGGTTTCAATGCGCTGGTGCAGCACGCTGCGCTCGCGCGGGGCCAGCACCAGCTTCAGGCAGCGCACCGGCAGCCGGTCCACGCCGGGTGCCTTCTGCCAGTCGGTGATGGCGCGGCCGGTCAGGCGGTACACCTCCAGCGCCCGCTGGATGCGCTGCGGGTCGGTGGCATGGATGCGCGCGCCGGCGGCCGGGTCGACCGCCGCCAGCTGCGCATGCAGCGCTGGCCAGCCCAGCACGGCCGCCTCGGCGGAGATCGCGGCACGGATCGCCGGGTCGGCCGGGGGCATCGGCGACAGCCCCTGCAGCAGCGCGCGGAAATACAGCCCGGTGCCGCCGGCCAGGATCGGCATGCGCCCCCGCGCGACGATGTCGGCCACCGCGCGCGCGGCGTCGGCGGCGAACTCGGCCGCTGAATAGGTTTGCCACGGGTCGCGCAGGTCCAGCAGGTGGTGCGGAGCCTGCGCGCGTTCGGCGGCGTCGGGCTTGGCCGAGCCGATATCCAGCCCGCGGTAGACCAGCGCCGAATCGACGCTGACGATCTCGCCGCCCAGCTGCCGGGCCAGGGCGATGGCGGTGGCGGTCTTGCCCGACGCGGTCGGGCCCATCACCGCGATCGCCAGCGGGCGCTGGTCGGCGCCCATCAGTCCTCGTCCGGCCAGCGCGGCATGGCCGGGGCAGCGTCCACGCGCGGCATCGGCACCGCGTCGACCGCCGCCCACACCTTGAGCGCGTCGACGGTCGCGGCCACGTCATGCACGCGCAGGATCCGCGCGCCGCGCTGGGCCGCGATCAGATGCGCGGCCACCGAACCGGCCACGCGTTCGCGCGGGACGTCGCGCCCGGTCAGCTCGCCGATGCTGCGCTTGCGCGACAGTCCGGCCAGCATGGGAAAGCCCAGCTCGAGGAAGCGTTCCGATCGCGCGAGCAGGATCATGTTGTGCTCGGTGGTCTTGCCGAAACCGAAGCCCAGGTCGATCACCAGGTTCTTCTTGGCGATGCCGGCCATTTCGGCCGTGAAGATGCGGTCGGCCAGGAAGCGGTGCACCTCGGCGACCACGTCGTCGTAGTGCGGGGTATCCTGCATGCTGCCGGGCTCGCCCTGCATGTGCATCAACACCACCGGCACGCCGAGCTCGGCTGCGGCCGCGAGTGCGCCGTCCTGGCGCAGCGCATGGATGTCGTTGATCATCCCGGCACCGGCGGCCACGGCCGCGCGCATGACCTCGGGCTTGAAGGTATCGATGCTGATCGGCACGGTGACCTGCCGCGCGAGCTGCTCGATCACCGGAACGACGCGGCGCAGCTCTTCCTCCAGCGGGACCGGTGCACTGCCCGGACGGGTCGACTCGCCGCCGATGTCGAGCAGGTCGGCGCCTTCGGCGACCAGCTGCAGGCCGTGCGCGACCGCCGCTTCGACCGTATCGTGCGCGCCGCCGTCGGAGAACGAATCCGGGGTGACGTTGACGATGCCCATCACGCGCGGGCGGTCCAGCCGCAGCACGCGGCCGCCGCAGTCAAGCTGGGGGGAGGTGTCGAACATGGGTCATCCAGGAAGTGCGCAGGCGCGTAGTTTACGCGCGCCGCGCTGCGTCAACGACGGCGCTTGCGGTCGAGATACAGGGTCTTGCCCACGCTCAACACGATCCCGAGCACGATGCCGGCGACACCGCCGAGGAAGTAGTTGCCGCTGATCAGGCCGACGGCGGCGCCGACCACCGTGGCGATCACGATTTCGGTGGTGTGGGAGACCGGGGGCGGTGGGGTGGACATGGAAACTCCGGAAGGTCTGGAACGAAAAAGGCCGGGTTGCCCCGGCCTTTGAAGCGGCCGGACAGAGCCCGGCGCCACGGTTTGCCGCAAGAACGTCAGATCTGCTCGGCAGGACCGGCGATCGGCGGCAGCGGGCGGGCGTCGCCGCCCTTGTCGTTGTTGCTGCCACCGTCCTTGTTGGACTTGCCCCAGCCGGCCGGCGGCGGCGGATCGCGGCCTTCCATGATGGCGTCGATCTGCGGCGCGTCGATGGTTTCGTACTGCAGCAGCAGCTGCGACATCGCGTGCAGCTTGTCCAGGTTGGCGTTCATCAGCTCGGTGGTGCGCGCATAGGCCTTGTCCAGGATGCTGCGCACGACCTCGTCGATGCGGCGCGCGGTATCGTCGGACACGCTCTTGTGCTGGGTCACCGAACGGCCCAGGAACACCTCGTCGTCCTCTTCGCCATAGGCGATCGGGCCGAGCTCGTCGGACAGGCCCCACTTGGTGACCATGTTGCGGGCCATCTTGGTGGCGCGCTCGATGTCGTTGGAGGCACCGGTGGTGACCTTGTCGGCGCCGAAGATCAGCTCTTCGGCCACGCGGCCGCCGTACAGCGAGCACAACTGCGATTCGATCGCCACGCGGTTCATCGAGTACTTGTCGCCTTCCGGCAGGTACATGGTCACGCCCAGCGCGCGACCGCGCGGGATGATGGTGACCTTGTAGACTGGGTCATGCTCGGGCACCAGGCGGCCGACGATGGCGTGGCCGGCTTCGTGGTAGGCGGTGAGCGTCTTCTCTTCCTCGCTCATGGCCATCGAACGGCGCTCGGCACCCATCAGGATCTTGTCGCGCGCACGGTCGAAGTGCTCCATGCGCACTTCCTTCTCGTTGCTGCGCGCAGCAAACAGCGCCGCTTCATTGCACAGGTTGGCGAGATCAGCGCCCGAGAAGCCCGGGGTACCGCGCGCAATGACCATCGGCACGACGTCGTCGGCCAGCGGCAGCTTGCGCATGTGCACCTTGAGGATCTGCTCGCGACCCTTGACGTCGGCCAGCCCGACCACGACCTGGCGGTCGAAGCGGCCCGGGCGCAGCAGCGCCGGGTCCAGCACGTCCGGACGGTTGGTGGCGGCGATGACGATCACGCCCTCGCCTCCCTCGAAGCCGTCCATTTCGACCAGCAGCTGGTTCAGGGTCTGCTCGCGCTCGTCATGACCGCCGCCCAGGCCGGCGCCACGGTGGCGGCCGACGGCGTCGATTTCGTCGATGAAGATGATGCACGGGGCCTGCTTCTTGGCCTGCTCGAACATGTCGCGGACGCGGCTGGCGCCGACGCCGACGAACATTTCCACGAAGTCCGAACCGGAGATCGAGAAGAACGGCACCTTGGCCTCGCCGGCGATGGCGCGGGCCAGCAGGGTCTTGCCGGTACCCGGCGGGCCGACCATCAGCACGCCGCGCGGAATCTTGCCGCCCAGCTTGGTGAACTTGGTGGGGTCGCGCAGGAAGTCGACCAGTTCGCCGACTTCTTCCTTGGCTTCGTCGCAGCCGGCGACGTCGGCGAAGGTGACCTTGATCTGGTCCTCGCCCTGCAGCTTGGCGCGCGACTTGCCGAAGGACATCGCGCCCTTGGCGCCGCCGCCACCGCCCTGCATCTGGCGCATGATGAACAGCCAGAAGCCGATGATCAGGATCACCGGGAGGAAATTCATCAGGATCGCGCCCAGCGAGATGCCGCTGGAGGGCTCTTCCTGGACGATTTCCACGTTCTTGCCGCGCAGCACGTTGATCAGGTCGCGATCCAGCGGCGCGTTGATGGTGGCCGACTGGCCGCCACGGGTGGTGTAGGTCAGCTGGTTGGTGCCGCTGCGCAGGTCGCCGCTGAAGGTGACCTTCTGCACGTTGCCGCTGTCCACCTGGTCCAGGAACTGCGAATAGGTCGAGCCCTGGGCGCCGGCGCCGGAGCTCTTCGGCGAGAAGCTCTGGAACACCACCATGAGCACCACGGCGACGACCACCCACAGCAGGAGGTTCTTGGTCAAGTCGTTCATCCTCATTGGCTCCGGTGTTCCTCTAATGCCTGACGCTATTGGTATGGTTGAGCTTACTTGATCTGGGCGCGTTTGCCCTGCCCAAGGGCGTACACCTCGGGCGAGCGCTTCCGCGACGCTTCAGGCTTGCGGATCACGACCTTGTCGAACCGGCGGCGCATCTCGCGCACGTAGTCGTCAAAGCCCACGCCCTGGAACAGCTTGATCAGGAACGCGCCACCCGGCTTGAGATGGTTGTCGGAAAACTCCAACGCCAGCTCGGCCAGGTGCATCATCCGCGGCTGGTCGACCGCGTCCACACCACTCTTATTGGGGGCCATATCCGAGAGCACAAGGTCTACCGGGGTGTCGCCGAGCATGGCTTCAAACTGCGATAGGACGGCCTGCTCCCTGAAGTCGCCGTGAAGGAACTCGACCCCGGCCAGCGGCGGCATCTCCAGGATGTCCAGCGCCAGCACCCGGCCGGTGGCGCCGATCTGGCGCCGCACCTGCTGCGACCAGCCGCCCGGGGCGGCGCCCAGGTCGACCACTACCATGTGCGGCTTCAGCAGCCGGTCGCGCTCGAGCAGCTCCTCCAGCTTGTAGGCCGCGCGCGAGCGCATGCCTTCGGCCTGGGCCTTCTTCACGAAGGGGTCGGCGAAGTGCTCTTTCAACCAGCGTTGACTGCTTTTGCTGCGGGAAGCCATTGGAAATAGGGCCGGACGGGGTGGTCATGATACCCTGATCGCCCCAGTTAACCGCTTGTTCCTGAATGTCTACCCAGCTCACCTCCTCCCAGACCCGCTTCCTCCGCGGCCAGGCCCATGACCTGAAAGCCCTGCTGCAGATCGGGGGCAAGGGGATCACGCCGGCCTTCCTGGCCGAGCTGAACGAGGTGCTGGAACGCCATGAACTGGTCAAGGTCAAGGTGGGTGCGGAAGACCGCGACACCCGTGACGCGATGATCGCCGAGCTGGTGGAAGCCTCGGAAAGCGCGCTGGTGCAGCGCATTGGCCACGTCGCCGTGCTGTACCGCCCGAGCAAGGAAATGCGCCAGATCGTGCTGCCGCGCGGCTGATCCCGGCATGCAGCTGAACCACGAGATCCCGGATTACGCCTACTCGTTCCGCAATGTGGGCCGTACTTCGGTGCTCATCGAGGACCGGGTGCTGGTGCGTACCTGTGAGCTCGAGCAGAGCTTCATCGTGACCCCGCAGACGCTGGTGGAGGCCTGGCCGGTGGCCGGCGATGCCGGCGGACTGGCCCCGGACGACCTGGCCCCTATCCTGGCGTTGCAGCCGGAGCTGGTGATCCTGGGAACCGGGGCGAATCAGCGGTTTCCGTCCGCAGCCGTGCTGGGCGCATGCCTGAGCCGTGGCATCGGCCTGGAAGTGATGGACAACGCGGCGGCGGCGCGGACCTTCAACCTGCTGGCCAGCGAAGGCCGGAACGTGGCCGCCGCGATCCTGCTGCCGGGCTGAAAATAGTTGATTCCGTTCAGAAAAGGCTGCCATTGGCAGCCTTTTTGATGTCCGATCGGCGATTCAGCCACGCAGGGCGTGGCTCTACCGGCGGGGGATTCTCGGCGGTAGAGCCACGCCCTACGTGGCTGCGCCCACCGCCATTACCTCGGCGGCAGGTACAGCAGCGGGTCCACCGGCTTGCCGTTGTAGCGGATCTCGAAGTGCAGCATGTCGCGGGTGGTGCCGGTGCGGCCCATTTCGGCGATCTGTTCCCCAGCCTTGACGCTCTGGCCTTCGTTGACCAGGCGCTTGCGGTTGTGGCCGTAGGCCGACAGCCACTGGTCGTTGTGCTTGACGATGATCAGCTCGCCGAATCCGACCAGGCCGGCACCGGAATACACCACCACGCCTGCCGCGGTCGCCCGTACCGGCTGGCCGCTGCTGCCGGCGATGTCCACGCCCTGCTTGGTGACGTCGGCACCGACGAAGCGGCCGACCAGCGCGCCATCGGCCGGCCAGCGCCAGCTGATGTTGCTCTTGATCGCGGTGGTCGGCGACGGCGTGGGTGCCGGAGCGGGGGTGGCTGCGTTGCCCGGGCGCGGCGCGGTGACCACGGTGGTCGGGGCGCGGCCGGGGCTGCCGCCCGGGTACAGGCGCAGGCTTTGGCCCGGGTAGATGGTGTAAGGCTCGGCCAGCCCGTTCCAGGCGGCGAGGTCGCGCGGGGTGATGTTGTGGATGCGTGCCAGCGCGTACAGCGTGTCGCCCCGGCGCACCACGGCGGTCTGGCCCGGCTTGGCCACCGAACTCTGCGGCGTGCTGTGCGCGGTACGGCCACCCGAGGGCTTGACCACGGTGGCGGTGCCGCAGGCGCTCAGCGTGGACACCACCAGCAGCAGCGCGACCAGGCGCGCGCTTCCGTTCAAACGATCAGCACTCATGCGAACTTCGACCTCCATACAAGCCAGGCCACCAGACCGACCACCAGTACGGTGGCGATCCAGCCCAGCGGTTCAATCCAGCGCCGCAGCGCGGCTTCGGCACGTGCGCCGCCGATGCGGATCACCGCAGCCAGCACGTACACGCGCTTGCCGCGACCGATCAGCATGCTCAGGAAATACTGCGGCAGCGGCACGCCGACGATACCCGATGCCCAGGTGAAGACCTTCATCGGGATCGGCATGAAGCCGCCCAGCACCAGGAAAGTGAACACCGCCCACGGCGACTCGGCCATCTTGGCCTGCACGATGGCGATGCCGCCTTCGATGCTGGTCAGCATGCCCATCGCCGCGAACAGCGGCTTGATCGCTTCGAAGGCGTAGTGGCCCAATGCATAGCCGACCAGGGCACCGACCATCGAGCCGGCCAGACTGAGCGTGGCGAACCACCAGCCACGCTTGGGCTGGGCCACGCACATCGGTGCCAGCATCACTTCGGGCATCACCGGGAAGATGATCGCCTCGATGAAGCTAAGCACGGTCAGGTAGGTCGGGGCGCGCTCGTGCGCGGCCCACTTCATTGCCCGCTCGTACAGCGGACCGAAAATCTTCATGACGCAACGCTCCTTGGAATCAGTCCAGCATGCCAGACAGCAGCGGCACGAACGTGACCGGCGCCAGTACCTGCTGTTCGACACTGCCGTCTTCGCGGCGGGTCAGCTGGATCAGCGATTGCGCCCCGGGCCCACCCACCGGCGCCACCAGGCGTCCGCCCACGGCCAGCTGCTCGATCAGTGCGTCAACCAGTGCAGGGGCGGCGGCGGTGACCACGATGGCGTCGAACGGACCGTGCTCGGCCCAGCCGACGCGGCCGTCGTCATGCTTGCTGCGGATGTTCATGCCCAGCGCGCGGAAGCGCTTGCGCGCCTGGCGCAGCAGGTCGCCGATGCGCTCGACGGTGTAGACCTCCAGGCCCAGCGCGCCGAGCACGGCCGCCTGGTAACCCGAACCGGTGCCCACTTCGAGCACGCGCTTGGGGGCCGACTGCAGTACGGCTTCGGTCATCCGCGCGACGACCCACGGCTGCGAGATGGTCTGGCCGTGGCCGATCGGCAGCGCGGTGTCTTCGTACGCGCGCGAGGCCAGTGCCTCGTCGATGAACAGGTGGCGCGGCACCACCCGGATCGCATTGAGGGTGGCTTCGTCGACGATGCCGCTTTCGCGCAGGCGTTCGACCAGGCGGTCGCGCACGCGCTGCGAGGTCATGCCGATCCCGACCGCTTCGGGTTGCAGGCGAAGGCGCTGGCTCATGCCGGGCGGTCCAGCGCGGCGGTCAGGCCGCCGACCCAGCTGGCGACCTTTTCCAGCGCCTGGTAGCGGGTCAGGTCGACCTGGATCGGGGTGATCGAGATGTAACCGTTGCGCACCGCGTGGAAGTCGGTGCCGGGGCCCGAGTCCTGTTCGCGACCGGCCGGGCCGATCCAGAACACTTCATTGCCGCGCGGGTCGCGCTGGGCGATGCAGCCTTCGGCACGGTGGCGGTTGCCCAGGCGGGTGACTTCGAAACCACGCACCTCCGCCCACGGGAGGTCGGGCACGTTCACGTTGAGGATGGTGTCGGCCGGCAGCGGGTCGGCCTTGAGCCGGGTCACGATCTCGACCGCCGCGCGCGCGGCGGTTTCGAAGTTGCGCGGGTCGTGGTTGTGCGAGACCAGCGACATCGCCACGGCCGGCAGGCCGAGGAAACGCCCTTCCATCGCCGCCGAGACGGTGCCGGAATAGATGACGTCATCGCCCAGGTTGGCCGCGTTGTTGATGCCGGAGACCACGATGTCCGGGTCGTACTCGAGCATGCCGGTCAGGGCCAGGTGCACGCAGTCGGTCGGGGTACCCGCCACCGAGCAGGTGTAGTGGTCGATGCGCTTGACCCGCACCGGCAGGTCCAGGGTGAGCGAGTTGCTGGCACCGGACCGGTCGCGGTCGGGGGCGACCACCATCACGTCGTGGCCGGCCTCGCGCAGGACCGTGGCGAGCATCCTGATGCCCGGCGCGTCGACACCGTCGTCGTTGCTGACCAGGATCCGCATCGGGGTTTTAACCGCTTGATTGTTCAAGACTTCATTTCCATCACTTTCCAGCGTTGGCGGGGCCTGCCTTCACCCGTTCCGGGATCACCGACCGCGCAAGTGCGTCAGCTATTGTGCCGCAAGCGGGCAGATCGGCCTACCCCGCCGGGAGGTAGGCAGGGCCGATTCAGGGCATTAGGCTGTACGCATGTCACATCCTGAAGACGAAGATCCGGCGGCGCTGTTCCGCGCGGCCATCGGCGAGGTCACGCCGCTGCGCAAACCGGTCGCCGCGCCGCCGGCCACGCCGCGGCCGAAGCCGCGCGCGCGGATGGCCGAACAGGACGACGATGCGGCACGCGGGGAGTTCGCCCGGCTGCTGCGCGACAGCAGCCCGCTGGAGGCCGGCGACACCGCCAGCTACCGGCGCGAGAACCTGCCGGCGCGGATGTTCCAGCGGCTCAAGCGTGGCCAGTACTCAGTGCAGGACGAGCTGGACCTGCACGGCGCCACCGTGGCCCAGGCCGAGACCCTGCTGCGCCAGTTCCTGTTGGAGGCGCACGCGCACGAGCATGGCTGCGTGCGGATCATCCATGGGAAGGGATTGCAGTCGGATGGCGGCGCGCCGGTGTTGAAGAACCTGGTGGACCGGATGCTGCGCCAGCGCAACGACGTGCTGGCGTTCCATTCGGCGCCGGCCGGACAAGGTGGGACCGGCGCGGTATTGGTGTTGTTGGCGAACCGGTGATTTCCGGCGGTGCAGCCACGCAGGGCGTGGCTCTACCGGTCATTCCGAAGCCGACACCCCGGCAACGTCGTTCACCGGCCCCAGCTCATGCAACACCGCCGTCGCATAACATCCCGGCGGCAGCGCAAACGTCAGCTCCAGCACATCGGCCTGCAGCCAGCGATGCTGCAGGTTCGCCGGCCGCAGCCGCAGCGCACGCCGCTCCTGCTTCAACCGTGCACCTTCCAGCCCTGCGCGCAGCTGCAAGGACTGTTCATCACTGATCGCCGCCAGCTCCAGCGCGGCGGCGTCACCGCTGCTGCGCAGCTCGCCCTCGCCCCACAACGGGCCGCTCGGATGGATGTCGAACCGGCCCAGGCGGTCGGCCAGCAGGTCGGTCCACGGCTCGGGCCCGAACACACTGCGGCTGCCATCCAGCATCCACACTTCGCCGTCCAGCGGCGCGTCCCAGTTGCCCTGCGCCACGCGCTCGGCCAACACCTGGTTGAACAGCGCCGAACGGGCCGCCGAGAGCAGCAGCGAGCGCTGGTCCGGGCGCATCCGGCGGCCGCCGAACATCGCCAGCGCGGCCGGCACGTTGCCGCCGTCGCGACCGAAGCGCTGTTCGCCAAACCAGTTCGGCAACCCGCGCGCGGCGATCAGCGACAGGCGCTCGTCGATCGCCTTCGCATCGCCCTCCACGTTGCGCAGCACCAGCCGGAACCGGTTGCCGGCCAACGCACCGCGCTGCAGCTTGCGGTTGTGCCAGGTCGACTCGAGCACCTCCACTTCGTCCGAGGCCAGCGCCGCGATGTCCGGTGCGACGCGCTTGGGCAGGTGCACACTGAATCGTTGGGTGGTGACCGCATGGCGGTCCTTCATGCCGGCAAAGCTGACCCCCATCTCAGGCAGGCCGGCCCATTTGGCCAGCAGCTTTGCCACGTGCACGGTGTTGGCGCCGCGCTTGCGGATCGTCAGCAGCAGGTGCTCGCCCTCCCCGCTCGGCTCGAACGCGGGCAGTTCGTCGACCTGGAAATCCTCCGGCGCGGTGCGGATGTCGGCGCGCAGCAGCGGCGCGCCGAATGCCAGCGGCAGCGGAATCACAGCGCCACCAGCAGCACGACGGCCTGCGCGGCGATGCCTTCGCCGCGCCCGGTGAAGCCGAGCTTCTCCGAGGTGGTGGCCTTGACGCTGACCGCATCCAGCGCGATCCCGAGCACGCCGGCAATGCGCTCGCGCATCGCCAGCGCATGCGGGCCGACCTTGGGGCGTTCGCAGATCACGGTGATGTCGGTGTTGCCGACCTGCCAGCCGCGCTCGCGCAGCAGGCTGTTGCAGTGCTCCAGGAAGCGGCTGCTGTCGGCGTCCTTCCAGCGCATGTCCGACGGCGGGAAGTGCTGGCCGATGTCGCCCAGCGACAGCGCGCCGAGCATGGCATCGCACAGCGCATGCAGGATCACGTCGCCGTCGCTGTGGGCGAGCACGCCGCAGCTGTGGTCGACGCGGATGCCGCCGAGCATGATGTGGTCTCCCTCGCCGAAGGCGTGGACGTCATAACCCTGGCCGATGCGGACGGGCGGAAACGGGGTGTTCATGGCAAAAAACCTGCAGTAATGGGCGACGCGCGGCGGACTCAGGCCCCGCGGCGCCACAGCTCGAATTCGAAACGGGACAGATCGGCCGGGGTGGTGACCTTGAAGTTGTCTTCGTTGCCCTCGACCAGCAACGGACGCAGCCCCTGCCGCTCCATCGCCATGGCCTCGTCGGTCACTTCGACACCGGCGCTGGCCGCGTCCTGCAGCGCGCGGGCCAGCTGGTGGCGGCGGAACAGCTGCGGGGTCAGCGCACGCCACAGGCGCGCGCGCGGCTCGGTGCCGTCGATGCCGCCGTCGTCGCCGGCACGCTTGAGGGTATCGCGCACCGGCGCGGCCAGGATCGCCCCGACCGGGTCGTTGCGCCCCACTTCCAGCAGGCGGCCGAGGTCGGCGGCGGCCAGGTTCGGCCGCGCGGCGTCGTGGACCAGCACGAAATCGTCGGCGCGCACGCTGTCGGGCAGCGCGTGCAGTCCGGCCAGCACCGATTCGGCGCGGGTCGCACCGCCGGTGCAGGCCAGGATCGGCTTGTCGGCCAGCGACTGCCAGCCCGGCCAGTCGGCGTCATTTTCGGCGATCACCACCATCACCCCGGCCACGACCGGGTGCGAGAGCAGCGCTTCCAGGGTGTGGGCGAGCAGCACCCGGTCGCCGGCGACCAGGTACTGCTTGGGCACCGGCCCACCGAAACGGGTGCCACGGCCAGCGGCCGGGACCACGGCCCAGACGCTGCCCATCAGGGCACTTCCTGGTGCGGCGCGTTCGGGTCGGCGACCTGGGTCGGCGCACGCGGCGCCGCCACCGGGGCGTTTTCGACCACGCGGTAGAACTTCTCGCCAGGCTTGATCATGCCCAGCTCGCTGCGCGCGCGTTCCTCGATGGCGGCCTCGCCTTCCTTGAGGTCCTTGACCTCGGCCGCCAGCGCGTCGTTGCGCTGCTGCAGGCCTTCGTTGTCGCGCTTCTGGGCTTCGACCTGGGCTTCGAGCGTCATCACTTCTCCCGAATTGCCCGGGCCGAACCAGAAGCGGTACTGCAGCCATGCCAGCAGTACCGCGAGCACCAGCAGCAGCCAGCGCCAGTTGCGCATGCGGGTCAGCGCTTCAGCGAAACGAACGCGTCACGCCCGGCGTAACGCGCGCCGGCACCCAGGGCTTCCTCGATGCGCAGCAGCTGGTTGTACTTGGCCACGCGATCGCTGCGGCACAGCGAGCCGGTCTTGATCTGGGTGGCGGTGGTGGCCACGGCGATGTCGGCGATGGTGGTGTCTTCGGTTTCGCCCGAGCGGTGCGAGACCACGGCCGCGTAGTTGGCGTTGTGCGCCATCGCGATCGCTTCCAGGGTCTCGGTCAGGGTGCCGATCTGGTTGACCTTGATCAGGATCGCGTTGGCGGTGCCGGACTCGATGCCTTCCTTGAAGATCTTCGGGTTGGTCACGAACAGGTCGTCGCCGACCAGCTGCACCTTCTTGCCGATGCGGTCGGTGAGCAGCTTCCAGCCGGCCCAGTCGTTCTCGGCCAGGCCGTCTTCGATGGTGATGATCGGGTACTGCGCGGCCCAGTCGGCCAGGAAGTCGACGAACTGCTCGGAGGTCAGGCGCTTGTTCTCGCCGACCAGGTTGTATTTGCCGTTCTCGTAGAACTCGCTGGAGGCCACGTCCAGGCCGAGCAGCACGTCTTCACCGGCGGTGTAGCCAGCCTTGCCGATCGCTTCGAGGATGGTGTCCAGCGCTTCGACGTTGCTGCGGAAGTCCGGGGCGAAGCCGCCCTCGTCGCCCACCGCCGTGCTCAGGCCATGGCCCTTGAGCACCGACTTGAGCGAATGGAAGATTTCAGTACCGGCGCGCAGCGCTTCGGAGAACGAGGTGAAGCCGACCGGCAGCACCATGAACTCCTGGAAGTCGACGTTGTTGTCGGCATGCGCGCCGCCGTTGATGATGTTCATCATCGGCACCGGCAGGGTCACATCGCGGCCCTGGGCCAGGTACTGCCACAGCGGCTGCTTGTTCGAGGCGGCCACGGCGTGGGCGTTGGCCATGGAAACACCGAGCAGCGCGTTGGCGCCAAGGCGGCCCTTGTTCTCGGTGCCGTCCAGGTCGATCAGGCGGCGGTCGAGGCCTTCCTGGTCGGCGGCGTCGAAGCCCTTCAGCGCCGAGGCGATGGTGGTGTTGACGTTGTTGACCGCGTTGCGCACGCCCTTGCCCAGGTAGCGGGTCTTGTCGCCATCACGCAGCTCGACCGCTTCCTTGGTGCCGGTGGAGGCACCCGACGGTACGGCGGCGCGGCCGAACGAACCGTCCTCCAGGGTGACTTCGGCTTCCAGCGTGGGGTTGCCACGGCTGTCGAGGATTTCACGGGCGTGGATGCTGCGGATCGCGGTCATGGCGGGCCAATTTCCAGTCGGTAAGGGAAACGCGCCGCCCTTCCGGCGGCGCGTGAAACATGCGTCGTGATTATGCAGCAGTTCGCTGCGCTTTTCGCTGGCGTGCCGCGCTGATGAAGCCGATGAACAGCGGGTGGCCGTCGCGCGGGGTGGACAGGAATTCCGGGTGTGCCTGGCAGGCCAGGAACCACGGGTGCTGGTCGCGCGGCAGCTCGACCACTTCGACCAGGGTGTCGTCCATCGACTTGCCGGCGATCACCAGGCCGGCGTCTTCCAGCTGGGTGCGGTAGCGGTTGTTGAACTCGTAGCGGTGGCGGTGGCGTTCGGAGACCACGTCCTTGCCGTACAGCTCGCGGGCCAGCGTGCCCGGCTTGAGCCGCTGTTCCTGCAGGCCCAGGCGCATGGTGCCACCGAGGTCGCTCTTGTCGTCGCGCTTCTCGACATCGCCGGTGGCGGTGCGCCATTCGGTGATCAGGCCGATCACCGGGTTCGGCGACTGGCGGTCGTTCTCGGTGCTGTTGGCACCTTCCAGGCCCACAACATTCCGGGCGAAGTCGACTACGGCGGCCTGCATGCCGTAGCAGATGCCGAAGTACGGCATCTTCTCTTCACGGGCGAACTGCGAGGTCAGCACCTTGCCTTCGAAGCCGCGGTCGCCGAAGCCGCCCGGCACCAGGATGCCGTCGACGTCCTGCAGCGCGGCCATGTCGGTACCTTCCAGGTCCTGCGCTTCCAGCCACTTCAGGTTGACCTTGGTGCGCTGGCGCAGGCCACCGTGCTTGAGCGCCTCGCCGACCGACTTGTAGGCGTCCTGGTGGTCGACGTACTTGCCGACCACGGCGATGGTGACTTCGTCCAGCGGGTGCAGGGTGGCGTCGACCGCTGCTTCCCACTCGTGCAGGTCGGCCGGGCCGGCCTTGTCGCCGAGCTTGAGCTGGTTGATGACGATTTCATCCAGGCCCTGCTCGTGCAGGCCCATCGGGATGCGGTACAGCACGTCGACGTCGGGCACGCTGATCACGGCCCGTTCGGAGACGTTCGTGAACTGGGCGATCTTGCGGCGCTCGGACTCCGGCACCGGCTGTTCGGAACGGCACAGCAGCACGTCCGGCTGGATGCCGATCGAGCGCAGTTCCTTGACCGAGTGCTGGGTCGGCTTGGTCTTGAGCTCGCCGGCGGCGGCGATGTACGGGACCAGGGTGAGGTGCATGAACAGCGCCTTTTCCGGGCCGCGCTCGGTACGTACCTGGCGGATCGCTTCGAGGAACGGCAGCGATTCGATGTCGCCGACGGTGCCGCCGATCTCGACCAGGGCCACGTCGAAGCCTTCGGTGGCTTCGTCCATGCAGCGGCGGATCTCGTCGGTGATGTGCGGGATGACCTGCACGGTGGCGCCCAGGTAGTCGCCGCGGCGTTCCTTGCGGATCACGTTCTCGTAGATGCGGCCGGTGGTGACCGAGTTCTTGCGGCTGAGGCGGGTGCGCACGAAGCGCTCGTAGTGACCCAGGTCGAGGTCGGTTTCGGCGCCGTCGTCGGTCACGTAGACCTCGCCGTGCTGGAACGGGCTCATGGTGCCGGGGTCGACGTTGATGTAGGGGTCGAGCTTCATCATCGTGACCTTCAGGCCACGGGCTTCGAGGATGGACGCCAGCGAGGCGGCGGCGATGCCTTTGCCAAGCGAGGAAACCACGCCGCCGGTTACGAAGATCAAGGGAGTCATGGCTGGAGGTGTCCTGTCAGGAAGGGGGAAACGACGCCGGCGCGCGAGGCGGCGGACGACGTGAAGGGGGAATCGGGGGGAATCTCGGTGGGAATCCGGGCGGCGGCGGAGAGGTCACGCGCCGGGGCATCCTGCGAGGTCGGGAGGGCCGTGCCGGTCGCCGAGGGGACCGTCACCTGTTGCCTGCCCTGCGGGCGGTCGCGCACGACCGGACCCGTCCATTCGCTGATGGATGACACGTACTGCTCCCGGAAAGCGATAGTTTACAGAGTGAAGCGCCCAAGCCCAAGGGGCAGGAACGAAGACGCCCCGGCAAGCCGGGGCGTCTGGGGGGCCAGGAAGCGGGTTCAGCGCTTCTTTTTGGCCTCTTCTTCCTCTTCCTGCTGCGGCGCCTGCTGGCCCTTGGCCTTCATCTCGGCGCTGGCAGCGGCGCGGCGCTTGGCCTTGGCGTCGGCCTCGGACTGGGCCTTGGCCTCGGCCTGGTCGCCCTGCTGCGCGGTGGACTGGCCCTGTCCGGCGTTCTGGGCCATGGCCAGCGGCACGGCCACGACGGCGGCGGCAATGGCTGCGATGGTCAGGAACTTCTTCATGGGGAGGTCTCCTCGCTGTGTCTGGGGTGGTACGCGGCCATTCTATCGCGGGCTGTTCGGCCGCCCCCTGAACGTGTGGCGTGCAAAAATGCCGCCCAGACCGCAAACTCCGCCGTCGCTTTGCGCTTTCTGAAGACCGATGAACACCCGTTATAACGCCGCCGATATTGAAGTCCTGTCTGGCCTGGACCCGGTCAAGCGCCGTCCTGGCATGTACACCGACACCGCTCGCCCGAACCACCTGGCGCAGGAAGTGATCGACAACGCCGTGGACGAGGCCCTGGCCGGGCATGCCCGGACGGTCGAGGTCACCCTGTACAAGGACGGCAGCTGCGAGGTCAGCGATGACGGCCGCGGCATGCCGGTGGACATCCACCCGGAAGAGAAGATCCCGGGCGTGGAGCTGATCCTGACCCGGCTGCATGCGGGCGGCAAATTCAGCAACAAGAACTACACGTTCTCCGGCGGCCTGCACGGCGTGGGCGTGAGCGTGGTCAATGCGCTGTCGACGCTGGTGGAAGTACACATCAAGCGCGAGGGCAGCGAGCACCGCATCACGTTCCGCAACGGCGACCGCGCCACGCCGCTGGAAGTGGTGGGCAGCGTCGGCAAGAAGAACACGGGTACGCGGGTGCGCTTCTGGGCGGACCCGAAGTACTTCGATACGCCCAAGTACAACCTGCGGGCGCTGCGCCACCTGCTGCGCGCCAAGGCGGTGCTGTGCCCGGGCCTGACGGTGAAGCTGCGCGACGAGGCCACCGACGAGCAGGACACCTGGTACTTCGAGGACGGCCTGAGCGATTACCTGAAGGCGGAGCTGGGCGAGCGCGAGATGCTGCCGGCGGACCTGTTCGTGGGTTCGCTGAAGAAGGACACCGAGGTGGTGGACTGGGCGGTGGCGTGGCTGCCGGAAGGCGAGCTGGTGCAGGAAAGCTACGTGAACCTGATTCCGACCGCGCAGCACGGTACGCATGCGAACGGCCTGCGCACGGGCCTGACCGAGGCGCTGCGCGAGTTCTGCGACTTCCGCAACCTGTTGCCGCGCGGGGTGAAGCTGGCCCCGGAAGATGTCTGGGACCGGGTCTCGTTCGTGCTGTCGCTGAAGATGACCGACCCGCAGTTCAGCGGGCAGACCAAGGAGCGGCTGTCGTCGCGCCAGGCGGCGGGGTTCGTGGAGGGCGCGGCGCATGACGCTTTCAGCCTGCTGCTGAACCAGAACGTGGCGCTGGGCGAGCAGATCGCGCAGCTGGCGATCGAGCGCGCCAGTGCGCGCCTGAAGACCGAGAAGCTGGTGGTCCGCAAGAAGGTCACGCAGGGCCCTGCCCTGCCCGGCAAGCTGGCGGACTGCATCAGCCAGGACCTGTCGCGCACGGAGCTGTTTCTGGTGGAAGGCGATTCGGCAGGCGGCAGTGCAAAGCAGGCGCGCGACAAGGACTTCCAGGCGATCATGCCGCTGCGCGGCAAGATCCTGAACACGTGGGAGGTGTCGTCGGGCAGCGTGCTGGCGTCGGAGGAAGTGCACAACCTGGCGATCGCGATCGGCTGCGATCCGGGCAAGGAGGACATCACCGGGCTGCGTTACGGCAAGGTGGTGATCCTGGCGGACGCGGACTCGGACGGTCTGCACATCGCGACGCTGCTGACGGCGCTGTTCCTGAAGCACTTCCCGGCGCTGGTGGATGCGGGCCACGTGTTCGTGGCGATGCCGCCGCTGTTCCGCGTGGACGTGGGCAAGCAGGTGTTCTACGCGCTGGACGAGGAAGAAAAGCGTTCGCTGCTGGACAAGATCGAGCGGGAAAAGATCAAGGGCCAGGTCAGCGTGACGCGCTTCAAGGGCCTGGGCGAAATGAACCCGCAGCAGCTGCGCGAGTCGACGATCCACCCGGATACGCGCCGTCTGGTGCAGCTGACCATCGACGACGGCGAGCAGACGAGCGCGCTGATGGACATGCTGCTGGCCAAGAAGCGCGCCGGTGATCGCAAGCAGTGGCTGGAGAACAAGGGCGACTTGGCATCGCTGGAAGTCTGAGGACTACGGAAAACCCGCTTCGGCGGTTTTTTTGTTGGGTGCATCTCTGATTGCATGCGGTCGGTTGGCGCCGGGCAGCGCCCGGCTTCGTGCATTTGGGCGAACAGCCGTTGGCTGCGGGGTTCCCTGGTTGGGGCCGGCGGGGGTGGGTTGGTGGGGGAATGAGCCGCATGGATGCGGCGACTTAGCCCCCATGGATGGGTTTACGGCGTCCCCCACCAACCCACCCCCGACGGCCCAAGCCAGGAAAACCCCGCAGACCTGGGCTGTTCGCCTGAATCCAACAGCAGCCGGGCAGAGCCCGGCTCTACGAGCGTCGGCCAATGCCGGGCAACAAAAAACCCGGCCGGAGCCGGGTTTTTCGTGGTTCAGACCAGACCGATCAGGCCCAGCCGAACAGCTCGAACAGCTTGAGGATCAGGTAGGCGCAGCCGCCGGCGGCCGGGATGGTGAGGATCCAGGCCCAGACGATGCGTTCGATCACGCCGAACCGCAGCGAACGCGGGTTCTTGGCGTAACCCACGCCCATGATCGCGGTGGAGATGCTGTGCGTGGTCGAGACCGGCATGCCGAAGTGCGCGGCCAGGGTCAGGATCGTCGCCGAGCTGGTCTCCGCCGCGAAACCGTGGATCGGGTGCAGCTTGACCATCTTGTGGCCCAGCGTCTTGATGATCTTCCAGCCGCCCGACGCCGTACCCGCCGCCATCACCACCGCACAGGTCAGCACGATCCACATCGCAATGCCCTCGCCCGCGTGCGCGTCCGGATGCATGAACGCCAGCCACGACGGCAGGTCGTTCAGCGCACCGGTCGCTTCCGCGCCGATCAGCGTCATCGCGATGATGCCCATCGTCTTCTGCGCATCGTTGTGGCCGTGCGCGAAGCCCATGTACGCCGCCGACACGATCTGCGCCTTGCCGAAGAACGCATTGACGATGCGCGGCCGCGCCATCCGGCCCAGCCAGCCGCCCGCCTTCGCCATGCCCGCGATGATCGCCCACAGCAGCAGCATCACCACGATGCCGAGCAGGAAGCCCGCGATCGGCGAGGTGATCATCGGCAGGAACACCTTCCACAGCAGGCCTTTGTTCTGCGCCCACGTGCCGATCCGCTCGGACCAGATCAACGCGTCCCAGTTGTTGTTGGCCGCCGCCAGACCGGCACCGCACAGACCGCCGATCAGCGCGTGCGACGACGACGACGGCAGGCCCTTCCACCACGTGATCAGGTTCCAGATGATTCCGCCCAGCAACGCGCACAGGATCACCTGCGGAGTCACGTCGATGATGTTGGTGTTGAGCAGGCCCGACGCGATGGTCAGCGCCACCGCCGTACCGGTGAGCGCGCCGATCAGGTTCATGAAGGCGGCGAGCATCACCGCCCAGCCGGGCGAGAGCACCTTGGTCGCCACTACCGTGGCGATGGAGTTGGCGGTGTCGTGGAAGCCGTTGATGAACTCGAAAACGAGCGCGGCCAGGATCACCACCAGAACGAGGGTCAGCATGCTGTGGCGTCCGTCAGCTGTTCTTCAGCACGATCTGGTACGCCACCACGCCCGCCTCGCGGCAGCGATCGATGGCCTTTTCCAGGATCTCGAAGAACTCCTTGAGCAGGAACATCTGCAGGTTGTCCAGGCGACCGGAATAGATGTCGCGGTACAGCTCCAGCATCAGCCGGTCCGCTTCGTTCTCCAGCGCGCGCAGCTTCTCGTTGAGCGCCGTCATCCGGTCCAGGTTCATGTGGCGCAGGTCGCTGACCATCTCCACCACCACGCTGGCCGCCTGCTCCAGCATCGCCGCGCGCGGCGCGAAGTCGATGTGCTCCAGGTGCTTGGTCGCCAGCGAGTAGCGGTCGGCGAACTTCTCCACCTGCTTCGGAATCTTGTAAAGCGCCGAACCCAGCGCTTCGATGTCCTCGCGCTCGATCGGGGTCATAAAGCTGTCCACCAGCGCCTGGCTGATCTTGTCCGACGCCGCGCGCTCGCGCAGGCGCGCCAGCTTGAACGCGTCCAGCGCCGGCTGGCGGTCCGCTTCGCGCAGCATCGAATGCAGCGCCTTGGCGCTGTCGTGGGCGGCCTGGGCAGCCTCGTCCAGCAGGGTGTAGAACTGTTTGCCGGAGCCGAAAATGGTCTGCAGAGAGAACATTGAGAAACCTATTCGCCGTCGAGGAAGGACGGCACCGGGCGGAATTATGACCGTTTGATGTCCAAACTGGGTACTCCCGTCATCTTCACACCGTCTCCGGGCTCCCTGAACGACCCTGTTTGCGTCCCTCCCCCCGGCTTTTGTTAAGATGCTCCGGCACCTTCGGGTGCACCCTATGGACGACGACCCTTACCCCCCGCCGCGCCCGCCAGGCCTGACCTGGCCCGGTAGCCGCCGCCGCTTGAACACGCCCTCCCTGCCACCAACCGGGGACGACGCCCGTGTTTGAACTGATCCTGCTTGTTTTCGCCCTGATCCTGCTCAACGGGTTCTTCGCCATGTCCGAAATGTCGGTCATGACCTCGCGCAAGAGCCGCCTGAAGCAGATGGCCGGCTCCTCCAAGCGTGCCGCCAAGGCGCTGGAGCTGTCCGAAAAGCCCGAAAGCTTCCTCTCCACCGTCCAGATCGGCATCACCGTGATCGGCGTGCTGACCGGCCTGCTCGGCGGTGACGCGATCGGCGAGGCCATTGCCGGGTGGATCAAGGGCCTGATGCCCGGCTTCGGCCATGCCGAACTGGTCGGCAAGGGCCTGGCGGTCACCCTGATCACCTTCGTTACCCTGATCTTCGGCGAACTGGTGCCCAAGCGGCTTGCCCTGACCCGTTCGGAGGACATCGCCGGCCTGGTCGCCCTGCCGATGAGCTGGCTGGCCAAGCTGGCCTTCCCGTTCGTCTGGCTGCTGTCCAAAACCACCCGCCTGGTGCTGCGCCTGATCGGACTGGGCAACGACGAAGCGGCCACGGTGACCGAAGAAGAGATCCGCATGCTGGTGGCCGAAAGCCACGAGGCCGGCGTGATCGACGCGCACGAGCGCGACATGATGAACCGGGTGATGCGCCTGGGCGACCGCACCGCCGACAGCCTGATGACCCCGCGCAACCGGATCGCCTGGCTGGACACCCAGGCCGAGGCCGAGAAGAACCTGACGGCGATGCGCGAGCATGAGTTCTCGCGCTATCCGGTGTACCGCGGCAGCGACCAGGACATCGTCGGCGTGCTCGAAGTGAAGAGCCTGGTCACCCGCCTGGCGCGCCACGAAGAATCGCTGTTCCAGCAGCTGCGCGAGCCGCTGTATGTATCCGAGTCCACCCATGCAATGAAGCTGCTGGAGATCTTCCGCGAGGAACAGCAGTCGATGGCGCTGGTGGTGGACGAGTACGGCGAGATCCAGGGCCTGGTCACCATCAGCGACCTGATGGGAGCCGTGGTCGGCCGCATGCAGTCGGTGGAAAACGTAGACGAGGACGCCCTGGTGGTGACCCGCGAAGACGGTTCGCTGCTGGTGGACGGCTCGCTGTCGATCGAAGACCTGCGCGAACTGATGGGCAATGCCGAACTGCCCGATGCCGAGGACGGCGACTACTACACGCTGGCCGGCATGTGCATCCACTACTTCGGCCGCATCCCGCATGCGGGCGAGTACTTCGACTGGGCCGGCTGGCGCATCGAGATCGTCGACCTGGACGGCGCGCGCGTGGACAAGCTGCTGATGCGCGCACTGGCCGAAGAGGAGAGCGATGAACTCACCGGCTGATCCGCCGTCGGGGCCGGACCAGAGCCGGCCCGAATACCAGAACGAGGGCATCCGCACGCTGCTGGCGATGTTCGACCATGGCGATCCGGACGAGCGCCTGCGCCTGGGCCAGATCCTGCAGGGCCTGCAGCAGAGCGCGTTCGGGGTGTTCCTGTTCGTGGCGATCCTGCCCTCGTTCATCCCGATTCCGGGCATCGGTGGCGCGGTCAGTGGACCGCTGGTGATCCTGATCGGCGCGCAGATGCTGTGCGGGATGCGACGGCCCTGGTTGCCGGGCTTCATTGCCAACCGCGGGCCGCGGCGCGGCACCATGCACAAGTTCCTGGCCCGGATCGACGGGCCGCTGCGGCGCCTGGACCGCATGCTGAAACCGCGTCGCAGTACCTTGCTGGTGCCGTTGCCGGCGCATGCATTCACCGGCCTGCTGCTGATCCTGACCGGCGTGCTGCTGTCGCTGCCGATCCCGTTTACGAATTACCTGTTCGGCTTCCAGCTGCTGCTGTTTTCGCTGGCATTGCTGGAGCGCGACGGCACGTTGATGTTGATCAACTGGATCGGTGCGATTGCGGCGGTGCTGTTCTTCAGTTTCAGCTCCGGGCAGCTCGTGCAGTACCTGACGGAGTTGTTCCAGAAGTGGTTCTGACACGGTAGCGCCGGCCGTTGGCCGGCGCCCCCGGTAAAGACGTTTAACGCAGATCGACCACGCCGTTGTCCGACAACGCGCCCGGCTCGTCGGTCACTGCCGACAACACGAAACTCAGCGCCTTGCCCAGCAGCGTGCCCGGGCCGTCCCAGTATTCGGCCGACTCGGCGCTGACGTGGATCAGGCGCAGGTTCGGGTCGTCCTTGCCGCCCGGGAAGAACAGCTTCATCGGCGGCGACCACAGCTCCTCGATCTTGGCGCGGTCATCGACCACGCGCGCGATGCCGGCCACCGATACATAGGTGTTCTTCGACTGCGAGGCGTAGGCCACGTTGACGCGCGGATTGAGCGCGATCTCGGCGACCTTGGGGCTGTCGGCGGCGGTGGCGAACCACAGGTCGCCATCGAACTCGACTTCCTGGGTGCCCAGCGGACGGCTGTAAAGACGGCCATCGACGCCGGTGGTGGTGAACATGGCGATGTCCACGCCGCGGATCAGTTCGGCCAGCTGCTTGATGTGCTCCTGGCGATCCTGGTGTGCCATGGGATGTCTCCTGCAATAAGGAGCTTCATCTCAACGGATCGCCGGGAATGGCGACGTGAACCCACTGGTCACGTCGCCTTCGCGGCTCAACGCGTGGCCGACTGCCACGCCTGCATTGCCAGACCAAACGAACGCTTGCGCGCACCATGATCGTAGATGTTGGCGGTGAGCAGCAGTTCGTCCGGCTTGTGCCGCGCGGCGAACGCGGCCATGCCTTCGCTGACCTGGCGCAGGTCGCCCACAACGGCACAGGCCAGCGCGTTCTGCACGCCCAGCTTCTCGTGCGGCTGCCAGAACGCCTCGATGTCGTCGATCGGCGGCGGGATCAGGCCGGGCTTGCCGCGCCGCAGGTTGACGAAGCTCTGCTGCTGGGTGGTGAACAGGCGCCTGGCTTCCGCCTCGGATTCGGCGGCGACCACGTTCAGGCCCAGCACCGCGTACGGCGCGGTCAGGTACTGGGAAGGACGGAACTCGCGGCGGTACACCGCCAGCGCCTCATCCATCGCGTCCGGCGCGAAGTGCGAAGCGAAGGCGAACGGCAGGCCCATCGCCGCGGCCAGCCGCGCGCTGAACAGGCTCGAGCCCAGCAGCCACACCGGCACCGGAATGCCGGCGCCCGGCACCGCGCGCACGGCCTGCCCCGGCTGGGCCGGTTCGAAGTAGTGCAGCAGTTCGCGCACGTCCTGCGGGAACTGGTCGGCGCTGTCGAAATACCGGCGCAGCGCGCGTGCGGTCGGCTGGTCGGTGCCCGGCGCGCGGCCCAGGCCGAGATCGATCCGGTCCGGGTACAGCGAGGCCAGCGTGCCGAACTGCTCGGCCACCTGCAGCGGGGAGTGGTTGGGCAGCATGATGCCGCCGGCGCCGACCCGGATCCGCTGGGTGCCGCCGGCCACGTGCCCGATCAGCACCGCCGTGGCAGCGCTGGCGATGCCGGGCATGTTGTGGTGTTCCGCCAGCCAGTAGCGGTGGTAGCCCCAGCCTTCGGCGTGCTGGGCCAGGTCCAGCATGTTGGCGAAGGCGGCGGTGGTGTCGCTGCCTTCGCAGACCGGGGCCAGATCGAGAATCGACAATTGCATGGACGCGTTCCATTCCAGGTTATGCACCTGAGATGGGGCGCCCAGCGGCCGATTCCATGGGCGTTGGCGGGATGCTGATTCCCGCGCGGGTCATTCCGCGGCGTGATCGACCATGGGGTTCAGGGCCGGGTCCAGCGCCACGCGTTCGTCGAAGACGAAGCAGCGGCCGTCATAGCCTTCGCCGCCAACCGCCTCGAAGTAGCCGAGGATGCCGCCTTCGAGCTGCAGCACGTTGTCCATGCCGTCGTTACGCATCCACAGCGCGGCCTTTTCACAGCGGATGCCGCCAGTGCAGAAACTGACCACGGTGCTGTCGCGCAGCGCGTCGCGATGCGGGGCCAGGGCCTCGGGCAGGTCGGTGAACTTGGTGATCGGCAGCACCAGCGCGTCCTGGAAGGTGCCGAACTCGATCTCCTGGGTGTTGCGGGTGTCGAGCATCACCACCGGCTTGCCGGCATCGTCGTGGCCCTGGCGCAGCCAGCGCTGCACCGTGGCCGGGTCCACCGAGGGCGCGCGCGGGTAGGCCAGCGGCTGGCCGTCGTCGATGCGGAAGCTGATGATCTCGGGCTTGACCTTGGCCTTGAGCCGGGCGAACGGCTGCATCTGGCTGAAACTGGTCTTCACCCGCATGCCTTCAAAGCGCGGGTCGGCGTGCAATGCAGCGTAGAAGCCGTCGATGCCCGCTTCGCTGCCGGCCAGGAACAGGTTGATGCCCTCGCCCGCCACCAGCACCGTGCCGCGCAGGTCGGCGGCTTCGGCGCGCTCCAGCAGCGTGGCGCACAGCGCGTCCGGGTCGGCAATGGGGGTGAAGTGGTAGGCGGCGGTATTGGCGATCATCCGCTCATTTTAACCGGCCCCGCCCAATCCGGCGTTCACCCGCGCAGCAGCACGAACGGCAGCAGCACCAGGGCGGCGGCCACCAGCATGCCGGCCAGCACAGCCACCACGAACAGCGGGCGGCGCCGCAGCAGCGTGCCGAAGGTTTCGGCGCTGCCGTCGTCCAGCGCGGCCTGGCGCTCGGCCCGGACCCGCACGCTGCGCGCCTGCTGGTACTCGGCCATGAGTGCCTTGGCCCGCGGCTGGTCGGCGTCGTCACGGACCCAGATGCCGCCGAACGAGATCCCCCAGGGGCTGGGCTCGGTCCGGTAATGGGCGATGCCCGCCTGGTCCAGCAGGGCGGTCACGTCCTGGATTTCATCGTCTGCGACGTTGCGCAGGTTGAGCAGCAGTTTCGACATCCGCCCATGATAGCGCCCGGCGATGCGCTACCCTTGCGTCCCCCTTTACCACCGGTGCCGCCCATGCGTCGTCTGCCGAAGTTCCTGCTGGTTCCCGCGCTGCTCTCGCTACTGGCCGCCTGTACCCCGCCCGGGCCGCCGCCGGGTGGCAGCATCGCCGCGTTCGAGAAGATCGACACCCAGCCCGGCATCGGCGCCGAGGCCACCCCGGGCAGCACCATCGTGGTCCATTACACCGGCTGGGTGTACGACGAGAAGGCGGCCGACAAGCACGGCGAGAAGTTCGACAGCTCGGTCGATCGCGGCGAGCCGTTCAGCTTCGGGCTGGGCAAGGGCCAGGTCATCCGCGGCTGGGACGAAGGGTTTGCCGGCATGAAGGTCGGCGGCAAGCGCACCCTGATGATTCCCGCCGAGTACGGCTACGGCGCGTCCGGCGCCGGCCCGATCCCGCCGAACGCCTCGCTGGTGTTCGACGTGGAGCTGCTCGACGTCAAGCCGCGCTGACCGGCATGGACGAAGCAGTACCCGCGATGCGACGCGTGGCCATCATCGGTGGCGGCCCGGCCGGGCTGATGGCGGCCGAAACCGTGCGCGCCGCCGGCCATGCCGTGGACGTGTACGAGGCCAAGGGCTCGCCCGGGCGCAAGTTCCTGATCGCCGGCAAGGGCGGCCTGAACCTGACCCATTCCGATCCGCTGGACGTGTTCGTGGCGCGTTACCGCGAGCGCGCCGCGGAGGTTGGCGCGTGGCTCGCCGATTTCGACGGCCCCGCGCTGCGTGCGTGGGCGCAGGGCTTCGGCATCGACACCTACGTCGGCAGCTCCGGCCGGGTGTTTCCGATGGACCGCAAGGCGGCGCCGCTGCTGCGCGGCTGGGTGCGGCGCCTGAAGGAGTCCGGGGTGCGTTTCCATGTGCAGCACCGCTGGACCGGCTGGGACGAGGACGGCGCGCTGCAGTTCGAAACGCCCGAGGGCGTGGTGCGCGTGCAGGCCGATGCCGTGGTGCTGGCGATGGGCGGCGGCAGCTGGCCCGAGCTCGGTTCGGATGCGGCGTGGGTGGCACCGGTGGCCGCGCGCGGCGTGGAGATCGCGCCGATCAAGCCGGCCAACTGCGGGTTCGACATCGCCTGGACGCCCTACTTCCGCGAACGCCAGGCCGGTGCGCCGCTCAAGCCGGTGGTGGCCCACTGGACCGCGCTGGACGGCCAGCCGCGTTCGCAGCAGGGCGAATGCGTGATCAGCGCCGACGGCATCGAAGGCAGCCTGGTATACGCGATGGCGGCCGACCTGCGCGACACGCTGGCGCGCGATGGCGAGGTGGTCGTGCAGCTCGACCTGCTGCCCGGACAGAACGAAGCGCAGGTGCTGGAGAAGCTGCGCAAGCCGCGCCAGGGCCGCAGTTTCGGAGAGCACCTGCGTCGCCAGCTTGGCCTGGGCGGGGTGAAGTCGGCACTGCTGTTCGAGGTGCTGGGCAGGCAGGCGGGCGATCTGCCGGCCGAGGCCGTGGCCACTGCGCTGAAGCGCCTGCCGCTGTCGCTGCTGCGACCGCGCCCGATCGCCGAGGTGATCAGCACCGCCGGCGGGGTTCGGCTGGAGGCCCTGGATGCGCAGTTGATGCTGCGCGCGATGCCCGGCACGTTCTGTGCCGGCGAGATGCTGGACTGGGAAGCGCCGACCGGCGGGTACCTGCTGACCGCGTGCTTCGCGAGCGGGTTGCGGGCGGGGCGTGGGGTCGTGGAGTTCCTGGCGTAGAGCCGGGCTCTGCCCGGCTTCCGGCATGCCGGGCAGAGCCCGGCTCTACCGCGATTTGCTGTTACGCAATGCCCGGATGCGCGCCGGCGGCTCGAACGAGTCGCTGCGGGCGTCGGACCAGAAGTCGTGGAAGACGGCGTGGTCGGGGACGCGGCGCAGCAGTTCACCGGGGCTGAGGTAGCGGTACAGCGAGGCCAGCGAGCGGATCTCGACCGGGGAGACGCGGCGCACGATGTGCTCCGGGCCCAGCTCGGCCGGGTGCTGCAGGCCGGCCGCGCAGAGCAGGTCGCGCAGCGCGCGCAGGGTGTTCTCGTGGTAGTTGTGCACGCGGGTGGCCTTGTCGGCCGCGTCCAGGTGCCGCCAGCGGTTCGGATTCTGGGTGGCGATACCGGTCGGGCAGCGGTCGCTGTGGCAGCTCAGCGACTGGATGCAGCCCAGCGCGAACATGAAACCGCGCCCGGCATTGCACCAGTCCGCGCCCAGCGCGATGGTGCGGGCGATCTCGAACGCACTGCTTACCTTGCCGGCCGCGCCGACCCGGATGCGGTCGCGCAGGTCCAGCCCGACCAGCGTGTTGTGCACCAGCAGCAGCGCCTCGTGCATCGGCACGCCGACATGGTCGATGAACTCCGCCGGCGCCGCGCCGGTTCCGCCTTCGGCACCGTCGACCACGATGAAGTCCGGCAGCAGCCCGGTTTCCTGCATCGCCTTGGCAATGCCGAACCACTCCCACGGATGTCCAATTGCAAGCTTGAATCCCACCGGTTTGCCGCCGGAGAGTTCGCGCAGCCGCGCAACGAACTGCAGCAGTTCCACCGGCGTGTTGAACGCCGAATGCTTCGACGGCGACACGCAGTCCACGCCCATCGGCACGCCGCGCGTGGCCGAGATCTCGGCGCTGACCTTGGCCGCCGGCAGCACGCCGCCATGGCCGGGCTTGGCGCCCTGCGACAGCTTGATTTCGATCATGCGTACCTGGTCGGTGTTGGCGTTGGCCACGAACCGCTCTTCGCTGAAACCGCCGTGTTCGTCGCGGCAGCCGAAGTAGCCCGAGCCGATTTCCCACACCAGGTCGCCGCCCATTTCGCGGTGGTACGGCGAGATCGAACCTTCGCCGGTGTCGTGGTAGAACCCACCGCGCCGCGCGCCTTCATTGAGCGCGCGGATCGCATTGGCCGACAGCGAGCCGAAGCTCATCGCCGAGATGTTGAACACACTGGCCGAGTACGGCTTGGCGCAGTTCGGCCCGATCAGCACGCGGAAATCATGGTCGGCCACTTCGGTGGGCGCCAGCGAGTGGTTGATCCACTCGTAGTCCACCGCATAGGTGCTGCGCAGCGTGCCGAACGGCACGACGTCCATTTCGTTCTTGGAGCGCTGGTAGATCAGCGCGCGCTGCTGGCGCGAGAACGGCACGTCTTCCAGGTCGCTCTGCACGAAGTACTGGCGGATCTCCGGCCCGATCGATTCCAGCCCATAGCGGAAGTGGGCCAGCACCGGGTAGTTGCGGCGCAGCGTGCTGCGCTTCTGGACCAGGTCCCAGGTACCGATCGCGACCATGGCCGCGGTGATCCCCACGCCCCAGTACCAGGCCGGCCAGATCGTGGCCAGCCAGACGCAGAGCGGGAACAACAGGATGGCGAGCACGTAGACCAGATACCGGTGCATGGCGTTCCTCAATCAACACATGCGGCGGAGTCTACAACCGTTCCGGTCTATAGCCGGTCGTCGACCACGTCGCGCGGCCAGACCGACTTCACGTCGTACACCACCCCGTCCGGGCGCAGCAGCGCCTGGATCGCGGCGCGGTCCATGGTCCGGAACCGGTCATGCGCCACCGCCAGCACCACCGCGTCGTAGCCCTGCGGGTCCGGCGTGTCCACCCACTGCAGGCCACTGCCCTGCAACGTGGCCGGCCCCACCCACGGGTCCTGCACCTGTACCCGGGCGCCGGCGTCCTGCAGCGACTGGGCCAGCTCCAGCGCACGGCTGTTGCGCAGGTCCGGGCAGTTCTCCTTGAAGGTCACGCCCAGCACCAGCACGCGCGCCTGCGGCACCGCGTGGCCCCGCGCCTGCAGCAGCGCCAGCACGCGCTGCGCCACGTGCGCGCCAACCCGGTTGTTGACCTGGCGCGCGGTGTGGATGAGGTCGGGGTGGTAGCCCACGCTCTCGGACTTGTGCAGCAGGTAGTACGGGTCCACGCCGATACAGTGCCCACCGACCAGGCCCGGCCGGAACGGCAGGAAGTTCCACTTGCTGCCGGCGGCATCGAGCACGTCCTGGGTGTCGATGCCGAGCCGGTCGAAGATCAGCGCCAGTTCGTTGACCAGCGCGATGTTGACGTCGCGCTGGATGTTCTCGATCACCTTGGCCGCCTCGGCCACGCGGATCGACGGCGCCGGCCAGGTGCCGGCATGGATGATGCGCGCATACAGCGCGTCGACCACCGCAGCCACTTCGGCGGTGGAGCCGGAGGTGATCTTGCGGATGTCGGCAAGGCGTCGCTGGCGGTCGCCCGGGTTGATCCGCTCCGGGCTGTAGCCGCAGTGGAAGTCCTGGTTGAAGCGCAGGCCGGAGCCAGCTTCCAGCAGCGGCACGCACACTTCTTCGGTGGTGCCCGGATACACGGTGGATTCGTAGATCACCAGGTCGCCCGGCTTGAGCACGCTGGCAATCAGGGTGCTGGCGGCGCGCAGCGGGCCGAGATCCGGCTGCTCGTGCGCATCGATCGGGGTGGGCACGGTGACGATGTAGACGTTGCAGTCGGCCAGGTCGGCCGGGTCGGCGCTGTAGCGCGCCTGCACCGCCGCAGCCAGCTCTTGCGGTTCCAGTTCCAGGGTGTGGTCGCGGCCCTGCTGCAGCTCGGTGACCCGTGCCGTATCGATGTCATAGCCCAGGGTCGGGTGCACCGCGCCGAAGGCCACGGTCAGCGGCAACCCCACATAGCCCAGCCCGATGACGCAGATGCGCGCCTGCGCAGCGGCGCTGGCCGCGTGCGGGAACGGCAGGTTGGATTCGATCATTCGTGGCCAGGAGGCAGGATGCAGGTGCGACAAGCCTAACGTGTCGCGGGCAGGCCTACAAAGAACAAAGCCGCCGCCCGCGGAGAGTACGGACGACGGCCAACAAAGTGGTCCAGCTGCGGTTACTACCCTTTCAGACAACCCCGGGGGCCTCCCCCGGACCGGTCACAGCTGGTAGACACATCGTAGGCGCTGCACTGTGATCTTTCTGTTACGGCGCGCACGCAATCACGAACCGAGGGTCACTGCGGCCGGCTCCAGCTCGCCGGAGACACCGGTCCAAAGCTCCAGCAGGCGCGCGAAACCCACCCGCCGCTGGCCCTCCACCGGTGGGGCCGCGCTGAATCCCGGCCACTCGGCGTCGACGATCGCGCTCATCACGTCCGGGTCGATCCGGGACGACGCCATGGTCCAGCGCGGGAAATGGCGGGTGGCCACTTCGCCACGCGCCAGCGCGCGGACGCGCAGGTGGCTTCGGGCATTCAGGACGCGCTGTTCGACCGAGGCGACGCCATCGTCCGGTCCTTCCAGGTACTGCAGGAAACGCTGGCCGTCGAACATCAGGACACCCGTGACACCGGTGACCTTGTTGAAGCTGGACGCGGCGGCGAGTATGCGGTCGATGTCCGACCCGTCGATTCCTTCGACCGCTTCGCTGACGTAGGCGAACGCGTGCAATGCCATATGCACCCCCCGGTGTAGTCGAGACGACTATGCCATGAAGCCTGCGCGGTGGAAAAGACGCGCGGGCCGATCTTCAGGGCGACTGCACGGCGTAACCGGCCTGGCGCAGCCGGTCGAGGTACCCGCCCGGCTCGACCAGCGAATGCACCGGTACCGTGGCGAAGGTCACCGGGTGCCTCGCCAGTGCATCGCGTGCAGCGGCCAGCCACTTCGCGGACGCGCGTGCGTCCAGCTGGGTCATGCCACGGCGTTGTCCCAGCTCGCTGCTGGCGATGGCGCCCACGCAGGCGTCGTACTGGCTCTTCAGTGCCAGCTGCTGCAGCGCCTCGGTGTCGCCTACGGCCCATGCATTGGCGCGTTCAACCAGCAGCGGCAGCTGGTGTTCGACCACGTCCAGCGTGCGCTGCAGGCAGGTCACGTCCTGCAGCGTACTGGCGCGCACTTCCTTCAACGCCTTGCGGGGATCGTCGACCTTGATCTCGACCTTGGTTAAGACCGGCGTCAACCCGCGTCGCTTGTAGGCCTTCGACAGCTGTTTTCCCACGCCCGAACGCGGGGTCAGCCCGACCTCGTCCAGCGCGGCGGCGTACAGCCGTGTCGCCGCCACCAGCGGCCGGTCTTTCTCAACGCCATCGCCGCGACCGAGGTAGCGCTGCTTGAGGGGCTGCCAGCGCGCGTACAGATCGGCGGGAAGGATCTCCTGCAGGCGCCGCCCTTCGGGATCGTGCGCGGCTTTCATGGCCGACGGCAGCAGGGTCAGCCGGCCGAAGAAACCCACGTCGGCATCCAGCGACCAGCCCGGCGAACCCAGTATCGCGTCCGCACTGGCGATCACCGCTTCGACCTCGTCGGCGCGCCAGTCCAGCCTGGCCGGCAGCGGCGACACCGTGCCCAGGATCCACAGGGTGTGGCCCTGCGCGTTGCGTACCTGCCACATGCCGGGCCCGGGCTGCACCCCGGACACCACGACCGGGGCCAGGTCGATCACCTCCGGCGGCGGCGACTGCGCCCTGCCCTCGGCCAGGCCGGCGCAGGCCAGCCACGCCAGCAGGACGCCCGCTGCGATTGCCCGGGCCATGCTCAGCCTCCGTCCGGCGCCTGCCGGTACGGTTCTTCAAAGGGCCGGAAGTCGTGTTCGGCCAGCGCCGCGGCCACCCAGGCCTTTACACCCGGCAACGACTGCACCTGCTGCATGTAGGACGCCACGCGCGGCGATACCGGCACCGCGTAGGTGTGCAGGCGCATCACCACTGGTGCGAAGAAGGCGTCGGCGATGCTGAAACGATCGAACAGCAGCGGGCCGTCATGCCGCGCCAGCAGGCGTTCCCACAGCGCCTGCAGGCGCTGCAGGTCGGCGACCACGTCCGGCTGGTTGCGCAGCACGCGCGCACCGATCTCGGGCAGCCGCGCTTCGATGTTCATCGGGAAATGCGAGCGCAGCGCGCCGAATCCGCTGTGCATGGCGGCGGTGGCGCTGCGCGCGAGGGCACGTTCGCCGCGATCCCGTGGCCACAGCGAATGTTCGGGGAAGCCTTCGGCCAGGTACTCGGCAATCGCCAGCGAGTCCCACACCACCCGCTCGCCATCGACCAGCACCGGCACCGTGCCCGAGGGCGACAACGCCTCGGCACTGCGCTTGAACTGCGAGTCCGGGTCGAAGCTGTCGAAGCGCAGCACCACCTCGTTGAACGGGATGCCGGCCTGGGTCATCAGCACCCACGGCCGCATCGACCACGAGGAGTAGTTCTTGTTGCCGATATGGAGCTCGAGCATGGCCAGCGGATCCGGGCAGGAGGGTTGCGCCATGCTAGCGCAGCGCCGGGCCTGCTTTCCGCTACACTTCACCCCGCCAAGCGCGCCCGGATGGCGAAACTGGTAGACGCATCGGACTTAAAATCCGCCGGGGGCAACCCCATGCCGGTTCGATTCCGGCTCCGGGCACCAGTTGGACAGCCACAACTTCGTCCTGTCACGTTGCGTGAAGCGCAGGGGCCGCAGAGAGCGGTTGCACTGCCAGCCTCAGCCCCATCGCCTTGAGAATGGCCGTCAGACTGTTCAGTGCCGGATTGCCTTTCGGCGAAAGGGTCCGGTACAGCTGGGTAGGATTGAGATGCGCCTGTTCGGCTACCGACTGCACGCCACCGACAGCCTGCGCCACGTGGCGCAGGACCGTCATGAGCTCCGCCTGCGTTCCGTCGGCAAGGATGCTGTTGATGACATCCAGCGCGAGCGCGGGATCGCTACGGTACAGCTCGGCCATCGCCTCATCATGGGATCGGCTTCTCATTGTTCGGTTCTCCGCTTCCAGTCCTGCCAATAGTCGACCGCGCGCTCGATGTCCGCGTCCTGGGTTCGCTTGTCGCCACCACACAGCAGCAGCACCAGCCGCGCGCCGGCCATGCCGTAATACACGCGATAACCCTGGCCCACGTCTATGCGCAACTCCCAGACGCCATCGCGGCAGAACCTGCAGTCACCGAAGTTCCCGTGTTCAACGCGGGCGATACGCCGGATGACCGCGACCTTGGCCTCCGCATCGCGCAGTCGCCGCAGCCATTCCACGTAGACGTCCTTCTGACCTTCAGGGGTGAGGTAGTGCTCGATCGCGTGCATGGCCAGTTTCGTTTATTGACGAATGGTTGTCAATGCCACGGAAAGGCGCCTTTTGGCTCGCCAGAATCATTGGATGAGCGCATCCCCGCGACCGGGGGATGCTACCGCTGCGGTTTTCCCGCCTCCAGACGATTTTCCGAATGAAAACGCCGATTTCCATTCATGGCTCCAAACGCAGAAGCGCTCAGATCGCCCGCGAGTAGCGCACCGGCTGTTCGGGTTGCGCCAGGTAGCGGTCGAAACACATGGCCAGCAGGCGCAGGAGGGGGCGGCCGCGTTCGGTGGCGCGCACTACGCCGTCGCGGTACTCGGCCAGGCCGTCTGCCTGCAGCGCCGACAGGGACGCCAGGGCGTCGGCGAAATAGTGGTCGAAATCGACACCATGGCGCGCGCCCAGTGCGCGGCCGTCCACTTCGCCCTGGCACATGAGCTGGTTGATCAGTTCGGCGCGCAGTTCGTCGTCGGCGTCCAGGGTGAGGCCGCGCCACACCGGCAGGCGGCCGCTGTCCACGGCGCTCTCCCAGCCGGGCAGGTCGCGCGGGTTCTGGCTGTAGCTGCTGCCGATGCGGCTGATCGCACTGGCGCCCAACCCGACCAGGTCGGTCCGGGCGTGCGTGGTGTAGCCCATGAAATTGCGATGCAGCTGGCCGGCACGCTGCGCGCGCGCCAGGTTCTCACCGGGCAGCGCGAAGTGGTCCATGCCGATGTACTGATAGCCCGCAAGCGACAACCGCCGTACCGCCAGGCCCAGCAGGGCCAGCTTCTGCTCGGGGCTGGGCAGCGCCGCATCCGGTATCTGCCGCTGTGCCTTGAACAGGTTCGGCAGGTGCGCGTACCCGTAGATCGCCAGGCGGTCGGGACGTTCGCGCAGCACCGTTTCCAGGGTCGTGGCGAAACCCTCCAACGTCTGGTGCGGCAACCCGTAGATCAGATCGACGTTGACCGAGGACAGGCCGTGTTCGCGACACGCACGCAACACGTCCAGCGTGGCATCCACCCCCTGCTCGCGATTGATCGCCCGCTGTACCACCGGGTCGAAATCCTGGATGCCCAGGCTGGCCCGGTTGAACCCCAGCGCGCCGAGCTCGGCAATGTCGTCGCGGCTGACGAAACGGGGATCCAGTTCGATCGAGAAGTCGCGGTCGGCGGCGCTGCTGAAGGAAAACCGGCGGCGCAGGCCGTCGATCAGTTCGCGCATCTGCGCAGGCGCCAGGAAGTTCGGCGTGCCACCGCCCAGGTGCAGCTGGATCACCTCCCGCGAGGCATCGAACAACGGCGCGATCAGGTCCGCTTCGCTGAGCACGCGTGCCACGTACGCGATGCCCTTGCCATGGTCGCGGGTAATGACCCGGTTGCATCCGCAGTAGAAACACGGACTGCTGCAGTAAGGCACGTGCACGTACAGCGACAGCGGCAGCGCCTGCGCATTGCTGTCGGCGATCGCCGCGCGCAGGCCGTGCTCACCGAAGCCGTCGTGGAAATGCGGCGCGGTCGGGTACGAGGTGTAGCGCGGCCCGGGCCGGTCATGCCGGCGCAGCAGCTCGGGATCGAAGTGCCAGGCAAGCCCGGCGGCGGCAGGCGAAAGGGTGTCCATGGCGCCAGCGTGCGCGCCCGGGCGCCTTCACGCATTGAGCCAGATCAATCCGGGCGCAGATTGCGCACGACCGGCAGTTCCGGCCAGCGCTGCATCTGGATGCGCCGCCAGAAGGTGTCGGCGATCCGCACCGCCACGTCGTCGGCCAGGCGCTGCATCGGCGGGTTGCCCGATTCGCCGGTGGTCTGGCTGAACAGCAGCAGCCAGCGATCGAACAGCTCGCGTTCCAGCTCGGGCATGGCCATGTGCTTGGACATCGGGTTGCCGCTGAAGCGGCGCGTACCGCGCAGCATGGCCGACCAGAAATCGACCAGCTGGGCCAGGTGCGCGTCCCAGTCGTGGACGCGGGCATCGAACACCGGGCCCAGCTTCGGGTCCTGGCGCACCCGGGCGTAGAAGTCGTGCACCAGCCGCGTGACCTCCTGTTCGCTGCACAGAGCGAGCGAGGCCACGGGCAGGTCGGGAACGGCGGGGGACGACATGGATTCCTCGGCAGCGTACGGCACACGGTGGGGTGGGCATGATGCTACGCCGGTTTGATCAGGATCAATGTGGCGTGCTGTCGCAGGGCCTACCGTGCAGGCCATGACGCCGCTGAACGACCCGACCCGACGCCACCGCCGCACGCTGGTCCAGCACTGGGGCGCGGTGCTGTGGCCCAGCTTCATCGCCGCCGGCCTGGCCAGCGCGGTGTTCTTCGCGTTCGTGGACCCGCTGCGGTTGCGCGAGATCAGCTTTCCCGGCCACGCGGTGAGCCGCGAGCTGGGCTACACCCTGGGCTTCTTCATGTTCTGGGCGGTGACGGCGATGGCCAGTGCGGTCACCGGCTACCTGCTGCGGCCGCTGTCGCGCGACGACGACGAGCTGCCGCTGGGGTGAGTACGCCCTGCGCCCCGGTTGCGCGCCCTGCCCTGCGCTGGCGCCCGCTGCTGCACGCGATGCTGCTGGGCGGCTTCTACGCCCTGCCCTGGCTGCGCTGGGAGGGCCGCCAGGCGCTGCTGCTGGACCTGCCGGCGCGTCGCTTCGACCTGTTCGGCTGGACCCTGTGGCCACAGGACGTGGGCATGCTGTTCGGGCTGATCGCGGTGATGGCCTGTTCGCTGGTGCTGCTGACCACCGTGGCCGGCCGGGTCTGGTGTGGGCATGCCTGTCCGCAGACGCTGTGGAGCGGCCTGTTCCGCTGGATCGAGCGCGCCTGCGTGCGGTGGCTGCCCCGACCCACCGCCGCAGCGGTTGCCACGCAACTGGCGTGGGCGCTGGTGGCGCTGTGGACCGGCATCACCTTCGTCGGACTGTTCACGCCCATCCAGACGCTGGTGGCCGGGTTCTGGCCAGCCAGCTGGAGCGGCTGGGAGCGGTTCTGGGTGCTGTTCTATGCCACTGCAACCTGGGGCAATGCCGGCTTCCTGCGCGAGCAGGTCTGCATCGACCTGTGCCCGTTCGCACGCGTGGCCCCGCTGCTGTGCGACGACGATACCCCGCAGGTCTGCTACGACGCGCGCCGCGCCGAACCGCGGGGCCCACGCGGACGCGGCACGGGCAGCGTGACGCAACGCGGCCGTGGCCTGCTCGACCCGACCAGCGCCAGCGACTACGCGTTCCGTGCGGCACATCCCGGATTGGCAGGGCCACCGCCACGCTTCAGCGAAGACCGGCTGGGCGATTGCGTGGACTGCATGGCCTGCGTGCAGGCGTGCCCGATGCAGCTGGATGTGCGCAGTGCACCGCTGCCGGACTGCATCGCCTGCGGCGCCTGCGTGGACGCCTGCGATGCGCAGATGCGTGCGTGGCGGTTCCCGTCCGGGCTGGTAAGGATGGCCAGTGCCAATGCACTGCAGGGCAGGCCCCGGCGCTGGCTGCGGCCACGCGTGCTGGCGGCGCTGGCGTGCCTGCTGGGCCTGCTTGGATTGGGTCTGCTACAGCTGTAACCGCCGGTTCCCCAACCGGATTCAGCGCACCCGCGTGCTCGGCGGCGGCACCATCTGCGCGCGCCGGACAATCCCGAGCTGCTCAATGATCATGGCCAGCTCGTTGGTGACCTGGGTGCGGCTGCGCCCCTGCGGCACCAGGCGCTCCAGCACCTGCTGATACGTCGTCCAGAACTCCGGCCCACATCCATGCTTGCTGTAACTGGCCTCCAGCTCGGTGCGCACACCGTTGGCCAGGTCATTCGCGCCGTATTGCATACGACCTCCCTTGGACCTGCTCTGCGATCGAGACGAGCAATTCCCCCCTGCCAGGCTTGCGCCTGCCGCTCCGCTGCTGGGTGGCAACGGAACTTCACCCACGTTTCACTCCACCCTTTCACGCTCTTCGCGCGAAGTCAACCAGTGGCGCAACCGGCCTCGCTGGTGAACTGAACCGTTCAGCAAGTTGAAACCGACACGCAGACAGCATGCCGGTGCTGCGGTGACAGGATGATGTCAGGCGCCCATCCGCCAGATGCCGTAGGCGGCAATCGCCAGCCCCGCCCCGAGGACCATCCAGGCCACGCCGTTGAAGCGCTTGAACACCTTGGCCAGGCCGAACGAGAGGGCGATGGCCGCCACCCCGAACCCCAGCACCACCGCGCCGCTGACGTTGCTGGGCGAATCCCAGAACGAACCGGGCACCCCGGCAGCCGCAATCCACATGGCCAGATACATCGAACACCTCGATCAGGAACGTTCCTGCACAGTAGGCAGGGCGTTGTACGGGGCGGGTGAAGGTCGGCAGCAGAAACGAAAAACCCCGCCGAAGCGGGGTTTTTCAACAACTGGAGGCCTGGGTCGGAATCGAACCGGCGTACACGGATTTGCAATCCGTTGCATGACCACTCTGCCACCAGGCCGGGAATCTGGAGCGGGAAACGAGACTCGAACTCGCGACCTCAACCTTGGCAAGGTTGCGCTCTACCAACTGAGCTATTCCCGCAGAATCAAGCGGATATGCTACCAAAACCACTGGAAACACACCAGCTCTTTCACATCGCGACACAATCTGGAGCGGGAAACGAGACTCGAACTCGCGACCTCAACCTTGGCAAGGTTGCGCTCTACCAACTGAGCTATTCCCGCAGATTTGTTGCGTTTTCCGTCGACCTGCGTCGAAGGAGCGCTATTGTGTCGGTAATCCTTCACGTCGTCAACAGGTTTATGCAGCGATATTCAGCGTGATTCGACTGCGACGCATTCGACCAGTCGCGACACCGGCCTGACACGAAAAAAGCGACCCGCGGGTCGCTTTTTTCTGTATCTGGAGCGGGAAACGAGACTCGAACTCGCGACCTCAACCTTGGCAAGGTTGCGCTCTACCAACTGAGCTATTCCCGCTTGGGAGGCGAAATTCTACAGCCAAACGCGGTGCTGTCAACAGCCCTCAGCCTTTCTTTTTCGCACGCGCGGTTTCGCGTGCGGCGCGCTCGTCCTCGCGCAGGCTCGGCCATGCGGCGTGCAGGTACTGCAGGCCCGAGAACAGCGTGAGCACGGCGGCGATGGCCAGGGTCCAGTCACCGATATGGAACACCGGTTCGCCCATCCAGATGTCGGACACCGGCGTGTTCGGCGCGACCGAATACAGCAGGCACAGCAGCGCGACCATCTGCGCGGTGGTCTTGATCTTGCCGATCAGGGCCACGCGCACTTTCGCGCGCTGGCCGATTTCGGCCATCCATTCGCGCAGCGCCGACACCGCGATTTCGCGGCCGACGATCACCGCTGCCCAGAACGCCATCCACGGGGTCGGGTGGCCCTGCACGATCAGGAACAGCGCCACCGCCACCATCAGTTTGTCCGCGACCGGATCGAGGAAGGCACCGAACGCCGACGCCAGGTCGTAGCGACGGGCGATCCAGCCATCCAGCCAGTCGGTCAGCGCAGCCAGCCCGAAAATCGCCGCCGAGGCGAAGTTGGTCCAGGTATAGGGAAGGTAGAACACCAGCACCAGCACCGGGATCATCACGATCCGCAGCAGCGTCAGCCAGGTGGGGAGGGTCAACTTCATTGCGTCTCTCTACTCGCCGGCCGCAGGGGGCGTGGGCAGTCCATGAAGGTTAGCGTAGATGCGTGCGGCGAGGGCGTCATTGATGCCTTCGACCTTCGCGATTTCCGCTTCGCCGGCTGCTTTCAGGCCGACCAGGCCACCAAAATGCTTGAGCAGGCTGGCGCGACGGCGCGGCCCGATTCCGGGAATGTCTTCCAGCTTGCTGGTCATGCGCGCCTTCTGGCGGCGACCGCGATGGCCGGTGATCGCGAAACGGTGCGCTTCGTCGCGCACCTGCTGGATGAACTGCAGCGCTGGCGACGCCGCACCCGGGCGCAGCTCGCGGCCGTCGGGCAGCACCAGCGCTTCATGCCCGGCGCGCCGCTCCACCCCCTTGGCCACGCCCACCAGCATCACCCCTTCCACGCCGAGGTCGGCCAGCGCCGCCTGGGCCTGGGCGAGCTGGCCGGCGCCGCCGTCGATCAGCAGCAGGTCGGGCAGCACGCCCTCTTCTTCCACGGCGCGGCGGAAGCGGCGGTCGATCGCCTGGCGCATGGCGGCGTAGTCATCGCCCGGCTCGATGCCGCTGATGTTGTAGCGACGGTACTGGCTGCGCACCGGGCCGCTGGCGTCGAACACCACGCACGATGCCACCGTGGCCTCGCCCATGGTGTGGCTGATGTCGAAACACTCCACGCGCTTGACCTGTTCGGCCAGGCCGAGCATCTGCCGCAGGTCTTCGCTGCGCGCGTGCTGCGCGCTGCGACTGGTGAGCTCGCTGACCAGGGTGATCTGCGCGTTGCGGCTGGCCAGTTCCACATAGCCGGCGCGCTCGCCGCGCACGTTCCACTTCAGCTGCACCTTGTAGTCGGCCGAGGTACTCAGCGCGGATTCGATCAGGCTGGCATCGGGGATCTCGCGGTCGAGCAGGATCTCGCGCGGCGGGGTCTGTTCGGCGTAGTACTGGGACACGAAGGCGCCCAGCACTTCCTCGGCGCTCTCCTCGCCATTGGTACGCGGGTAGAACGGCCGCGTGCCCATGTTGCGCCCGTCGCGGAACGCCAGCAGCATCACGCAGGCGTTGGCGCCCTGGGTGGCGCAGGCGAGCACGTCCAGGTCGGCGGCGCGGCCGTCGACGTACTGGCGGGTCTGCATGCTGCGCAGCGAGGTGACCAGGTCGCGCAGGCGCGCGGCCTGCTCGAATTCCAGCGCCTCGCTGGCGGCCTGCATCTGGGTGCCGAGTTCGCGCGCGAGCTGGTCGCTCTTGCCTTCCAGGAACAGCGACGCGCGGCGCACCGACTCTGCGTAGTCGGCTTCCGCGACGAGCGCCACGCAGGGCGCGCTGCAGCGACCGATCTGGTACTGCAGGCACGGCCGCGAACGGTTGCGGAACACGCTGTCCTCGCAGTTGCGCAGCTTGAACAGCTTGTGCATCAGGTTGAGCGTTTCGCGCACCGCGGTCACGCCCGGGTACGGGCCGAAGTAGCGCCCGGGTACCGCACGCGGGCCGCGATGCAGCGCGATGCGCGGCCACTCTTCGCGGGTCAGCAGCACATGCGGGTAGGTCTTGTCGTCACGCAGCGAGACGTTGTAACGCGGCGACAGCGACTTGATCAGCTGGTTTTCCAGCAGCAGCGCTTCGGCCTCGGAGCGGGTGACGGTGACGTCCATGCGCGCGACCTGCGACAGCATGGACATGATCCGCGTGGTCTTGGGCGCGCCGTTGAAATAGCTGCCGACCCGGTTGCGCAGCGCGCGCGCCTTGCCGACGTACAACAGGGTGTCGTCGGCGGCGTACATGCGATACACGCCGGGCGCGGTGCTCAGGTGGGCCGCGAATGCCTTGCCGTCGAAGGCCGGTGCGGTGGGCAGGGTCATTCGCTGATCGGCACGTCGCTCAGTACGCCGCTGACCGGGTCGAACCGCAGCACGGCGTGCGCGTCGGTTTCGGCAATCCAGACCGCCCCGCCGCCGAGTGCCAGCCCGGACGGGCCATGCAGGCGGCGCGGCAGTTCCACCGTGCTCAGTTCGCCGCCGCCCAGGCGCAGGGTGCGCAGGCGGCCGTTGCCGGCGTCGGCGATCCACAGCACCGGGGCGTCCGGGCTCATCGCGATCGCCTGCGGGTACTGCAGCAACGCGGTGGTGCGCGGGCCGTCCTGTTCGCCAAACGACCAGAGCCCCTGCCCGACCAGGGTCTGGACCAGGTCGCCGCGCAGCTGCATGGAACGGATCGACGAGCCCAGTGCATCGCAGACGTACAGCACCTGCTGCACCGCGGCCAGCGCGGTCGGCTGCGCGAAGGCGGCCAGGTGGCCGCTGCCGTCGCGCTCGTCCATCGCGCCGGAGCCGGCCCGCCAGGACAGCGTGCGCTGGCCCAGGTGGTAGCTCCAGATGCGGTTGTCGCCGGCCATCGCGATGTGGACCTGGTTGTCGGCCACGGCGATGCCCTGCGGGTGGTTCAGCGGCGCCTGGCGCGGGTCGGCCACCGCGACTTCGCGCGGGTCGCCCGGGCGGCCGTTGCCGCACAGGGTGTCGACCTGGCCGGTCAGCAGGTGCACGCGGCGCAGCGCATGGTTGCCGGTGTCGGCCACGTAAAGCCACTCACGCTCCAGCGCCAGCCCCTGCGGCCGGTTGAAGGCGGCCTCGCCGGGGCCGCCGTCCATCATGTCGGCGGTGCCCAGCCCGAACTGGCGCAGCACGCGGCCGGCATGGCTGCATTCGAGGATGCGGTGGTGGCCGCTGTCGGCGATGTACAGCCGCTCGGTGCTCACCGCCAGCGCGGACGGGAACAGCAGCGGCAGGCGCGGCTCCGGGCTCAGCTCGCGCAGGCGCGGCGCGTCGCCGTCGAGCGGGCTGGCGATGCCCTGGCAGAGCGCGTTGAGCGCGCGGTCCAGGTCGTCGCCAAAGCCGACCAGGCGGTCCACTTCCCTGCCCTGCGCGTCCAGCAGCACCAGGGTCGGCCAGGCGGTCACGTTGAAACGGCGCCAGCCATCCCAGTCCGCATCGAGCAGTGCCGGCGACCCCACGCCCTGGCGGCGCAGCAGTTTCAACGCCTGCTCGGGCTGGCGTTCGAAGTCGAAGCGCGGCACCTGCAGGATCAACGGCTGCAGCTTGCCCGGATTGCGCGACTGCCACTGGCCCAGCTCGGCCAGGCGCTGCGCACACCAGACCGACCCGGCGTTGACGAAGGCAAGTACGACCGGGCGACCACGCAGCTCGGTCAGGGTGGTCGGCGCGGCGTTGAGCCACGTGGCGAATTCGGGAAGGTCCTGGACGAGCTGTACGTTCATGCGGTGATTATGCAGGACTGCGCGTCATGCAACCGTCGTGCCACCGTCAATTTGACGACGGGCCAGCCAGGCCTCGGCACGCTCCAGGTCGGCCGGGGTGTCGATGCCCGGCGGGAAGGCTGCCGGGGACAGCGCCACGCTGAGGCGGTGCCCGGCTTCCAGCACCCGCAGCTGCTCCAGCGATTCCAGCTGTTCGAGCCGGCCCGGCGGCAGCGCGGCAAAGCGCTGCAGGAACCCGGCGCGGTAGGCATAGATGCCGATATGGCGCAGCCAGTGCGGCCCGGAAAGGCTGTCGCGCGAGCGCGCGAAGCCGTCGCGGTCCCACGGGATCGGCGCGCGGCTGAAGTACAGCGCGTCCAGGTTCTGCTGGCGCACGACCTTGACCACGTTCGGGTCGAACAGGGTCTCGGCGTCTTCGACCGGGGTCGCCAGGGTGGCCATGTCGGCCCCGCTGTAGACCAGCGCTTCGGCCACGGCGCGGATGCCGTCGGCCGGCGCGAACGGTTCGTCGCCCTGCAGGTTGACCACCAGGGTGTCGTCCGACCAGCCTGCCTGCCGTGCGCACTCGGCCAGGCGGTCGGTGCCCGAGGCGTGGCTGGCGTCGGTCATCGCCACCTTCACCGTGGGCAGGCCCTGCAGCGCGTCGGCGATGCGGGTGTCGTCGGTGGCCACCCAGACCTCGCGTGCCCCGGCCTGCAGGGCGCGTTCGGCCACGTGCAGCACCAGCGGGGTGCCGCCGAGCAGCCGCAGCGGTTTGCCGGGCAGGCGCGAAGCGGCGTAGCGCGCCGGAATGGCGACAACGAAATCGACGGGCTGGCTCATCGGGGCACCTCCGGTAAAAACGCAACGAAACGGCAGCGCTCAGCGCTTGCCGAGTTTATCCACGCGGTCGAGCAGTGCGACCCAGAAGGCGGCCGGCAGGTCGGCCGACAACGGCACGGCGAAATGCCATTCGTTCGCGAACACCTTGCACTTCACCGCGTCCTTTTCGGTCATCAGCACCGGCAGCTCGCTGCCGAAGCGCAGGTCGGCCGGCTGGTAGGCGTGGTGGTCGGCGAAGGCGTGCGGAACCACGCCGATGCCCTGCGCGCGCAGCATGTCGAAAAAGCGCTGCGGGTGCGCGATGCCGGCCACCGCATGCACGCGCTGGCCACGGAAGTGCGACAGCGCGCGGGCACGGCCGCCACTGAGCGGCTGGGCGCGGTCGATATGCATCTGCATCGCCCATTCGCCGAACCCGCACGACGCGAGCGCAGCCGGGTCGGCGCTGGCCTGGCCCAGGTTGACCACGCGGAAGTCGCAGTCGCGCGCGCGGCTGGCTGGTTCGCGCAACGGACCGGCCGGGATCAGCCGGCCGTTGCCATAGCGGCGCTGCGCGTCGACCACTTCGATTTCGACGTCGCGCGCCAGCCGGTAGTGCTGCAGGCCGTCGTCGCAGACGATGATGTCGCAGCCGGCTTCGATGAGCGCCTTGCCGGCCGCCACGCGGTCGGCGTCGACCCGCACCGGCACGCCGGTTTTCCAGGCGATCAATACCGGCTCGTCGCCGCCGAGCGCGGTTTCGGTATCCGCATCCACCCAGCGCGCGGTCTTGGCCTCTTCGCGGCCGTAGCCACGGCTGGCCACGCCGGGTTTCCAGCCGGCTTCGCGCAGGCGGTCGACCAGCGCGATGGTCAGCGGCGTCTTGCCGGTACCGCCGGCGGTCACGTTGCCGACCACGATCACCGGCACCGGCAATGCGTGGCGCTTGAACCAGCCGCGCCGGTACAGCGCCCTGCGCAACGCCACCACGCCGCCATACACCGGCGCCAGCACGCGCGCCGCGAACGGAACCGCACTGCCGTCATACCAGTACGACGGCGTCTGGGACCCCTTGGACGCCATCAGGGCTGCCTTTCGCGGAACTGCATCTTGTGCAGGTGTTCGTACAACCCGCCCAGCGCCAGCAGCTCGCTGTGGGTGCCGCGCTCGACGATGCGGCCATGGTCCATCACCAGCACCTGGTCGGCGTGTTCGATGGTGGACAAGCGGTGCGCGATCACCAGCGTGGTGCGTTCGGGCATCAGGCGCTGCAGTGCGTCCTGCACCAGCCGCTCGGATTCGTTGTCCAGCGCGGCGGTGGCTTCGTCCAGGATCAGCACCGGCGCGTCGCGCAGGATCGCGCGGGCGATCGCCAGGCGCTGGCGCTGGCCACCGGAAAGCAGCGCACCGTTCTCACCGACCGGGGTCTGCAGCTGCTGCGGCATGCGCTCGATGAACTCCCACGCGTTGGCGGCTTCGGCGGCCTTGCGGATCTGTTCGTCGGTGGCATCCATGCCGTAGGCGATGTTGGCGCCCACGGTGTCGTCGAACAGCATGACCTTCTGCCCGACCATCGCGACCTGGCGGCGCAGGTCGGCCAGCGGGTAGTCGTCCAGCGGCACGCCGTCGAGACGGATGCAGCCGCCGCTGGGTTCGTAGAAGCGCGGCACCAGGCGGATCAGGCTGGTCTTGCCGCTGCCGGAGCGGCCGACGATGGCGGTGACGGTGCCCGGCTTGGCTTCGAAGGTGATGTCGTCCAGCGCGATGCCGGTGTCCTCGCGATAGCGCAGCATCACGTGCTCGAACGACAGTTCGCCGCGCACGCGCTGGGCACGGGTGCTGCCCTGGTCGCGCTCGACCGGCAGGTCGAGGATGCCGAACAGGCGTTCGGCGGCGGCCACGCCGCGCGAGATCGAGGTCTGCACGCTGGTCAGGCGGCGCAGCGAGGGAATGATGGCCATCATCGAGGTCATCAGGCCCATGAACTGACCGGCGTTCAAGCGTCCGGCGAGTGCCTCGCGGGTGGA